>JAGFJG010000053.1 GCA_024102915.1 Caldilineales bacterium
GCCGGGCCTGTTCGACCACCTCGTCGTCATAGGCCAGGGGCTTGCGATAATGCGAGCCCAAAACCAGGATGCGGAAGGTGTCGGCGTCGTGGTCGGCCAGGAATTGATTGATCGAGACCATGTTGCCCAGCGACTTCGACATCTTTTCCCCGCGCAATTGCAGCATGCCGTTGTGCAGCCAGTAGGTCGCCAGCGGCGCGGCGTTGCAACTCTCGCTCTGGGCGATCTCGTTCTCATGATGCGGGAAAATCAGGTCATTGCCGCCGCCGTGGATGTCGATGGTGGGGCCGAGAAAGCGGCGAGCCATGGCCGAGCATTCGATATGCCAGCCGGGGCGACCCATTCCCCAAGGGCTGGGCCAGGCCGGTTCGTCCGGGGCTTTCCGTCCCTTCCACAGGGCGAAATCGGCGGCGTCTTCCTTCAGCTCGTCGCCAAAGCGCTCGCGTTCGCTGCTGATGGCATGTTCCAGCGAGCGGCGGCTGAGCTTGCCATAATCGTCATCATTCCGCACCCGGAAATAGACGTCGCGTTCCGACTCGTAGGCATAGCCCTGGTCGATCAGCGTCTGAACCATATCGACGATCTCATCGATCGTCTCGGACACACGCGGCAACATCGTCGGCGTCAACACGTGCAACTGCGCCATATGCTCGACGAACGCATCGACATAGCCCTGGGCCAATTCGTTTGCCGCCCGCCCGCTCTCCCGCGCCCGATTGATGATCTTGTCGTCCACGTCGGTGAAGTTCATCACGTGGCGCACATCGTAGCCTTTGAATTCGAGATAACGGCGAATGACATCGAAGACAATCGCCGACATGGCGTGGCCGATGTGGGCGTCATCGTAAACGGTCGGCCCGCAGACGTACATGCGCACCACGCCCTCATCCAGGGTGACGAAGGTTTCTTTCTGGCGGGTCAGTGTGTTGTAAACGCGAAGGGTCATGCTGGTAAGTGAAGATCGATGACTGAAGATTAATTACAAAACTAAGCTTTTGCCTGCTCGGTTTCTCCGTGATCTCTGCGCTTTCTGTGGTAAAAATAGCTTAATTCGGGACGGCGAAGATCATGCGACCGGCGCTGGTCTGCAAGACTTTGGTCACGGTCAGGTCGGCTTTGTGGCCGATGTAACGGCTGCCGCCTTCCACGACAACCATGGTGCCGTCGTCGAGATAACCCACTCCCTGGTCCAATTCCTTGCCTTCCTGGATGACCAGGAGGGAAAGACTTTCGCCGGGCAGCAGGATCGATTTCATGGCGTTGGCCAGGTCGTTGAGGTTGAGCACGGTGATGCCCTGCAACATGGCCACGCGATTCAGATTGTAATCGTTGGTAACGATGGCATAACCGTGGCGGCGAGCCAGAGCCATGAGCTTTTCATCGACCTCGCGCACGCCTGGGACATCCATGTCGCTGATTTCCAGACTGGGCGATTCCAGACCCTGCAAATCATCCAATACTTCCAACCCGCGCCTGCCGCGCACGCGGCGCAACTGGTCGGGAGAGTCGGCGATGTACTGCAATTCGGCCAGCACGAAACGCGTGACGATCAGCGGGCCGACGAGAAAACCGGTGCGAGCGACATCGGCGATGCGGCCATCGATAATCACGCTGGTATCGAGAAGGACTGGCCGGATCCCTGATTGCGGCTCTTCCTGTGTGCGGTCGCCTCCCCGCCGCACACGCCCAAGCAACCGCACCATATCTTCCCCGCGCAGCACCGCAATCATCGCACCCAGGTACCCGAAGATGATGCTGCCGACAAAGGGAAGAATGGAACCGAATGGGTCGGGCAACTGCGAAAGCGGAATAGCCAATAGGGCCGCAATGAGCAGCCCCAGCGCCAGACCGATGGCAGCCGAAACGACTTCTTCAATAGGTATATTACGAACCAACCGGATTGCGAACATCGCCGGTCGGGTCGTGATGTACGGTGCAATGAACCAGCCAATCACTGCGCCGAGGAGCGTCAGCGGTATGACATATCGCAGGGACCTGAGATCAGTGAGGGGGTTGGGTGTTTGGGTAATAAGAATGCCAATTTGCCACCCAATAATTCCGAAGAGAATGAGGCCGATGACACGAAAAATGCGATCGAGGGCCACGATTGCGTATCACCTCCTTCCACATGTATTTGGTTGTCAATGGAATGGTGCGAATAAATGTGGAAACGTAAACCGGAATAAATGAAAATAAATGCTTTGAACGCTGAATTCAGCGACGATTAAATCGTAGCATAGGATGAGAATTCTGACAATCAATCACGATGTAACCATGCTATAACGCGGCGATGAAATGGCAAGCCGTCACGTCGCTCATGCATCGAGAAACATTCGCGCTGCCGAAAAGACGACAACGATCAGGAGCAAGCGGTAAATCCATACCTGCGCCCCCGGTTTGATCGCCAGATGCACCGCCGCCCACGCTCCAATCACATTACCGATCGCCAGGATGAACCCCAACAGCCAATCGACCTGCCCATTCCAAACAAAGATGGCGAAGGCGAAGATGTTCATAGCCAGGGTCAACACCGATTTGATGGCATTGCCCCCGACCAGATCGAAGCCGATGCCCATGACCAGCCCTACCAACAAAAAAATGCCAACGCCAGCCTGAATGAATCCGCCATAGAGGCCGATGAGAAAGAAGATAATCATGTCCCGCCAATCGACCGGCCGGTCGCCCTCGACGCGCGGTTGCAGCCAGCGTTGCGGGCGCAGGATCAGCAGGAAAAAGGTCAGCACCAGCATCCCGCCGATCGCCCAGCGCATCTTTTGTTCGTCCATATCGACGGCGATGGACGCTCCCACGATAGCGCCCACAATCGACGGCGCCAACAAGGCAATCGTGCTGCGCCAGGGGATCACACCGGCGCGATGAAAGGAAATCGTGCTTACCCCGGTCTGAAACAATACCCCGATGCGGTTGGTGCCATTTGCCACCGATGCGGGCAGCCCCATGAATACCAGTAACGGCAAGGTGATGGCGGAGCCGCTCCCGGCCAGTGTGTTGATGAACCCGGCTGCTGCGCCGGCTGCGATCACGGCCAAATAGAGGAGGGCATCGTCCATCAGCCTGGCCCTTCAATTTCAGTCCATTTGGAAGCGACGGGGTGGCGAAAGCCGTTGAGCGCAGGCAGCATTTCTTGCGGGCGGATGGCCACAGCAAATATAGCGCGATGTGCAGACCTGACAAAGCCCTGCTCGATCATGTGGTCGACCATGTCGAGCAGCGGATCATAATAGCCATCCAGGTTGAGTATGCCGATTGGTTTCGGCTGATACCCAAGCTGACTCCAGGTGAGGACCTCGAACAATTCTTCCAGAGTGCCCATACCGCCGGGGAGAGCGATGAAGGCATCAGCCAGTTCAGCCATCCTCGCTTTGCGTGCATGCATGTTCGGTACGATCTGCAATTCATTGAGCCCCTCGTGCGCGACGCCGGGGATCTGCATGGCGCTGGGCAGGACCCCGATCACTCTCCCGCCCTGACGGAGTGCGCCATTGGCGACTGCGCCCATAATCCCGGTGGCGCCGCCGCCATACACCAGTTGAATTCCGGAGCGCGCCAGCAGGCCGCCCAACTCATCCGCGGCCTCGGCGTACCTGCCATTGATACCGGGGTTCGAGCCGCAGAACACACAGACGCTTTTTAGCTGCGATGATTCGTCTACAAGACTATCCATTGAGCACACCGTCGAGCAGTTCCCGCCATTGATCCAGCGGTGGCGAACCCTGGATGCGCTGGCCGTTCACGTCAAAGGATGGGCGGATGCGGACGCCTGCGGCTTTGACCTGATTGTCGATTTCACGGGCTCTTTGCTGTTTCTTGCCCGTTTCCATACACAGGCGAAAAGCCTCGGCGTCAAGCCCCAGATTCGTTGCCAACACCACATGCGTTTGCACGTCGCCGCCCCAAAGGTCGTTCTGATTTTCAAACAGGGCGTCGTGCATCCGCCAGAAAGCCCCCTGTTCACCCGCGCATTCCGCCGCCGCCGAAGCCTGAACTGAGGTATCGGCATGGTCGAGGATATGCCAGAACTGCAGACGGGCGATGCCGTTGCGAACGTATTCGTCGATCAAGGCTGGCTCTGTGCCCAACACGTGGGCGCGGCAAGAGCTTCACAAAAAGTCGGAGTAGTCGAGGATGAGGATGGTCGCTTGAGGATCGCCGCGTACGTAGAAGCCGTCCGGGGTGCGGGACTCGGTCTGGCTCCAATCCACCGGGACGGCTTCAGGCGTGGGTTCGGGCAATGGCGATTCGGCCTGGGGCGGAGGCGCAGGGGCCGGGTCGTCGGCGGGAGCGACAGGCGTAGGACTGGCCGGTTCAACGGTCGGGATCGGCGTGTCGGTCGCAGCGGGAACGTCGGTCGGTGCGGGAAGGTCTGTGGGCGCCGTCGTGTTGGCGGCCCTGGGAACAGGCGTCTGTGTGGGCGGAGGCAGCGTAGGTTCGATGTCCCGGTTGCCGCAAGCCGCCAAAACCAACAGGCCTGCAAATAAAATTGGCAGTAAAGATCGTTTCATCATTATTCCAGTGGATCGCTGGGGTTGAGTTTGGCCGATTGCAGTCAAATTGGCAAAGGTTCGATGAGGTCGCGAACAACCCTGCCCGTTGCCTGGAGTCTTCAGCCCCGGCGAATCTTACGGCAGTTTCATACTATCCCAGTCAGTTTTCCGGTCGGTACACAGCGGCATTCATCGATCCCACGAACTGCGGCAGGTCGGGATGCCCCAACATCTGTCGCACAGCATGAGCTTCGCCTGTATGAAACCAATAGTGATAAATGACCCGCTGCAACAGGGTTCCCACGCTTTCGGGCGCCGGGCCGCCCCGCCATTGGAAATAGGTTTGCAGGAGCTCTGGCGTCAGGGTTTCCAGAAAAGGATCAGCGGCTGCGACCACGGTTCGCCAGGTATCGACCATGTCGGCCAGATGTGGCTGCGAGGCCGGTTTGCCGAACCCGACCTGTTCGTTGAGTCCCGGCGCGGCGTTCTGACTCTGGGCGATGATCACCCAATAATAATTCTCCTGGTTGGCGAGATGTCCGACCATCCAACTGACGCAGTTCATGGGCGACAGTCTCTGACGGGCATCGTCGTCGCTAATGCCATCGATGCAGCGGAAGAATTCGGAGCGGGCGAAGCGGAGTTGAACGACGAGCGGATGGATCATGGTCTTTCTCCTGGCGCACTGTGGCGTAGATGAGTCAACAGTTTTCAGTGAGCAGTTTCAGTGGCAGAACTCAACTGCTCACTGTTTACCGATTACTGCCCAACTGCATTAGCGACTGTAAAGCGGCATGTAAAAGGCGTTCTGGCGCGGCAGGTCGGGAAGCTGCGAGGCCGGGTCGCCGAAAAGCGTAAAGAGTTGCACCAGAAATTCCGAATACGAATAGGTATTGGTGTAGAGGTTGAGCTTGCCGTAAAGCATCGCCTCGCCCATGCAGTGCGCCAAATCGAACGACATTGCGTTCAGAAAACCTTCGTTGACGAGTGCATTGCCAGCGGAAAGCCCATAGCCCGTGCTGGCCACATAGCCAGCGACGCCGCGACCGTCGGGCAGCAACAGCATATCTTCCTGCATGGATTGAATATTGGGGTTATAGAATACGCCGGTGAGGCTGGCCATGGCCAATAGGATGCCGGGCCGGTCCAGGTTTTGCAGGCCGGGCAGATGCGAACGATTGAGGATATTCTCGCCCGCCCAGGCGTCAGGCTGGCCATGACCGACGTAGTTGATGATCGGCGGGCCGAGACCCCAGGCATTCAGCATGTCGGGACGCATGGCGTCGGCTGTGCTGTGCGTGCGTCCCAGATAGAATTTGTCCGGCGTCAATCGGGATCTGATGAGCTGGGCGGCGGCGTCAGCCAGGGCATGAAAATCACCGGCTGTGTCCGGATTGTCGGCCACAACTAATGTATGGGAAAGCCAGGCGTCCTCGCTCGATAGCTGGTCGAAACGTATGAGTTTGTCGACGAGCCTTTCGGCATCGCCCGGAGTTTGTACTGGCAACCGGCCCATCATGATGTCGGCGACCGCATCATCGCCGATGACGGCTGCAAAATAATTTTCGTCGGCGACCTCCCTCAGCCAGGGATCGACATCTCTCAGGGCGACGGGAACGCGGATGGGCGTTACAGTCTGATAGTGCCGGGGATCGTAATGCCCATCGCCAAACAGGAGCAGATAGGCGGGAGCCGGCGTTTGCCAGTTCGTCAGCGTATAGTTGATGAAAGCGCGGATCGCCTCCGGGTCGGCGTTCCCGGCGTTGAACGTATCGAAGATTTCTGGCAGAGGGATGACGATCGAACGTAAGCCCTGGGAATTGCGATGCGCTGCCAGCCTTTTGGCCGCCCCCAGCAATTCGTCCGGCGCAATGATAATGTGGTCTGCCTGCATGTTTGTATCAAGCAATGACGATGAGGACGAAACGACTTCCAGGTCTGGCCTGAGCATGGCCGTTGTCGTCGCCGCTTCGTAAATGGGCAGATCGGCGCTGTCGCTGGTAAACCCATACCGGTTTACACCCTGATCCGAGATTTCGTTTTGTACACTTTCGATCATGACCGGTTGAGTAGGATCGCTGACATCCCAAACGACCGGCATCTCATCGAAGCCGTCCAACAAAGTGCGCCACACTCCGGGCCAATTCATCTTGAAGTGAAGCCGGTTGCCAGACGCTGCCAGTTGGCGTACGTATCCCACTTCTATCCAATCCAGGACGACGGTGTTCGTCTGGGAACCGACCCGTTCCACAGTGATAACGCCCTCATTCGGGCCATTGTTCAGCATGAAGTGAGGAAACTTCACCTCGCGCAAGACATACTGCTGGTCGGTCACCCGGAAACTGTCCGCTTCATAGCCGTTGATGCTGACCCGTACATCTGTGACGCCCGGCTCGTAACCCATGAGGCGCAGGCGCAGCGTGGCATCGACCGGCCCCCAGTTTACCGGCAATAGGTCGAACTGAATCGATTTGGAGCCGCTACCGTTGCGCTGCGGGCGGATGGTCGCCCAAAACCAATGGTCGCCATTGCCGTTGGAACGTTCGGAATAATAGATATTCTGCTCTTCCAGATGCAAAACGCCGTTGTAACCGGGCAAAAGCGCGCCACCTGGCGGGGTCGAGCGTGACGACACCCGTTTTCCGGGCGTTTCCCCTTGCATCAACCAGTAAACATAACTCCCGTCGTACGTTGGTTTCGCCGCGGCTGCGTAAAACAGGATGTCATCTCCAGGGTCGAAACGCCCATCCTCTTCGCCGCTGACCTGGATCGCCACAGGTTGCACGCCTTCGTACAGTTGCAGAAGAGTTGGCGCGATCGCTCCGCCGTCGATACCCGCCGCCGCCAGATCATCATAGGAAATTCGATGCAACCCCTGTTGATCGACCCTGACCCGTAGTTGCCAGTTCCCGGTTGCCGGCGCCGGGCCTTCGAGTTGGTCGAAGGATGCGGGTGTTCGTTTGCGCCAGTACAGCCCATCGTCGTAATTGAGAACAGATTGACGGTAAATTGGCTCCCAAACTGGATCGGATGCAGGGGGATCCAGCTTCTGCCACTGCCCGGTCAGGTCAAGGCGCACGGCGATGTGCGGCATTATCGTCAGTTTTTTGGGTGTAACTTCGAATCGGGTCGGCCATACCCGCAGACGCACCATCCACTGATTGCGAAACCAGAATGGAGTGAAAACCTGGGCGGCAGGGCCGAGCACATCAGGGGCCGCCGCTTCAAACTGCCAGGTAATCGGTATAACAATCGTCTCGCCGGAAACAGCCCCTATCGTAGCGCCGACGCCGGGCGGCAGCGCCAGCAACATCGAATAGCCACTGAGCGTGCGGTCATCGAGCGTAAAATTTGGATCCAGGTTTTGCAGTTCTTCCAGACTCAGTTCTTCGCCATCAAGGAAAAACTGCGTGTCAATTTGCACGGTGATGCTATTGTCTGCAAATTGAGCGTTCGCATGCGAACGAGTTGTGAGAACCGGTGGCGCTCCCTGCGCCTGCACCACTCGCGGCGACGCCAATATGAATTGCGCCGTCAAAACTAGCAGCGAGCAGAGGTGGAGAAGGCGAGTGGTTTTCTGCATACCAGGACCGGTAATGCGTTTTCAACGACCGGCGGAATGGAGTTGGCAAGACGTCCGCATCCAAAAGAAAAGGCTGGTGAAAACAAAGTCGCACCAGCCCTAGCTATCCAGGTTTGATTGGAGAGGAATTACTCGTCAGCGAAGCTGAGTGTGCGATCAATCAGATCGTCCTCTTCGTCGTCCTCATACCATTGCTTCTTGCGGCGCTTGTTGTCTTTGCGATTACGCTTGTTCTGAGCCTGTTGAAGCGCGAACTCGAATGAAGTTGGAAGCTCCTCCTCTTCCTCCACCATCTCGTCCAGGTCTTCCTCATCCGGCGCAGATGTCTCAGCGGCCTGTTCCTCGACAACTGGTTCGGGCATGACTGCACGCATCGAGAGGTCAATCTGACCCCGGCGTCGCCTCACGCCCTGCACCTCGGCGGTCACCTCTTCGCCGACCTTCACCATCTCGCTTGGGTGCGCCAGGTATCCATGTGACATCTCTTTGACATGAACCATCGCATCCTGGCCAATGCCGATATCCACGAAAATGCCGTAGCTTTCGATGCGAGTGACCTTACCGGTCACTACCTCGCCCGCTTGCAGGTCGCGAATAGTGGGTGTGCCTGGCGGGATCATGGTGAGGCTGATGCGATTCCTCTCTTTGTCCAACTCTTTGATCCAGGCCGTAACCTGATCGCCGATTGCCAACACATCGCTTGGTTTGTTAATTCGTTGTTGCGCTATTTCAGAAACATGAACCAACCCATCAGTGCCAACGCCGATATCTATGAAAGCACCGAAATCGGCCAACCGCCTTACGCGGCCCTCCACTTCCTGGCCCACCGACAGCTTTCGCACGATTTTTTTGGGCGGTATCACCTTGATTGATTGTTTTTGAGCGCCTTTTTTGGCGTCCGACACGGTCAAACTCCTTGTTCCTGTGAATCTTACAATCGTTAATCTTATATTTGTTATCGTGGACTGTCAAACCCTGGCAGGCCTATTAATTGCGGCCAGGGTCTGGTCGACGTCAGGCCTGGTTTTCCGGAACAGCCGGGATGGGTCTGGCGTCGCTATCGAGTTGCTGAGTGCGGGCGATCACCGCCTCCAGGAAACGCACGAAGAGGGGGTGAGGCTCATCAGGCCGGGACTTGAACTCGGGGTGGAACTGGCTGCCCAGCATGAAGGGATGATCGGCCAGTTCGGCGATCTCAACCAGGTGACCATCGGGGCTGATGCCGCTGAAGATCATCCCGGCTTCGCCCAGGCGGTCGCGATAGGCGTTGTTGAACTCCCAGCGATGCCGGTGTCTTTCCTGCACAAGGTCGGTTCCATAGGCGACTTGCGCCTGGGTGTCGGGCAATAAGCGGCAAGGGTACAATCCCAGACGCATGGTTCCGCCCATGTCCACAATATCGCGCTGGTCGGCCATGAGGTCGATCACGGGGAAACGGGTGGTGGGATTGAACTCTGTGCTGTTGGGTTCATCGCTGGCAAGCAAATGCCGGGTGAACTCGATGCACATCACCTGCATGCCCAAACACAATCCCAGGTAGGGTGTCTTATTTTCGCGGGCATAACGGGCGGCCACGATCTTGCCCTCGACGCCGCGATAGCCGAATCCGCCCGGCACGACGATGCCATCGACCGACGCCAATTTATCCAGATTACGTCCCCGTTCCAACTCCTCCGAATTGATCCATTCGATATCGATATCATAGCCTAAGGCCACGCCGGCATGGAACAACGATTCGCGAACGCTCATGTACGCGTCCTGCAGCGCCACATACTTGCCAACGATGCCAACACGCAGGGCTGGCTTGGGCGTGTGGATGCGTTCCACCAGTTCTTGCCAGCGCTCAAGATGCGGCGGTTGGGCGCGCAATTGCAGGCGCTCGATCAGATAATCGCCCAGCCCGGCTTCTTCTAGAGTCAGGGGTACGTCGTAGATGCTTTCGGCGGTGACCAGCGGGATCACGGCTCGCGGCTCCACATCGCAAAACAGGGCGATCTTCTCGCGCACCTCGTCCTCCACTTCGACATCCGAACGACAACAAATCACATCCGGCTGGATGCCAATGCCGCGCAATTCGCGCACGCTGTGCTGGGTGGGCTTGGTCTTCAGTTCGCCCGTTGCGCCCAGGTGGGGCAGGAGCGTGAGGTGGATGTAAACTGTGTTCTCACGGCCCACATCTTTGCGCATCTGGCGAATGGCCTCCAGAAAAGGCAGTCCTTCGATGTCGCCGACGGTGCCGCCGACTTCGACCATGACCACTTCCGCCCCCGTCTCGCGTACGACCATGCCGATGCGTCGCTTGATCTCGTTGGTGACATGGGGGATGACCTGAATCGTCCCGCCCAGATAATCGCCGCGGCGCTCTTTGCCGATGACTTCCGCATAAATCTGACCGCTGGTGACATTGCTCGAGCGGGTGACGTTGACGCCAGTGAATCGTTCGTAATGGCCCAGATCGAGATCGGTTTCAGCGCCGTCGTCGGTAACAAAGACCTCACCGTGCTGATAGGGGCTCATCGTGCCGGGATCGACGTTGAGATAAGGATCCAACTTCTGCCCGGCCACGCTGATGCCACGACTGCGCAGAATACGGCCAATGGCGGCAGCGGTCACTCCTTTGCCCAGGCCACTGACAACGCCGCCGGTGACGAAAATGTATTTGGTCATGGTGTTGCGCTCCAAACAAAAGAAGAGACACGGAGATGGCTCTCCGTGTCTGGGATAGCTTGATGATGTAAATGTGGCGAGGTGGGCCGGGTCAGGATGGTGTGTGGGTGCACCGGTTCGTCTCGGTCTAAAAAAGCTGGGTGATAATAGCACGGGGTTTGTGTGGGTGTCAATGGCGGATTTTGCGACGCGTGCGGTAAAAAGTCTTGCATGCGGCGAATGTGTGGAGCCTCCCGCAATCACAACAGCGACGAAAGTGGACAAAAAATGTCGATAGGACGAAGCGGAAATCGTCTGCCTTCGTCTCATCGTCCTATCGTCTTGACATCATCGAACCTTTTGCGGGTATTGATGAAAAAGCCTGAACCACGCCCCGACACATTGCTCCTCCCCGACTTCCTCCTCTATACTCTCAATGCCCCTGCCCCCCTTGATGCACATGTTGCCTGAACGTTTCGAGATTCGCATGCGCACTTTGCTCGGTGACGAGGCCGACGCCTTTTTCGCCGCCCTGGCTGAATCGCCGCGCGTTGGTTTGCGCGTGAATTTATTGAAGGTTCGGGCTGAGGATTTTGCGGGATTGACAGGATGGCCGTTTGAGCCGGTTCCCTGGTGCGACGAGGGGTACGTCATCCCCGGCGCGGACGAAGCCCGACCTGGCCGCCACCCCTACCATGCCGCTGGTCTCTATTATCTCCAGGACCCCAGCGCCATGGCCGCCGCCGTTTTGCTCGATCCCCAGCCGGGCGAATTGGCGCTCGATCTGGCCGCAGCGCCCGGCGGCAAAGCCACGCACATCGCCAGCCGCATGCGCGGACGAGGATTGCTGGTCGCCAACGATGTTGTGCGCAACCGCACCGCCGCTTTGGTCGAAAACTTCGAGCGCAGCGGCATTGCCAATGCTCTGGTGATGAGCAGTCAACCAGCCGATCTGGCGGCGCAGTGGCCGGGGCAGTTCGACCGGGTATTGGTGGATGCGCCCTGTTCGGGCGAGGGCATGTTTCGCAAAGCGGAAGCAGCCCGTCAGGAATGGAACGAAGCGCATGTGCAGGGATGCGCCACTCGCCAGAGCGCTATCCTGGACGACGCTGCGGTTTTGGTGCGACCGGGCGGGCGGATGGTTTATGCTACCTGCACCTTTGCGCCGGAAGAGAATGAAGCGGTGATCGCCGCCTTTCTGCGTCAACACCCCGATTTCGCGCTACGCCAGCCGCCCTCATTCCCCGGCTTTGATCCTGGCCGGCCCGACTGGATCAGTCCCGATCTGGCGCGTGGTCTGCCCCTGGAACGATGCGTACGCATCTGGCCGCACCGCAGTGTGGGCGAGGGACACTTCTTCGCTGTGCTCGATCGCCAGGGTGATCAGGAAGCGCCGGATCCCGATGTTGGCCGGGGAAGGTTGCCCAGGGATGCGACCGCTCTGTTTGAGACATTCTGGCATGAGACGCTGGCCCTGGATTTGCCGGAATATGGCTGGCAACAATACGGCGAGTGGTTGCACTGGCTGCCGGTGGACCCGGAATGGTGGGGGACTCAGCGACCGCTGCGGGCCGGGCTGCGCGTGGGGAAGCTGGCGAAAGGCCGGTTCGAGCCGCACCATGCCCTGGCGCTGTGGCTGCAACCCGACAAGGTTCTGCAGTGGCTCGACCTGCGCTCCGATTCGGCGGAGCTGGCCGCCTATCTGCGCGGCGAGACGTTGCTGTCGTCCGGGCCGGACGGCTGGACGCTGACGACGGTCGATGGATTCTCGTTGGGGTGGGGCAAGCGGGTGCAGGGCGTGGTAAAGAATCATTACCCGCGAGGATTGCGACAACATCGCTAAACTGACGTCAGTTTGAGATCGCTACTTTTGACCAACCGTTGACGATAGACCATTGACGATGGACGATAGCGGAAGCATTAACACAAGGTGTTCAATCGTCTATTGTCTGTCGTCCATCGTCGAGTAAAAAACGACTGTTCTCGTTGTGACCTCAGGTTAGTCGGAGGAAAACACAACGCCCGACGATTCGCCGGGCGTTGTGTTTGAGTTGAGAGAGGAACGTATTAGCTGATTGGGTCGAGGACCTCGGCGTCGACGACTTCCACCGCCGTCGCCATCTCCTCTTCCGGCATGATCAGGGCCATGATGACGTAGAGGATGACGCCAGTTCCCATGCTGCCGATGCTGAACAGGGCGTAGAGGATGCGAACGATGGCCGGATCGATCTTCAGCCAGCGAGCGATGCCGCCACAAACGCCGAGCAACATGCGGTCATCACGGCTGCGCTTCAGCGGTACGCGCTGGCGGGCGTCGTTCAGACCCTGCTTGACCGACTCGCCATCCGGTACACGCTCTTTGACGTCTTTCCCGAAGGAGAGATTGCCGCGCACGCTGCGCAGGATGAACAGGCCGGCGACGATGAGGACGGCGGGCCAGAAGAGCACGCTAAACGCGGTGCCGAAAACATCCATCAGTCCGCCCAGGATGCCGGTGTTGGCCAGCAGCCACAGCACGCCCAGACCGATCAGCACCCAGGCCAGCAATGCGACGCTGTTGTTGCTGAGCTTGATGGCGGGCGCTTCCGTCTCGCCCTGTTGCTGCGTCCCTTCCGGCAACAGAATCCACAGGATCCCGTAGCCCAGGATGGCGATGCCGCCCGTGAAGATGGTGAGCAAGACCATGGCCAGGCGCAGCAAAACCGGATCGATGTTGAAGTATTCACCCAGGCCGCCGCACACGCCGCCCAGCCGTTTATCGGCCGGATGCCGATAGAGCTTGCGATAGCTGCTTGCCGTCGACTGGCCGTTGCCTGGGGATTGCGTTTCCATAATAGATTCGTTGGGATTGACTCGTTGTTCAGTAGCCATTGGACCTCCTTCCACGGCGAAAATGAATTGCCGAGAATCAACTTGGTTAATTGAAACTCTGTACGTCGAGGAGGTGGTTCGGGTCGCGGGGTGAGCAATCAGCCCACGATGCTGTATTCATATTGCCCGCGCACGGGCTGGCCCAGGGCGAAACGGTCGAGCCGGAACATGGCCGGGTCGAAGGTCGGATGGTCGGGTTTGGTAATCAGATCGGCCATCATCAGGCCCACCGCCGGGCCAAGTTTGAAGCCATGACCGCTGAACCCGGAGCATTGGTAGAATCCGCTGCCCGTCGGGGCTTGATCGACAATAGGGTGCCAGTCTGGGGTAATCGCATACAGGGAAGCGTAACCGCCCGTGCTCTGCGCCTGTTCCATCGCCGGATACCGGCCCACCAATCGCTCGCCCGTGTCCAGGATGAAGGCCGGGTCCGCCTGTTCGTTGAAGGCGTCGGGATCCACCACGGCGTCGGCTTCGGATGGGTCGATCAATCCGGCCAGAGTAAGGCCGCCGGTTTCGGGCCGGAAGTAGATGGCGTGGATAAAATCGCCCACCACCGGGTGGGGTTTTTCGTGACCGGGCGGGCGACGAAAGAAAGCCACCTGCACCCGGCACGATGCGATTGGCGCTTCAACCCCTGCCAAGCGCGCCACCTGCGCCCCCCAAGCCCCCGTGGCGTTGACGACGACAGGCGCATCGAAGGCCCCCGCGGCTGAATCCACCCCGATTACTTTGCCGCTTTGGAAGCGAAGACCGGTTACCGCCGTATTCAGGAAGAAAGTCGCCCCGGCCTGTCGTGCCGCTGCTGCATAGGCTGTCACGGTCAGATAGGGATCAGCATAGCCGCTGTCGGGTTCGTATGCCGCCGCCACCAGATCGGCGGTCGCCATTTGCGGCACTATTTCACGCAGCGCTTCCGCCGACAGCATTTCGGTGCGGATGCCCAACCGTTGCTGCATGGCGATATTGGCTTCCAGACCCGC
The DNA here is from genome assembly GCA_024102915.1 of Caldilineales bacterium. Taxonomy (GTDB): domain Bacteria; phylum Chloroflexota; class Anaerolineae; order J102; family J102; genus JAGFJG01. The sequence goes on from JAGFJG010000053.1 coordinate 14,589, forward strand.
CCGATCCTTGGCGGCGACCAGGACGAGAAATCCGGTCTTGGTGAAGCCGCACTCATCGCCCACCCGCTCGGCGAAATTCTGAAAGACGCCCAGGCTGTACAGGGCCATGCGTGCCGTCAGTTCATTCGAATAGTGCTGGCGAATGATGGCCGACGACTTCCCGGTTCCGCCTGAGCCGACCTGGCCTTTCTCCAACACGACGACGTGCAGCCCGCGCCGCGAAAGTTCCAGCGCAGTGGCGCAGCCCATGATGCCGGCGCCGATGATGATGGCATCGAAGTTTCGTGACATGGCGATTTTCCTCTGCTGCAGTGGTATTGAATAGGCCGAAAATGCCCCGCCATTTTACAGCGATATGTGCACCAGCGCCATGTATCAGACTTGCCCAAATTTATCACAATTCCTCTGTGCCATGACGACTGGGGCGAGATGTGCTAGACTCTGAGCGTAGTCTCGATGACCCGTTAATGGGACTGGCTTTTGAAGGAGCAGACCATCATGTCGATTTTACACGGCGTTGTTCAGCGCCGATTCGCCCTGGTTTTTAGCGCACTGCTGTTGGCGCTGATTTCTCTGGCGGCATGCAATCCCGACAACCCTCTGGCCGATACGAATTGGCGCGCCACGTACATCCTGAACGCGCAAGATGAATTGGTCCCCGTTGTCAGTGGCGGCAATGATGTGACCTTGAATTTCGACCGGCGTCGAGTCGGCGGGCTGGATGGCTCTTCCGGCTGCAATACCTACTTTTCGGATTACACGGTGAAGGGGGCAGCTTTCGACGCCGGGGCGATTGCCGTGACCGAAATGGCATGCACGGATGACGCCGTAATGGCGTTGGAGAGAGATTATCTGAGCAGGCTGGACGCGGCGAATTCGTACCAGTTGAAAGGCGAAGGCGAACTAATCCTTCTGGTCGATGGGGCGACGGCGCTCGTCTTTGCGCCGCGCTGATCACCGCCTCATATTAGAAACTTCGCCCGACCTCAGGCGAACGTACAGGCATCTCTGAAACGGCGCGATGTTCCGCGGCGTCTGGTTGTTGAGTCTGATGTTTGGCGATGAAGTCGCCGTAGAAACGCGCAGCAGGCGACGCCGAGATGCCGTGCAAAAAGATGCTGAACAGGATCGTGACCATGGCGACATCGAAGATGAGGTTCACCCCATGCAGTTCCTCGGTTTCGATCACCGTAAAAATGTAGAGGATGGATGCCAGGCCGCGCGGGCCAAACCAGCCAATAAACAGAGTTGTGATCGGGTGTACTTTGGCGCCGATCAAACTGATGGCGACCGGGAGTATGCGGATCAGAGTGAGACTAAGGATAGCGTACAGGATCACTTTGCCGTTCATCCCATCGGCGACATTCGGGAGCAGGATAGCGCCATATAAGACAAAAGTGAGCAGGGTGAGCAACGAGACCTCCACTTCGACGTGTTCGTTCACATCTTCCTCGGCGTCTCGCATCATATCGCCCATGACCATGCCCACCACAAAAGCCGCTATGAATCCATTGCCGCCGACCAGCTCAGCGACAGCATAGGTCAGCAATATGATGGCGATGCCGCCCAGTTTGCGAAAACCTTGTAGCATCCAGCCGCTCCGAAGTCCCCAAAGCAGGAAGCGGCTGCCCAGCCAGCCCATGACAATGCCGACCAGGACGGCTATACCGATATCGATCAGCGCCCCGACGACAAATAAGTTCACACTCTGGTTTTCTTCAGCGCCGACGGCCAGCGAAAGCGCCAGAATCAGGAAGGGCATGGCGATGCCATCGTTGAGGCCGCTTTCGATATTGAGAGTCTGGCGGATGCGCACGGGCACGCGGGGGTTTGTAACAACAGGCTGTCCCAGACCGGCATCGGTGGGGGCGAGCAAGATGGCCAGGACTACTGCACCCCAAAGACCGAGTTCGCCGAATATAACGTAGGCAAGCAATGTCCCTAGCAACATCGTCAACGGCAGGCCAATGCCGAGAAGACGTTGGGGCAGAGTATGGTCTCGTATGAGCATGCGGACGTTGATGCGAGCGGCGTCGGAGGCCAGGAGGAGGACCAGGGTCAGTTCGGTGATGATGCGAATGATTTCGCTGTTCAAATCCATGGTGACAAAACCCAATCCCCATTCGCCGATCAGCAAGCCTAAAACTGTATAGACCATCGCCAGGGAAATAATGGTACCCTGAATGCGGCGCGATACAGCCCCAGCCACCAGGATGCTCAAGAGGATTGAGATAAAGCCCATGTTGACCTCGCCTTTCAATTGTCACTACCGATTTTCAGGTTGAAGCATGAAACGAGCCGGTTTAAGTCAGCGCCCCTCTTCAGCGCGATTGGCGAATACGTTGACGCGTCCCCACAAACTCCGAAGTCGTTCGCGCGCCTCGCGAGTTTCCTTATCTTCATCCTTCGGCCCCAAACGCAGGAGCGTTACGATCCAGCGCGTGACTTCGAAACTGTCCAGGAAACTGAAGATGAGGAGGGTCAGGGGAACGGCCAGGATAGCGCCGATGCCGCCAAGCAGCCATCCCCAAACGAACAAAGACACAAAGACGACGACGGGCGAGATGTTCAGCCGGTTGCCCATCATTTTGGGTTGCACAAAATTCTGTACCGAGCCATTGATGATCACGTAACCGATAAACACGATCAGGGCTGAATTCCATCCATACTGCGCCCAGGCCAAAATGGTGGGCGGGATGAGCGCCAGCCAGAAGCCGATGGTGGGAATATAGCCGAGGAACCAGGCCAACAATCCCCACAATAGGGCAAAATCAACGCCCATGATCCACAATAACAAGGCGTCGCCCATGCCGACGAGGAAATTGATCAGGGTCATGATCGAGATATACCGTCGAACATCCTCCGTCAAACCGGATATCTTCGACAATGCCGGTCTATCCGCCGAAAGCCCCAGGCGGGTGGAGCTAGGCAGCGTGATGGCGGCGCTGAGCATGAAAATGAAAATCAACAAGGTCATGAATACAGTGACGAGCGAACCGCTGATGAATCCCAGCAGCGTCCCCACGAAATTCGCTATTTCTGCGGAATCAACGGAACCACTGTCAATCTGGGCGAGATTCGATTCAATCCATTGCGCGGTCGAATCCGCACGAGCGGCGATGTCATTCGCATAACTGGGCAAACTGATGGTCAGCTTGGAGATGCCCAAAAAGAACAACGCAATCACCAGGGCCAGCGCCCCAACGACCGCGACGACGGTGACGGCCAGCGCCAACCAGCCCGGCAGACCCCGTTTTTGCAATATCCCTGGCAATGGCAGGACCGTGATGGTGATGACCATCGCCAGCAGGATGGGATTGAGGATAACCGCCGTCGCCTTGATGCCGAACATAATGACAAAGACAGCGGCGACGGCCAGTAAAATCAAAACAAAACGCGTGAACTGATTATCCGCCATTAGAACACCTCAAGCGCATCCAACACTGGAAATATGGGTTGATTGGATGAAAAGGACGAGCGGCGTCCTCATCATTGTGGCTGCATAGAACAAGCTGCCGCCGAATCAGATTGTCGACAATCGACAATTAATCCGGCGGCAGCTTTAACGTCAGAGAGACTGTTTTCGGGAAAATGTCCCGATTTACTTCTGGCCGAATGCCTTGCGTGTGCCGGGCAGAACGGCGTAGATCAGGATCAGGGCGTTGATGACGGTGGATGCAGCGAGCAGTTCAGGCGGTACACCGTTGAGGAACGAGACGAAGTTCAGGGTCAGGTTGAAGATGGTGATGACCATCATAAACATCCAGGCTGCCGGATCGACCTGCAGAAGCATTTGGGTCAGCCAGACATAGACCCAGACCAGCAGGGCGTAGATGAAGAAGTTCCAGATATTAGGCGTGACGATGTTGGGGGGTGCGCTGCTCATCCAGCCCAAGAATCCCAACCATTGCAGGGAGGCGATGAGCGCCAGTAGAGCCAGCACGCCGGAGAATACGGCCAGAATTGTGACGCCAATGGGACGTTGCATTTTGAAATGCTCCTAAATGATGAGTGATGAATGTGAAAGAATTCAGATCGGTGGACAGATAGCGAGTGTTAGATTTCTTGGTTCAGAATCCTTATTGAATCACCTCCTTACGATGACGACATTTCGGCGGTCGGCCAGAACCCGGCCAGAGGCGAAAATGTCTCTACGAAGCTGTGCTCTGCTGTAATTGCTGGAGCCAGTTCTTGCCAAGATGATAAATGCTGGCGGCGCCAACCAGATCGCCTTCGACCTTGAGTTCGGTCGGGTGCAGGATGAAGGGTTGGTTTTGGGTGCCGCCCATGCCGCCGTGGAACCCGATCAATTCCTCAAAGGCGCAGCCCTCATTGTTCTTGGGATCATAAAAACTGTTGACCAGAATATCCGGGCAATTCGAAAAGCTGTCGGTACGGCGCAGGTGTGCGGGGGCGTTGGGGCTGAACAAAGCCAGGGGGTTTTCGCCCTCGAAGCGGTCTTCAGCCAGGTAATACACGCCCTTGCCGCCGATCGCCAATGGCCCATGCTTTTCAGAACGCACCATGACGAAACCCACGCCCTCGTGCTCGACCAGGCCGGGGATGACGGCGGGAAACGCAGCTTCGATTTCCTCCAGCGTCATACGATTCGGCCATTTGGTGAATGAGATCACGCCAAGGTTGCCGGAGGCCACGGCAATGACGTCGGGCTGCGGCTGTTCTTGTTCCCCAGTTGAAGTCTGGCGAACGATATCGGCGCGGCTGTGTTCGTCCAGAACCAGATCGCCTTCCACGGTCTGGCCTTTGAAGGCGCGGGCCATCATTTTGGACGTGGCCGAAGATTCGTTCTGAATCGTATCCGAAAGGTAGAAGTTCAGAACGCTCATCCCCTCGCCAGTTTCGCTAACCCCGCCAACCGTGGCTTTCTCTTCCATGAGCTGCTGGGTCAGTTCTTCCAGCGAATACCCATAGCGCTGTTTGAAGGTGGCGCCGCCAGTCTGGCCGTGATCCGAGAGCACGACAAAATGATAGGGGCGCGGCGCTTCTTTGGCGGCGCTGATCAGGCGTGCGAATTGGGCGTCCAGTTTGCGGAGGACATCGAAAGCGCCAGGGTCGAGGATGCCGGAATGATGGGCGATTTCATCGTAGCCGACGAAGGTGGCATAGGCCACGGGTCGTCCGGCAAAGAGGTCGCCGAGCAGGGTGTTGATATTCAACTCACGCATCAGAACCGTCATTGCCGCCCGGATGAAGGGATAGGGGAACCCGCGATGATGTCTGTCCAGGATCGGCTGTACGTTGTGTTTGCGCGCCCAACGGAATTGCCGCATCTCCAGAATCACGTCCCAAACGAAGAGGATGAGCGTGCGAGCGGCGTTGTAGGGGCTGGCGAAAAACGCCTGAAAGTCGGAGGTGTGAAATTTGGTCTTGTCGCGGATGGCGCTGGCCGTCGCCATGACGAAGGTGGCGTCTCCAGAGAAAAGATTGCCGCGACTGGCGCCCTGATCCGCCAGAAGTCCGTCGCCATCCGAACGATCGGATTCGATGATGGGCAGGATTTTGGCGTTGCTGGAAGCGACGAGCTGTCCGCTGGCCTTGTCGAACCAGCGAAACGCTGGGATGTCACGATTGTTGCCGTGCAGGATGCCGGCCTGGCTGGCCGAGGTTTGCGAAGAGGTGTCGGTTTCCCAACCGCTGAGGGTGTGGCTGCCGCTATCAATCCATTGTTTCAACGTAGGGGCGTTGCCCTCAGCCATCGCTTTCTCTAAAATCGGTTTGGCCAGGCCATCGATCTCCAGGAATATGATGCCGGGCACATCGGTCGGCTCTGGCTTGGCCGTGCGCTGCATTTTGCGTTTCACCGAATTGCGATACCAGGCGCTGTCATCGTCGATGGTCAGCAGCGAGCTGAAGATGATGTTGATGGCGGTTAGCCCGATAGAGAGCCAGAACGCCGCCCAGAAACCGTCGATTATAAATCCCGTAAATCCGGTCTCTTTCAGTAAGTAGGCTGCCAGGTAGACGATGAATCCGTTTAATAATAGTGCCGCCAATCCCAGCGTGAGCACGGCGAACGGAAGCAGAACATAGCTGAGTAAGGGCCAGAGCAGGGCATTGAGGATGCCGATGACAGCCGCAGCCAGTAATGCCGCCTCTATGCTGGTGACAGTCACCGAGGACATCAATGCCGCCATGATCAAAAGGGCCACGGTCTGAATGACCCAAATGACAAGGATGCGGATTACGGGGCGTTTGAGGAGAGGATCAGTTCTTGGTTTCATGGAGACGGGTCTGGAAATCGATGGATGCGGAACGATGGGCGATGGCGAATACACTGGCAGAAACATCCAATCGTCTATCGCCCATCGTGCATCGTCGAGTCAAAAACTACTGTTCTCGTTGCGACTTCAGTTTAGATTCAATTGTTATGGGACGCGCCAACTATTGCCTATAGTTTAGCAAAGGTTTTGCGGCTTGAGAAGACTATGGGCTGACGCACGCTACGAGAGCCGCATTAGTGTCTGCCATGCGCCATCTGGTCGATGCAGACGGCCACTGCCAGAATCACGATATCATCCTGGCCGGGCTCGATCTCGACGCCGTAGCTGTCGCGGATGCGGAACCACTTTTTGGAGACTTCGGCTATCTTATCGCGGCCCTCGCCGATGGTGTACTCATGATCAAGGATGTTGCCCTTCACATCCAGATCGGGACCGTTCTTAATCTTGACGACGAATCGATCCCGGATGGGTGAGATAAGCGCCTTTTTCACCATCGCTATTTGTTCGCCGTTAGCATCCTCGACCTCCATGCTGTCCTTGATCCGCATCATACGTTCCTGAATCTTGCACAATAAATTGCCTTGCGCATCTTCGAAATTGAGCGTTTCGCGTATGCGCAAGGCTTTTCCATCGACCTTGTAGACGCGCTGGCCCTGTTCATTTTCGATCCAAAAATCGTCGCCGATGGCGATCATCTTCTGGCGCATCTGGTAGCGGTTGGCGCTGCCTCTGCGGCCAAAGGTCTGGCGGTCTTCCCGCCGTTCTTCTCTTCGTTCTTGTCGTCTGCCTGGCATTGTAAGACTCCTTTGAGGGTGAGAGTTTGTGGGGATTGTGTTGAGAGATACCCGCTCGGCGACCACCCCGTGCGGCGGGATGGCGACGATGAGCATCTCTTGTCACGATGTCCAGTATGTGTTCCTTTCGCCAATAGTATCAGAGTTCGACGGAATCATCTGGCATCGATGTGTGATTGCTTACCTGTTCGATGCTCTCAATATCAACAGGAACAGGTTGATATAGTCAAGATACAGCTTTAATGCCCCGATGACGACCAGCCCTCCGCTGGCAGGGGTATGGTCAACCTGCTGGCCAATCTTCTTCAACTGCTGATGATCCCAGGCAGTAAGGCCCACGAATAGAGCAATGCCAATGTAGTTGATAGCCCAATTAAGATTGGTCATCGGCCCAAAAAATAGGCTGAATAACCAGCTTGCCAGCCAGGCCAGAATCCAGCCGGTCAGTAGCATAAAAAGAAAATATCCAGCGCCGGACATATCCTTTTTTATCACCAACCCTACCAGGCCGGAAACCAGAAAAGTGGCCGAGGTAATAAAGAACACGGAGTAGATCTGGTCCTGAGAATAGAGCAGAAAAATCGACGAAAGAGTCAATCCCGTCAGAGCCGCATAAAATAAGAACAGCAGGGCGGCGCCCCCGCTTGGCATCGTCATGACTCTGGCGCTCAAGACTACCACGACAAGGATCTGGATAATAAACAGACCAAACCCCAGCCAGGGGCTGGAAATCAGTCTAAACTGAAATTGCAAATTGGTGCTGACCCAATATGAAACGAAACCGGTAATGGCCAGGCCGACAAACATGAGCAAATAGACTTTGGCCAAAAAGGTATTCATCCTGACCCCGGCTGCTGGGGCCACTGCCGCTGCGCGTGACATAATCTGTCTCCTTGCTGGTGAAATGTAATCAGACCGTGATGAGCGATTGCTAAGAAAATCTCCAGTTCATATAGTATCGCTGGCGAATAGAGGGAGCAAATTAGCGGGGAGTAGCGGTTCCGGCGATTTTGGGCAAGCGCTCGTACCGATAAGCATAAACCGCCTATCGTTAGCGCCGAACCAAAATTGCCGACATGAGAGGGTGAATTGCGCTTGACCATCGCCACACCGTCCATGATTGACGCAACAGGGTGCTTCAGGTAGTATTCGACATAGTTCAGCTTGATTGGTCAGTGTAATCAGATCGGACTACGGGTCCCTATCTACAACTCCAGATTTATAAACAGGAGGACATCATGTGCTGTTTCTTTACCACCCTTGTACTTTTTGGCCCCCGCCTAGCTATTCTAGTCTGGTGGCTGCTTGACTCAATACGCTGGCAGGCGACCTTTCAAACATGGATATGGCCTCTTCTGGGCTTTCTCTTCCTTCCTTGGACGACATTGATGTATGTTCTGGTTTGGTCGCCAATCAATGGGATTGTCGGCTTTGATTGGATCTGGCTGGGCCTGGCCCTCCTCATCGATGTCGGTTCCTACGCGGGCGGCGGCTATGGTAATCGTAACCGCCTAGGCTACAGCTAAACTGGCGCCACTTTGAGACCGCAACTTTTGTCTATCGGTTGACGATGGATGATGGCGGAGACGCTGGTAAAACGCGTTCAACCGTTTGTCGTCCATCGTCGAGTATAAAACAGCGGGTTTCGTCGTGACTTCAGGTTAAGATACTTCGCGCACATCCATCACAACACAGGCGATTTTATGTCTGAGCTTGAAGCAGACAAATCATTCCTCTCTCAGGGCCAGGGTGATCGCTTCGACCGTTGGGTCGAGTTTGCCTCGGCTATCGTGCTGGCCCTGGCGACGGCGCTGACCGCCTGGTGCGGCTATCAGGCGGCGCAATGGGATGGCGAGCAGGCGAAATCCTATACGGAAGCGGTTCAGGCCCAGGTGGAGGCCGCCAGATTGGACGGCCTCGCCGCAACTCATGGCAGCGTACAGGTAGGTCTGTTCTCCCAATGGGTTGACGCAACCGCGGCTGAAAACCAGGATCTGGCCGATTTCTATTATGAGCGATTCCCGCCTGCATTGGCCGTCGCCACCGCCGCCTGGCTGGAAACCAAGCCGTTAACCAACCCGGACGCCCCAAGCTCACCTTTTGTGATGCCCGAATATCAGTTGCCAGAGCAGCAGGCAGCACAGCAGAAACGGGAAGAAGCCAAAGCGAAATTCGTCCAGGCGAATGATTACAATGATATCTCGGATCGCTTTGTCTTATTGACGGTGTTGTTCGCCACAGTCCTCTTTTTTGCCGGGATCAGCGGTAAGTTTCAGTGGCGGGCGCTGGATTTGGCGATGCTGGTTATCGGAGTCGTCGTAATGGCGGTTGGGCTTCTTCTCATCATTTTATCGCCGATGATCCTGTAGAATCTGCGCTGGAAGGAGTGAATACTCGCCTCAATGATTGGAGCATGAAACCTGCACCAGGGAGCTACACACGCAAATCGTGGATGTCATTGGTCATCAACCACACCTGATCGATCCTTCCGTGTTTATCGCCCCCAACGCGACAATCGTTGGTCATGTCATCATCGCCGCCGAGGCCAGCGTCTGGTTTGGGGCGGTCCTGCGCGGCGATGTCGAACGGATTGAGATCGGCAGGGGCAGCAACATACAGGACAATGTCGTTATTCATGCGGATCCGGGGTATCCTACCCTGATCGGCGAAAACGTGACGGTGGGGCATGGCGCGGTTGTGCACGGCTGCGTCATCGAAGATGGGGCGCTGATCGGGATGAACGCCACTATCCTCAATGGCGCTCATATTGGGGCGGAAGCCGTGATCGGGGCGGGGGCCGTGGTGCCGCCGGGAGCGCATATCCCACCCGCTTCGCTGGCTGTGGGCATTCCCGCCCGTACGGTTCGCACCCTGGACGAAGAAGAACGAAGCGCTGGCGCCAGAGGCGCTGCTATTTATCAGGCCCGATCCCGCCAGTATCGCCAATACTATCAATCTCGATCCGAAACTAAGGCGACTGATTCAACCCAGACCGAGGGCTAGCAACCCGGCTGTGTTGGCAGTTGTTGAACCGGCCAGCCAAAGTGAGGCTTTGGGTCGTGGGGTTTCGATTCAAGAAATGGTGTTTAAGTTATCCGACTTGCGCATTTTCTCATAATAGTGAGAATTAGTTTCGCGAAATGCTGTCAGCGTGGCGAGGTCGATACCTTCGGATTTGGGCTGTAGATACGCCTTTTCTTGCTATGGCTGAAGTTTCCCTTCCAGCGCCGTGTGGTCGAATGACATCCTCTGTCAACAGCGCTTCCACCGACATGTCAATGCGGTTTTTCTAGCCGACTACAACCCCAGGTTTTCTTATCATCTCAGCATGGCGATTGATTACAAGATAGCGGAAGGGACAAGCCAAGTGGATTTTGAGACCTGGCTGGCAGACAACTACGAGTTTGTAGTCGAAGCGCCCGGCGTTGATGCATGGCGCATATTCGATACCTTCGACTGGCTTCTTTTCAATCGCGCCATGATGCTGCGCCGCACAGGCAGTGAGTTCGCACTGGTCGCGCTGAATGGCGGAACCATCCGCAACTGCGAAATCCGCGGCGGTGATCCTGTGTTCGCCAGAGATTTCCCGGAAGGCGTACTACGCTCTGATCTGGCGCGCATCATCAACGAACGCGCTCTGTTCCCGCTGGCCGAAGTCTATGTGGAAGAAACCAGTTATCGCATTCTGGATGACGAGCAGAAAACGGTAGCAAGACTGATTCGTACCCAGGTTCGTGGCGAAGGTGATGAGTTTGGTGGAGCAGACTCGGCCAGCTTTTTAGGAGTGCGGACCTTGCGCGGCTATGAAAAGCATGCCCGCCGGTTGGCGAAGGAATTGGCGGCCTGGGGTGAGGGACTGAATTCGATGGACGAGGCGATCTTACTCAGCGCTTTGCGGATGGCAGGACAAACGCCCAATAGCTATTCCAGCCGCCTGGATGTGCGGTTGAAGCCCGAAATGCGGGCGGATGCGGCGGCTCGGGCCATCATGCAGCGGTTGTTGGAGACGATACGCGCCAATGAAGAGGGCATCAAAGCCGACACCGACATCGAGTTTCTCCACGATTATCGCATCGCCGTCCGCCGCACCCGTTCGGCGCTCAGCCTGATCAAGGGCGTCTTCTCGCCGGAAATGACCGACCATTTCAAGCAGGAATTTCGGACATTGGGCAAGTTCACCAACGATCTGCGTGACCTCGATGTGTATCTCCTGGCGGAGGAGGGCTATCGCGCTCAGTTGCCCGGCGCCATGAAAAACGACATCGCTCCGTTATTCGATTACCTGCGCGCCCATCGTGTCGTGGCGCTTGACGCCGTGACAGAAACCCTGGAATCGGAAGCCTATGCGCGTACGCTGGACGAATGGGCGGCCTTTCTGAACGAATCCACCGCGGTCGATAGTGCCGTGAATGCCTCGCAGCCTATCATCAGCCTGGCGCGCAAGCGCATTCGCAAGCAGTATCAAAGGATTGTGCAGGACGGGAGCTTCATCCTCAGCCACACGGAGGATGAACTCCTGCACGCACTGCGCATCGAGTGCAAGAAACTGCGTTATCTGCTCGAGTTTTTCGAAAGCCTGTTTCCGCCGCGAAAAATGGGCCAGTTGATCAAGCAACTGAAACGTTTGCAAGACAATTTGGGCGAGTTTAGCGATCTGACCGTGCAGCAGAATTACCTGCTGGCGGTGGCGGAGGCGTTGGACATCGACGAAGTGCTGGCGAGACGGGCACTGGTCTCGACCGGCTTTCTGGTGGAGACGATGGCGCGCCGCCAGCAGGAAGTGAAATCCGAGTTCGCCGGTACATTCACGAAATTCGCTTCGCCAGCACATCAACGACAGTTTCACCGTCTTTTTGGCAGCGGCAAAGGAAGGCGCAAAATATGACGACGCTGGCGCTTTACAGCAACAAGGGCGGCGTGGGCAAGACGACTGCTGCGGTCAATCTCGCCTATCTGGCAGCGCAGAGCGGCTATACTACGCTCCTCTGCGATCTTGACCCTCAGGCGGCTGCGACCTTTTATTTTCGCGTCAAACCCAAATTGAAGGCGGATGCCCGCGGGCTGGTCGGGGTCAGGAAAGAGCTTGAGCGCAGCATCAAGGCTTCTGATTACACCGGGCTGGATATCTTGCCAGCCGACTTCAGCCACCGCAACCTCGATATCACTTTCGACAGAAGTAAACGCAGCCGCCAGCGCCTGGGAAGCGCCCTGAAACGATTGCGACGGGAGTATGACCTCATCGTCCTCGATTGCCCGCCCACCATCAACATCCTGGCCGAGAACATCTTCAACGCCAGTGATCATTTGCTCGTACCCGTCATCCCCACTACGCTATCGGTACGCACCTTCGAACAACTCTTGTCCTTTCTGGCTGAGAATAAGCATGACTTGAAACAGGTTTCCGCCTTTTTCTCGATGGTCGATCGGCGCAAAAACCTGCATAAGCAAGTGATGTCTGAAATGTACGAACAGTTTTCCAATGTCATGCAAAACCCGATCCCCACGCTCTCACAAATCGAATTAATGGGGGTCTACCGCGAACCTGTTTCGGCATTTTCGCCCAGATCGGCGGCGGCGCGAGCTTACAAAGCGCTGTGGTCAGAATTGAAAGAAAAGAAGATGTTTTCCTAAAATGACCATAGAGGACGCAGCGATCACGGAGGCTATCGAGAAAATGAGCAAGCCGAGCCGTGATTTGTGAGTTGGATCGCTTCAAATTCTCTGTGCGCACAGCGCCGCTCACAGTGTCCACTGTGATAAATTACTTGATAACAAAACCTGGCTCAATCGCCAGTCAAGACACAAATTCAAAGGCTATAGAACAATGATTGCACCACAAACCATTTCGATCACCTGCCCGCATTGCCGGAACAGATACAACATGCCCGTATTCAGCGTCATCGACGTGGGCCAGACACCCGAACTTAAGCAGGTCGTGCTCGCCGGACAACTCAATGCCAGCCAGTGCCCAAACTGCCGCAATGTGAACTATATTGCCGCGCCCCTGCTTTATCATGATCCCGAACATGAATTCCTGGGCATCTTCCTGCCGACACAACTCAACATGTCCGAGTCTCAGCGTCAGAAGGCGATTGGCGACCTCACAAAAGCGTTGATGGATTCACTGCCCGCAGAAAAACGCCGCGGCTATATGCTCAACCCGCAACAGTTCCTCACGCTCGACAGCCTGGTCGAGAAATTGCTGGGCTTTGAAGGCATCACCCCTGCGATGATCGAGGCCAGCCGCAAGAAGGTGGGGCTGGTCGATGAGTTGATGCGGGTGAAGGATGACGGCATCTCCTTCAACCTCACCGTGAAGGAAAACGAAGCCCTGCTCGATGAGGAATTCTTCCGCCTGCTCAGCAATTTCATTCTGTCAGCCCAGGCCCAGGGTGACGAGCAATCCGCGCAGCAATTGGCTGACTTGCGCGAGAAGCTGCTGCCCATCACCACGACTGGACAGAAGATACTGAAGCAACGGCGCGCCGTGCAGAATTTGGGCAAAGAGCCAACCCGTGAGTCGGTGCTGGAAGCGATCATCAATGCCGATCTGGACGAGGTCGAGGCGATCGCCGTCGTTGTCGCCCCGGCGTTGGATTATCAGTTTTTCCAGAATCTGACCGACCGCATCGAAGCGGCCCCGGCGGAAGAGCGGCCGACATTGGAAGAAAAGCGTAAGCGCATTCTTGAGATCGTGGAGTCGATGCGTGCCGCCGATCAGCAGGCGGCGCAGCAGTCCAGCCAGATTATCCAGGAATTGCTTGGCGCTGAGGACATGGCCGCCGCCGTCGATGAGATGTTGCCATACATCGACCAGACCGTCATGTCCCTGCTGTTGGCGAATATTCGGGATGCCGAGAAACGCGGCGCCCAGGCGGCAGTGCAACGTCTGACCGAGCTTTGGAGCCTGATTGTCGCCGCCACCGAAGAGGCGATGCCGCCGGAATTGCGGCTTCTCTACCAGATCACCGATGCCGAATATCCCGAAGGCACGCGTGCCGTGCTCAAGGAGCACAAGGCAGAGATTACGCCTGAATTCCTGGAGTTTCTCAAATCGAGCATCGACACCATTGAACAACAGGACGACGGCGATCCGACGGAGCGCGCTGCCGTCGCTCGGCATCTGCGCAACGTGTTGACTCAGGCCCAGCTCGGGGTATGAGTCCGCTCGTGCTCATTTCCATGCCTGGGGACTAAGCCGCATGCGCGTCGGCATGTTCAGCAACGCATACAAGCCGATCATCAATGGCGTCGTGCGTTCGATCAGTCTATACCGCCAGGGCTTGATAAAGGACGGGCACTTCGTGAGCATCTTTGCGCCGGACGATCGTTCGCACGACGATGTCGAGCCGTTTGTATTTCGCTATCCCAGCGTGCCGCTGCGCTTCGATTACGCTTTCCCCGTGACGCTGGCGCCGCACATTTCCTGGCTGTTGCCCAGGCTGAAGCTGAACATTCTGCACGCGCATCACCCATTCGCCCTGGGAAAAGAAGCGTCCCGTTTCAGCCAATCGTTGGGCATACCCCTTGTGTTCACTTTTCATACGCTGTACCACGAATACGCTCACTACATGGGCGTCGAGACCGACATCGTCAAACAATTGTTGAAGCGAGTGGTGCGCGACTTTATCGAAGATGTGGATTGCATCATCGCCCCATCGCCCAGGGTGAGCGAACTTTTCCCCAGCTATGGGATAGACCGGGCGGTCGAAGTGTTGCCCACGCCGGTCGACCTCACCCTGTTTCCTCCTCGCGCCAGACCCCCGCTCTCGAACCAGGATCGTTTTCAGGTTATCTATGTGGGCCGGGCGGCCAAAGAGAAAAATCTGCCCTTTCTCCTGCGCGCCTTCGCCTGGGCGGTGGCGGCTGAGCCCCGCTTCCATTTGCGCATCGTTGGCGGCGGGCCTGAGCGAGAACACCTGATGGAAGAGGCGAAACAGATGGGATTGGCGCGCCAGGTCGAGTTTGTCGGAGCGATTCCGTTTGATCGAGTGCCTGACGAACTCAGCCGGGCCGACATGTTCGTGTTCGCCTCGACCACCGAAACCCAGGGGCTGGTCGTATTGGAGGCGATGGCGGCCGGCCTGCCCATGGTTTTGGCCGATAGCCCGGCGTTGTTGGATTGCGCTCGCCCCGGCGTCGATTGCCAGATATCCCGGCTGGACGAGGTCAAATTCGCCGAAGCGATGCTCCGTCTGGCCCATGACCCAGGCCGCGGCCAAGAGATGGGCCGTTCCGCCCGCGCCCAGGCGGAGCATTATAGCGTCGATTCGCTCACACAGCGCCTTCTGGCGATCTATCAAAATACCATGGACGCTTACCACCGAGGGGTGCGTGTTTGAAAGCTGAGATTATCACCACCGGCACCGAGATTCTGCTCGGCGAAATCGTCGACACCAACGCCGCGTACATTGCCCGCCAGCTACGCGACGCCGGCGTCAATCTGTATTACAAGACCACAGTGGGGGATAACCGCGAGCGACTGGCCCAGGTTTTGCGGATGGGCCTGTCCCGGTCGGATGTGCTCGTCGTCACCGGCGGCCTGGGCCCGACCGTCGATGACATCACCCGCGAGGCGGCGGCGGACGCCGTTGGCCGCAAGTTGGAGCAGCGCCCTGAACTCGTCGAGCGTTTGCGGGAGCAGTTCGCCAGTTGGGGCCGCGAGTTGGGCGAAAACAATTTGCGCCAGAGCTATTTGCCCACGGGGGCGCAGGTGTTATTCAATCCTATCGGCACAGCGCCCGGTTTTCTGGTCGAGGAGGGCGACACAGCGATCCTGTGTTTGCCCGGCGTTCCCCGCGAGATGAAACGCATGATGGCCGATCATGTCATCCCCTATTTGCAGAGGCGATTGGGCGAGGAGGGCGCGGTGATCGTCACTCGCACCCTGCACACGGCGGGCATGGGCGAAAGCGCCATCGATGAGAAAATCGCCGATCTGATGGTGGGCGGCAATCCCACGGTGGGGTTGTCGGCGCACCTGGGGCGAGTCGATATCAGGATTGCGGCGCGGGCGTCCACTCTGGCCGAGGCGGAATCGCTGTTGGAGCCTGTGGAACTCGATTTGTCGCAACGTCTTGGTCGCATGATATTCGGTAAGGATGACGACACCCTGAGCGGTGTTGTGGCCTCACGACTGCGAACGTCAGGCGTCACACTGGCGGTGGTGGAAACCAACACAGCCGGGACGCTGGCTGCCAGCTTCGAGGGGGATGATCGTGACCTGCTGCGGGCGAGTTATGTTGCGCCAACCCTGACCGCGCTGGCGGCGCAGTTGGGGCTGGATCAAGAATTGGGGTGCGATGCCGCGAGCGCTGCCCTGGCCGCCAGAACCGTTCAAAACCTCGAAGGCGTTGATATCGCCCTGACTATTGTGGGGACCACAGACCCCGACCAGGGCTTTTGGTCGGCCAACCGGGGCGAGACCTGGCTGGCTCTCGCCGGTCCGAACGGCGAATTGACGCAACGATTTTCCGTGGGCGGTTCCGATGAATTCACCCGCAACTGGCTGTCCGTGTACGCCCTGAATTTCATCCGTCTCAACCTTGATCGCATTCATGTCTGAGTTCAACATCCCAAGTTCCGGGTTTCGACTTCCCCATTTTTAGATACCGGCAGTAAAGGTCCGTGGGGATCCAACCTTGAACCTGGAACTTTCGACTCCAATCTTTCTTCCTAATCCCATGTTCCTCTTTATCTTCCTCGACGGCATCGGCGTTGGCCCCGACCAGGAGACGAATCCCCTGGCAAACGGCCACTTTCCCGCCCTGAATCGATTATGCGGCGGGCCGATGGTTAGCGGTCGCGAAATCCATCATGACAACCACCTGTTCAGGCCGATAGACGCCAGTCTGGGAATCGAGGGGTTGCCGCAAAGCGCCACCGGCCAGACCACGCTTTTTACCGGCGTCAACGGGCCAGAGCTCGAAGGAATGCATATCAGCGCTTTTCCTACGCAGGCATTGCGTGATACGATTGCTGAACACAGCATTTTGAAGCAGGCCCATGAAGCAGGCTACCGGGTTGCATTCGCCAATGCCTACAGCCCCCACTATTGGGAGCAAGCGGCCAGACGCCGCAACAGGCACTCGGCGACTACCTGGACCAATATCGCCGCGGGCCTGCCTTTTCGCGATTTCGATGATCTGGCAAACGGCCAGGCGGTCTATTGGGATATCACCCATGAGATCGCGGGCAGCACTTATGCGCCTGAACTGGCCTATGTCGATCCCGTTACCGCCGGACGACGTCTGGCGAACCTGACCAGCTCTCACGACCTCGTACTCTGGGAGACTTTTCTCCCCGATTTGAGCGGTCATCGCCGCATCGACTGGACGCCCATCGAGACGCTTCAGCGCATCGACCAGATGTTGCAAGGTCTGCTCGACTCACTGCCGCCGAAGGCTACGTTACTCATCACTTCTGACCATGGCAATCTCGAAGACCCGCAAACCAAAGGCCACACCTACAATCCCGTTCCCCTCATCGTTTGGGGGCCTGGGGCCAGCGCTTTTTCTGAGGTGACAGACCTCAGCGGCGTGACCCCGACCATTCTAGCCTATCTTGCCCAACAGGCCGGCGCTTCGGCTCCGCATCAATGACTGTTCCGATTCCCCCACCAATTATCCGGACAAAATGATGAAGAAACAGAGCATCCCCATGCCGCGCTTGCGTGTAATCATCCTCCTCATCGCACTGTTTATGCTGGCGGCCTGCGCAGACGGCCAGGGCGGTCTCACGCTGTTTTCACCCGAAGTGTCGGTCACGCCCGCTTCAGCGCCGATCGCAATTCCCGGCGTCACGCCGGTCATCCCCACCGATGGCCCCGCGGCCACCCTGATTGCCGAGGCTGCGGCGGAGCTGGCTCCGACAGCCGTGGAAACGCCGACGAATACGCCGACGCCCGAACGAACGCCTGTTCGCCTGAAAGCGCCGGCCTCCCCGCCGGAACGACCGACTGACACCGCCACACCTTCGGTCAGTCCAACAGTTACAGATACGCCGACCGCCACCCCCACCGCCGTCCCGACGGAGACATTGACTCCGACGGATACGGCAGCGCCAACCGAAACAGCCACCTCCTCGCCTGCGCCAACCAACACGCCAGTCGTGGTCACTGCCACTGCCACCACCGCCCCGGAAGTCTCGCCCGCAGAGCCGACTCCGGAGCCGACAGTCGTCGCTATCGACCGACCGCTTGGCCTCGACCACACTTTGAATATCCTGATCGTCGGATCGGATGAGCGGGTGGAGGGACAACCCTGGCGTTCGGATGTGATCATGTTGGCGGCGGTCGATTTCGCCAATCGTGAAGTCGGCGTCATCTCCTTCCCCCGCGACCTGTGGGTGAGCATCCCCACCGTGGGCGAGAATCGAATCAATACCGCCACCTTCTTTGGCGACGCCTATAATTACAAAAACGGCGGCGGCATCGGCCTTCTTTCCGATACGTTGGCCCAGAATTTTGGAGTGCGCGTCGACCATTTTGTCAAGATTGATTTCAAAAGCTATAAAGATGTCGTCGATGCATTGGGCGGCATCGACGTGGTTGTCGATTGCCCGATGTATGGGCGATTCCCCCGTGAGCCGGGCAGCACGGAACTGATCTACCAGACATTGCAGCCGGGCGAATATCACATGGACGGTCTTTTCGCCCTGCGCTATGCCCGTGAGCGCAAGAGCACCAGTGATGTGGATCGGGCGAGACGCCAACAGCGCGTGCTGATCGCCATCCGTAATCGTGCTCGCGAGATCAACATCATCCCGCGCCTGCCCGCCCTATACGACGCGCTGCGCGGCACCATTGAGACCGATCTCGGTTTCACCGACATCATCGCCCTGGCGCGCCTGGGTATTCAGATTGACCCCAAAGACGCCCACGGGTTTATCATTGATTTCCGCCATACCGATAGCTGGACCACGCCGGAAGGGGCGGCCGTGCTCCTGCCGCGCATGCAGCTTATCCAGGACGGCATCCTCCATTTATTTGAACAGAACTCTATTCTCGAATCACCCAGCAAGCCTCGATCTTGCCAATAGGACCTCTATGTCGTGTGCTAGAATTCTAACTATCATCGTTGCCGTCGCCATTCTGAGTGGTTGCGCCGCTTCAACGCCAGCGACGCCGCCACCAGACTCCACGGCAGTCGCCGAAGCCACAACCACGCCGTTCCCGACTGAAGCTCCGACCGATACGCCCTCCCCCACGGCCTCCCCGACAGCGTCACCGACGCCGACCCGCACGCCAGTTCCAACCGATACAGCGACGGCGACATCGACGCCCCTGCCTTCGCCCACTCCCAGGCCGACGGCGACGCCTATCATCCAATCCAGTTCCGCCATCACCGATACGTCGGTCGCCTGCCAGCCCTTCGTAGATTGCATCCCTACGCCGGCGCCGCCTTCGCTCGCCCTGGAAAACACGGAGAATATCCTGCTGTTGGGCAGTGATTTGCGGGCAGGCGAGGGGCAGTGGCGCACCGATACGATGTTGCTCGTCGCCATCGATTGGGACAACAACAGGATCGGTGTATTGTCTTTTCCTCGCGACTATTGGCTCTACGTCCCCGGCCACCCCGAAGGACGCATTTACGATCGCATCAACCGCCCTGATTTCATGGGCGACTATTACAAGTATCCGGGCGGCGGCTTTGCTCTGTTGCAGGAAGTTTTCAGCTATAACTTCGGCATCCGCCTCGATCGCTTCGCCCGGCTCCACCGCCAGGGGTTTGTCGATATCGTCAACACGCTGGGCGGCGTGGATGTCGAGATGGACTGTGAGCTTTGGGATTATGCACCCCAGCCCGATTCCACCGGCATTTCGGATGTCCTCCACCTTTCAACTGGACCCAACCACCTGGATGGCGAGACCGCTCTCAAATTCGCCACCTATCGTTACGGCTCTAATGATTATGATCGGGCGCGGCGGCAACAAGTCCTGTTGCTCGCCCTGCGAGACCAGTCGGTACGCGCGGGCACGATCACCCAGGTGCCGCGTCTGTGGGGCATCTTCCAGGATTACTTCAAGACCAATTTGGGACTGGTTGACCTGTTGAGATTGGCGACGCTGATCGGCGATATCAATGTGGATAGCGTTTCCGCCAGGGTGATCAGCAGCCCTGAGCTCGAACCTCTGCATCTGGCCAGTGGCGCCGCCGTCGTCTCCTCGCGCGGCAGCGCCGTCCATGATGCTATCGAAAGCGTTTTCGGCTCCCCTTCCATCTTCCGCCAGGCGCATCGCGACACGGGATGTCTGCCCACCCCGAATTGGGCGTTCCGGTTCGCCACCGCCACTCCCCCGCCGCCAACCGAACCCGCACCGGCCGATACGCCGGTTCCATAGCCGCTTGCATTAGAAAACGCGATTCGCTTGCTGATCCATGTACCCGCAAGTATAATTGGAATGCAAAAAACACTTTTCCTAATAATGAAATGAGCCGAGTTTGGAGGCTTCGAGTTTGATTCAACGTAAAACGCAAGATCTCGCTTATTGGCGGGATGAATATCAAATCAGCGAAGAAGATCATGAGTTCATCTACGAACGACTGGCCGAGGCTGATGAACCGCAGCATGTGACAGGCGTCGCGCAGGCGCTGATTGCGCGGCGAGGTCAGGTCGAAGAAAGCCGTATTCGTAACGAGCTCAGCCGGGGATTGGTATATGATCCCAAGGAAGCCTACGCGGCTGGCGATGAGGTCGTATTTCCTGCTTATGATTTTCGATTGGCTGAAGTAATCGATGTGCGCAGGGGCGACAATCCGGAGATCGGAGAGTTCGGTGTCATTCAGGTTCGTTTTCTGGATAACGCCGATGAGCGCATGTTCGCCGCCGAGTTGCCGGTGCCGCATACGTTGAATCGAAATGGCGACGCCGCCCTATTCGCCAATGATGATTTGCTGACGCCTGAGGAGATATACGCCTCAGTTCAACATGATCTCGTGCCGAGGGTGCAGAAACATCTGGAAGAGAATTCGGACTTATTCGTCAGCGCCGGGTCCTTGTGGTTTACGACGGATCAGATGGTACAGGTCGGGTTAGGGCATCTCAATATCGCTGAAGCCGCCATCGAAATGTCGGGTGCGAGCGTCAGTACGGCCAGGCTGCTCGAAAGCATTGATTTCGACGGCGACGTGCCGGAAACCGTGCGCATTTTCTCATTGGAGACGGCGCTTTATCACGATGAGCGGTTTGTTCAGGTTGGCTCTGGCGAGAAAGTGTCGTGGTTCCTGCGCCGTATGATGCCGCCCGAAGCGATAGCGATCCCGGACGTCTTGCGCTATGAGCCAGTTAACTATGACCGCTCTTTGCTGGATGTAGAACTCCTGCAAATGGAATGGGAGCTGGGCGACGAAATGACCGATGGCGGCCTGGCCGAAGAAGCGCCCCCGGTCGTACCCGCCGCGTCCACCGTATTGATCTATCCCCATCTGGCGTCGGGAACGCTGCCCCTCACCTCTGCGATTCAGCATATTTTCCCAGAAGGTGATGAGGGCATCACCGGCATCACGCTGATCGACGGCCGCTGGGGTTCACGATCCCCCGGTTGGGTGGTGCACCAGGGCCGATTCGTTGCCGGGCTGAGCGATTGGTTCAAGCAACACAAACTGACAGTCGGCGCTCGCATTTCCGTGGAACGCACGAAGAATCCAATGGAGTTTGTGGTTGATTTCAAACCCCAGCGCACCAAACGTGAATGGGTGCGCACAGCGATCGTGGGCGATGATGGCCTCACCTTCGATATGCAACGCCATCAGCTTTCGTTCGATTATGACGACAATATCTTGATTTTGGTCCCTGACCCGGACGCCATCGCTATGTATGGCGCTACATTGCGGGCTAACAAGGCGGGGATTGCGCAACTGGCCCGCCAGATCATGCCGGAATTGACCAAACTGAGCCCACAAGGGACGGCTCATGCGAAGACGCTGTGCAGCGCCATCAATCTCGTCCGCCGAATGCCGCCTGGCCCGGTCTTTGCTGCCTTAGCGCAGCTTTCGGGCGCTGTCGACACTGGCAGCGGCTATTGGAGTATGTGAGGGAACAGGCTATGGCATGGAAAAGACCGACTGTTGACACACCCTTTCACATCGACTGGGATTGGTGGGCGGCCAATGATCGCAACTATCGCGTGTATCTTTACGAGCAGTTATGCGAAGAGTGTCGCAATCGTTTCCAGAATTTGTTGGACACGGAAGAAGTCGATTGGGTGGACCCTGAGACTGCTGAGGTGATCCGGGCGGATGCGCTGATCATGTGCCTGCGCACCCGATGCCTGGAAGACCCGGAATATATCAACGAATCATTGCCGGTGGCGGCTGCGGCATTTCGTGTCTTTATTATGAATGGGAATCAGCCGCTTTCCCCCACGCAACTGCACGAACGCCTGCCCTGGCGAACGGCTGATACGATCCTGCGCGTGATCGGCGGCCGCGCCGTCCATTACGGCATGCGCGTGGTCTGATTACGCGGACGCGAGCGCCTGTTCCAGCAGGTCGTTCAGGTTTTGGGGCGGGTGTTGCGGCCACAACCAGAGCAGGAATTCACGATTCCCTTTGGGGCCTAAAAGGGGTGAGGGGATGAGGCCCTGAGCGGAGTAGCCTTCTGCTTTCGTCCACACCAACATTTCCGCAAGTATCTGGCGGTGAATTTTTGCATCGCGCACGACGCCGCCCTTTCCCACCTGCGCGCGTCCGGCCTCGAACTGCGGCTTGATCAGGGCGATGATCTGGCCGTCGGGCTGCAAAAGGCGGCGGGCGGCGGGCAAAATCAGGCGCAGCGAGATGAAGGAAGCGTCGATCACGATCAGATCGACCGGTTCTGGCAATGAATCCAGGTAACGAGCATTGATGCGCTCCATGACGACGACCCGATCATCTTGCCGCAATCGCCAATGCAGTTGTCCGTACCCGACATCGATTGCGTAGACCCTGGCCGCGCCGGCCTGCAGCAACACATCCGTAAAACCGCCGGTCGACGCCCCGATGTCGGCGCACACCCAACTGGTCGGTCTCACCCCGAACGCCGCCAGCGCCGCCGCCAGTTTCTCGCCGCCCCGGCTGACATACGGCAATGTTTCCCTCAGGCGGATTTCAGCCTGATCATCCACCTTCATGCCCGGCTTACCGGCGGGCCGATCATCGACCAGCACCGCCCCGCTCATGATCAGGCGCTGGGCCTGCTAACGGCTTTCGCAAAGCTGGCGGCTGACGAGGAGTTGATCGAGGCGGGTTTTGGACATGATGCAAAACGTGGGATAACGGGTGCGGTAAGCTGAGATGAAACATCGCCGCGAAAAGGTGCGATGATTTGACCTCCTGCCGTGGCCGGGCTAAGATGCTGCGCTATGTCAACTTTGCAGCAAGGCCAGGGAGACGCCAAGGTGGACGATACGAGGCCAACGTTGGGATTCCAGGCGAAAGAGTTGTTTCGGGCGATGCGTCCCCGGCAATGGTCGAAGAACGTCGTGGTTTTCGCGGCGCTGATCTTCGACGGCAAATTCCTGGAACCCGGGCCATTGCTGCGCACGGTCGCCGCCTTCGTCATATTCTGTCTGGTATCGAGCGCCGTTTATCTGCTGAACGACCTTGCGGATATCGAGAAGGATCGGGCGCATCCCACCAAGCGATTCCGTCCGCTGCCGGCCGGGACATTGAAGCCGGGCACAGCCATCGTCGCGATGGCGGCCTTGCTGCTCCTCACGATTCCAGCATCGTTTTTCATCGATTGGGCGCTTGGCGTCATTGTCATTACCTATTTTCTGATCAACGTCGCCTATTCCTTCTATCTGAAGCACGTTGTAATCATCGATGCGATGGCGGTGGCTGCCGGTTTCGTGTTGCGGGTCGGTGCGGGTGCGGTGGTGGTCGAGGTGGAACGATTTTCGCCCTGGCTGTATGTGTGTGTGACCATGATCGCATTGCTCATCGCTTTGGGCAAACGGCGGGCGGAATTGGTGGAGTTGGAGATGGATGCCAGCAATCATCGGGCGATCTTGGACGAATACACCCTGCCCTTCCTTGACCAACTCATCGCCATTCTCACTGCCGCCACGGTTGTTTCTTATTCGTTCTACACCTTTTCCGCTACGAATTTACCGGACAACCATTTGATGATGTTGACCATTCCTTTTGTGGTCTATTTCCTGTTCCGGTATCTCTATCTGATCCATGTGCGCAAGCTGGGCGGAGCGCCGGACGAATTGCTGTTCAAGGACCGGCATCTCTTTTTTACGGCAGTGGCCTGGGGACTATTTGCGATGGCGGTGCTATATCTTTCCAATTGGCAGTAATCGGTTGAGTTTTGCCACTGAAAACTGATCACTGTTTACTGTTGACTTGTTTATGCCACAGTAGACTGGTCCTCGGATTGATCTTGCATCTGCGCGGGCAGACCGGGTGGCGGCAGGGGGCCGATTTCGGGGCTGAGGGCGGCGCTCCAAACGTCTTCCACGCGCTTCGTGAAGATGAAATTCATCTGCTCGCGCACTTTGTCCGGGACATCCTCCAGGTCGACACGGTTGTGTTCGGGCAGGATGACGGTCGTCATGCCAAGACGATGTGCAGCCAACACTTTCTCGCGTACCCCGCCAATTCTTGTCACCCGGCCGCGCAGGGTGATCTCGCCCGTCATGGCTACGCCCTCGCGGGCGCAGCGCCCGGTGACAAGTGAGAGAATGGCAGTGGCGATGGCTACACCGGCTGAGGGGCCGTCCTTGGGCTGTGCGCCCGCCGGGACATGAATATGCAGGTCGTGTTCCTCGAACCAACCAATTGGCACGGCGTGCTCGGTAGCGACGCTGCGCACATAGCTCAATGCCGCCATCGCCGATTCCTTCATCACCTCGCCCAATTGGCCGGTGAGTTGCAATCGGCCTTTGCCCGGCATGGCGGTCGCCTCGATGTGCAGCACTTGCCCGCCCACCGGCGTCCAGGCCAGGCCGACGGCCACGCCGGGAACGGTCACCCAGTCATGCGTCTCGTCGAAAAATCTGGCTTTGCCCAATAAATCAGCCAGCCCATCGGGGGTGACTGTCACCTGACCATTGTCGGCAGCTAATTCTCCGGCGGCGATCCGGGTTGCCACCTTGCGGCAGGCAGCGCCGATCTGTCGTTCCAATCCGCGGACGCCGGCTTCGCGCGTGTACTCGCGCACGATATGGTACAGGGCGTCGGCGGAAAAACTGATCTCATCCGGGCGCAGGCCGTTCTCACGAATCTGTCTGGGGATCAGATGGCGTTGGGCGATCTGAATCTTTTCTTCATCGGTGTAGCTGGGGATATGGATGATCTCCATACGGTCGCGCAAGGGGCCGGGGATGGGGTCCAGCCAGTTGGCCGTTGTGATGAAAAACGTCTGGGAGAGATCAAAGGTCACATCCAGGTAATGGTCTCGGAATTCGCTGTTCTGTTCGGGATCGAGCACTTCCAGCAGGGCGCTGGATGGATCGCCGCGAAAGTCCCGGCCCAGCTTGTCCACTTCATCCAGCATGAAGACCGGATTCCGCGACTCCACCCGGCGCAATGACTGGATGACCCGGCCGGGCATGGAGCCGATATAGGTGCGGCGGAACCCCCGGATTTCAGCCTCGTCCCGGATGCCGCCCAAGGCCAGCCGGATGAACTTGCGCCCCATGGCGTGGGCGATACTCAGACCGAGGCTGGTTTTGCCCACGCCGGGCGGCCCCACAAAGCAGAGAATGACGCCCTCGCGTTCTTTGCGGATCTGGTCGCCGGGCTGTGCGGCTGCATCTCTCTCCTCACGCCTGTCCTCACGCAGTTTGCGCACGGCAAGAAACTCGATGATACGGTCTTTGACTTCGTCCAGGCCGTAATGATCTTCGTCCAATACCAGACGGGCATGTCGTACATCCAGATTGTCCGACGTGGCGCTCTGCCAGGGCAGGCTGAGTAACCAGTCCAAATAGGTCTTGATTACGGAGTATTCGGCGGCCTGGATAGGCATGCGGCGCATGCGGTCGAGTTCGCGTTGCGCCTCTTTTGTCGCCTCTTCTGACATGGCAGCTTCGGCGATGCGGCGCTCGTAGTCAGCAATCTCGGCGCTCTGGCCGTCCTCCTGTCCCAGTTCACGCTGAATGGCTTCCATCTGCTTGCGCAACAGGTAATCGCGTTGCGCCTTCTGCATCTCGCCCTGCGCCTCTTGCTGGATATGCTGAGCGATTTCGCGCGCTTCCACCTCGGAAGTCAGCAGGAAATTCAGCCGCTTGAGTTTCTCGGACAACGGATCGAGTTCGAGCAACGCCTGTTTTTCTTCCAATGGCAGGGGTACGCTGGAAGCGATCAGATAGACCAGTTGCCGATAGTCGCGGGCGTTGCGGGCGGCCGACTCCAACTCGTCCGGCAATTGCGGAACGACGGCGATCAGTTGTGCAAACAAATCCTGACTGGCGCGGGCCAGCGCTTCCTCGCTGACATCCCCTACCACTTTGTCGGGATTGGGCGACGCCTTGACCTGCAGGTAAGGTTCGGACGCGATGAACTCATCGATCACAATGCGTTCCAGGCCGTGGATGATCAGGCGCATGGTGCCATCCGGCGAACGAACCAGGCGCTGGATGCGGGCGACCACGCCGATGCGATGAATGTCCTGCTCCGTCGGTTCTTCAAGGCTGGGGTCGCGGCTGGCGGCCAGGGCGAGCAACCGCTGTTTCTGATTTGTCAGGTCTTCGATCAGCCGCAAAGAGCGGGCCTGACCAATGGTGAGGGGCAGGTAGATAGTCGGGTACAGCACCACGCCCCGCAGCGGCAACAACGGCAGCGTCTCGGGCAGTTGATGGACTTCGTTCTCATTGCCGATTTTGGCGGTCGCGCCGGATTGTTGTTCGCCGGGAAGACTGGGGTTTTCCATATTGTTCATTGTCTGGATCGCAATGTTTCGATGTGAAATGCGTTTATTATTCGTATCTTAGCATGGAAGGTTACCAGACGAGAACGAAGCGCGGACGCTGTTGAGGGTTTGCCGCGAGCAGCCGCGACTGGATAGAATGCAGCGAGCTATTCCTGTGCTGATGACCTAATTCTCTCGACCCGTACTCTTACCCATGGACCCGAATTCCCCAAGCCTGAACCAAACGCAACCCCGCAGCGAACTGACCACCTTCGAAAGTACGATCGGTTATATCCTGGCTTTCTCCTATCCCATCCTGGCTCTTTCCACCGGTGTACGCTCACTCTACCAGCTTTTCCTTAAAGAGGGCGTCACCTATTATCTGCCGGCAGTCCTCAGCGGCGTGGCCGCGCTCTGTTATCTGACGGCGACAGTGGGGTTCATCGTGCGGAAGCGGTGGGCCTGGTGGCTGTCGGTCAGCGTGCTGGCTTTCGAGTCCTCGATGACCCTGATCGTGGGCGTCCTCAGTTTCGTCCAGCCCGACCTGATCGGCAGCACGGTTTGGCGACACTTCGGCGCTGACTATGGGTTTTTCCCGTTCGTGCAGCCTATCCTCGGCCTGATCTGGCTGACCCGACCGGCGATTATGCGAGCGTACGGGGTGCGGGACGCCTAATCCTTTGGAGCGACGGCAAGACGAATGCCAGTACCCGCTGGGTCCTTTAAATGCAGACCATTCTCAGTTTCGTGGTTGAAACGGACGCCAGCCTCAGCTAGCCTGCGTTCGACGGTCAGGAGCGCGTCGGCATCGGGCACGAGAATGTCGTAATAACGTAAACCGGAGCTGTTTTCAGGCGGCGGTGGCGCCCCGACGCCAGCCCAGGTATTGAGCCCGATATGATGATGATAGCCGCCGGCGGAGACGAAGAGGGCGCTGGGGCCATAGCGGGTGACGAGATCGAAACCCAGCACATCGCAATAAAACCGGCGGGCTGATTCGATTTGATCGACATGCAGATGGATGTGCCCGATGATCGTCCCTTCCGGCAAGGCGGCGTCATTCGTGCCGGGAGTCTCCAGTTCCGCCATCAAGCCCTGCGCGTCGAGAGGCTCGGTCGCCATCTGGATCGTGTCGCCGAGTCGCGGCCATTGGTCGCGTGGGCGGTCGGTGTAAATCTCGATGCCATTCCCTTCCGGGTCCGCCAGATAGATCGCCTCGCTGACCAGATGGTCGGAAGCGCCTTGCAGCGGGTAGTGGATTTCCAGCAAATGTCGCAGGGCAACGGCCAGCGAGCGCCGGTCGGGGAAGAGAATGGCGAAATGATAGAGCCCGGTCGTGCGCGGGGGCTTGCGGATGGCATTCGGCGCTGCGTGCAATACGAGAAGCGGCGTCTGTCCATCCGCGCCGAGCACAGCGATGCCCGCTGCATCGGACACCAGCTCGCGAAAGCCCAGGGCGTCGATATAGAACGCCTTCAATTTGCTCAGGTCCGCCGCCGTCAGATGGACGGAGCCGATGTGGGTGGAGTCAGGAAGGGTGGGATTCAAGGTTCGGGGTTCTCCTGTGATGATGTTTGGGCGCAGACCAGGAAGCCATCGGGGCCGGTTTCGATGCCCAGAAAGGGGCCGGGGTCAAAGGTGTTCTCGATGATGGTCTCATTGGCATACCCGCTGCCGGTGGATTTTACAACGGAAAAATGCAAATGCACACCGGTCGGCGCGTTGGCGACGCCCGACCAGTTTCCCTGATATCCTAGCAGCGTGCCCGCCTTGACGAAGACTTCGTGTGTGCCGGACGGGAATTCGGGCGCGATGAATGAGGTTTCGCCGTCGGCGGATGCCATATGCGTGTAATACGTCCACAGTACGTCGCCTGGCCGCGGGAAGTTGGGGTGACGGATGATCACGGCGCTGCGCCAGGTTGATTCGCGCGTGAGATAGCCGTCGCGTGCCGCCACGATCGGCGTGATATTGTTCGCTCGCTCTGGCGTGAAAATGTCGTAGCCGGAGTGATTGTGCCCCGGACGAAAGCTGTCACCCCAACCGACGCCGATATAGCCCGAAGTTGGCATGATCATGGCAGCGTCACCACAGCGCTCGCCTGCGTTCACCAGCCATTCGGGATGGGCTGACGGATCGCCAAACCAGGCGCGCAGGCGCATCAGGCGGCTGGCGCTTTCGCCCAGCTCCGTTCTCGCTTCCGCGCAGGCAGACGCAAGCAGCGCTAGAGCGATCAACACGGCAAGCAGCAAGAATTTGCGCCGGTTGGTCGGACGAGAGGCGGACGGCAGCCTGTTGTCTCGCGTGGAGAATTTGCTCTCAGACATCATGTAACATGCGGCAGGGTTGTGGGTCGGTCAACGCTTTATGCTATACTCATCGCCTGGTTCGAAATATGAACAAATCAAATTCTTGAGCGAGTATGGCGTACAAACGGTTATGAAATATTTGATAACAGGCGGGGCCGGATTCATAGGTTGTCATCTGGCGAACCGTTTATTGCGAGAAGGGCATCACGTGCGTGTGATCGATGATCTCAGCGCTGGCGATCCTGCACAATTGGATGAGCGGGTTCATTTCACACGCGGTGATGTGCAGGATTCGCCCAAGCTTTGGACGCTCTTGCATGGCATTGATTGCGTTTATCATCTGGCGGCCAAGGTGTCGTTGCCGCAGTCGGTGTTATACCCGCGCGACTATAATCAAGTCAATGTGGGCGGCACGGTGACGTTGATGGAGGCGATGCGGGCGGTCGGGGTCAGTCGCATCGTCCTGGCCTCCTCGGCTACCATCTATGGCGACCAGAAACGCCAGCCGGTCGATGAGACCGTCGTTCCCCAATTGCTGACTCCCTATGCCGTCAGCAAATTCGCCGCCGAGCACTATATTTTCACTTTGGGAATCCATTACGGCATCGAGACGGTGGCGCTGCGGATTTTCAATGCCTATGGTCCCGGACAAAAATTACCCCCGGCCTATCCGCCCGTCGTGCCGCAGATTGTCGAACAGGTTCTCAACGGCGGCACCGTTGTCTTGTTTGGCAACGGACGTCAAACGCGAGATTATGTGTACATCGATGATGTCGTCGATGCCCTGGTGAGGGCGGGCGAGCAAGGGGGGATCGACCGTGAGGTGATCAATATCGGTTCGGGCGTGGAAACAAGCGTCGAAGAGTTGGTCAGGCAAGTCGAAGCGGCGACGGACCGCCCCGCACACGTGATTCGCAACGAGCAACAGAGCGGGGGCGTCGCCCGTCTTTTGGCCGATCTGGAGAAAGCCCAACGCTTGCTCGATTACTCGCCTAAGGTCTCTCTGAGCGCGGGCCTGCGCATGATGCTGGCCCAGGATGAGCGATATCTGCGCCGCCGCAAGGGGGCAAGAGCGCAGCCGCCATTATCGGAGTAGTTCACGGCGCAGACGTAATCTCCGCTGCGCAGCGCATCTCGTCTGCGATGACGGCGGGGTGACAAAAAAGGTTGAGGCCAGCAGCGTGCTGACCCCAACCTTGTGAGCGGGTGAGTGGTCGTGTCTAGCGATGGACGACGACAGGTGTTCCGTAATTCGCCCAATTGTAGAGGAACCGAGCATCGCGATTGGTCAAGTTGACGCATCCGTGGCTCATGGGATGCCCGAAATTATTGTGCCAGTAGGTTCCGTGTAAGGCGTAGTCGCCGATGAAATACATGACCCATTGCACGTTGGGCAGCCTATAGCCCGGGCCGGACATCGTCTGGCTGCGGACTTTGGTGCGAACGCTGTAACGCCCGACCGGTGTAGGCGTGCGCGGCAACCCCGAACTGATGCGGGTATTCATCAAGACTGAATTGCCCTGGTGAGCGATAAGACGCTGACTCGATAGATCGATCTCGATCCATTTCGCACCTACGGCATTTGCCGGGGCCTGCACTGGCTGGGCCGGAGCCGGCGCATTGCCTGAGCGGCCCGGTATCCGTAACCGCTGGCCGACAAAGATGCGGTTGCGATTGCGGATGTTGTTCGCGCGGGCCAGGGCATTGACCGATACGCCATAGCGAACGGCGATCGCCGACAGCGTCTCGCCACGTTTGACGACATGCGTGCCTCCTGCGGTCTCATCGGACGCAGCGAACGCTCGACCGGGCGACCAGAGCGCAGCGAATGCTACTACGAACAGAAGAATGATAAGAGCACGAATAACCTTCATTGCAATCTCCTGATTGAATGAGCGGTGACGCACGATGTGCGTCGGTGGGGGAAAGGCTCGCTCTGGTCGATTTGCCGCGATCAATGAAGGGATCGGCTTCTTCCAGAGCCTTCTGATAATGATGACGCCAGTGTAGCAAAAAAGACGCGTTTCGATTGTACCAGAAATTACGCCGTCGCAAAATTTATATTTGAACGACGATTGTATCAGCCGAGATCACCTTCTAGTTCGGGGGCCAGACCTGGCAGCAATTTGACAACCATGATCCCCCGGCCCAGGTCTACCTCCTGCACCACCTCGGATGTTGCCGGCACAAGGATTTCACCATAGTCTCCATCCACCACATAGACTTCGTTGGCAGCCGTCCATAATACCTCGACGAGGTTTCCCAGGGGTCGCCCGTCCATTGTGATCACGGCCAGCCCCTCGATTTCGTCGCTGTAATATTCGCCCGCAGGTAGGGGTGTCGCCTCATGGCGGGGTAACAGAAGATGCCGATCTCGGAGCAACTCCGCCTGCGTGCGATTGTCGATTCCGGCCAACCGCAACAAGAGCGCCTCTTTGTGCGGTCTCGATTGAATCACCGCGCGCGACCGCGATTCTCCTTCGACCAGCAGGTTGCTGCCGACGGCGAAACGAGCCGGGAAATCGGTCATGCTCTCGACTTTGATCTCGCCCCGCACCCCATGTGGGGCGAGAATTCGGCCGATTGCGATATAAGTTTCAGATGATGCGTCCGGCGCCATCGACGAATCAGACCCTAGTCGATATCGATGACCACGCGCAAGCCCTGCCGGGCTGCCGCCACCCGGGCCACAGTCCGAATCGCCTGAGCGGTGCGACCGTGGCGGCCGATCAATCGGCCAACATCTTCCTGCGCCGCTGTGACATCCATATAAAGGTTGGAGCCGGATTTCCGGGTTGTCACCTGAACTTCTTCAGGATGATCGACGAGCTCGGATGCGATGTACTCGACCAATGCCTTCATAGAGCGGTTGTCCTTGGAGTTAATGCAGCACCGCCCCAATTTCGGGGCGGTGCGTCAAATTGCATAAGGCGTCGCCTGACTTGATCAGGCGGTTTCGGTGGCGGTTGCGGATAAATCGACATTCCGCAACATTTGGGCGACTGCCTCGCTGGGTTGCGCGCCTTTCTCCAACCAGTAGGAGACGCGCTCCTGGTCGACTTCGAAGGTGGGGGGATTGGTGCGCGGGTTGTAATAGCCCAGATTTTCGATAAACCGGCCATCACGCGGGGAGCGCTGATCGGCTACGATGACCCGATACGAGGCCTGTTTCTTGGAACCGGTGCGGCGAAGACGAATACGTACCATAAAAATGTGACTCCTGGATGTTGGCCCAATGCCGGGCCAGCGATTGATTTGTTACGAATGGGTTGATTAGAGGCCAAGCAACCCGGCAAGACCGCCGCGACGGCCTGATTGCAACTGCTTCATCATGCGCTGCATTTGCCGGAACTGGCCCAAAAGTTCATTGATTTCCTGTACGGTCGATCCCGACCCGTTTGCCACGCGCCGTTTGCGGCTGCCGTTCAGTAGGCCGGGATTGCGGCGTTCCTGGGGCGTCATCGAACTGATGATCGCTTCGATACGCCGCAACTGTTTTTCCGCTTCCTGGCCGTCGATCTCCTTGGCGACCCGACTCATGCCGGGGACCATCTCCAGTAGACCGGTGAGCGGCCCCATTTTTTTGATCTGGCCCATTTGCTTGAGGAAATCTTCCAGATCGAAAGATGCGTTGCGGAGCTTTTTCTCCATCCGCTTGGCATCTTCCACGTCCATGGTGGCTTCAGCCTTCTCGATCATGGTGAGCATGTCGCCCATGCCCAAGATACGAGAGGCCATGCGGTCGGGGTGGAAGACCTCGATGCCATCCACCTTTTCGCTGGTGCCCAGGAATTTGATCGGCACGCCGGTCACAGAGCGGATGGAGATAGCTGCGCCGCCGCGGGCATCGCCGTCGATCTTGGTCAGAACGAGGCCGGTGATCCCCACCTGTTCGTGGAAATCCTGGGCGACGCGCACCGCTTCCTGACCGGTCATGGAATCGACAACAAGCAGCACTTCGCTGGGTTTGGACAACGTTTTGATCCGCACCAGCTCGTCCATCATCTGTGCGTCGATGTTGAGACGACCAGCCGTGTCGATGATGACGACCGTGCGGGCTTCTTCCCGTGCTTTTCGCAACGCCCGGTTGGCGATGTCGGGCGGAGGCGGGGCGATGCCTTCGCTGTGCACAGGTATCTCGATCTGGCGACCTAGCACCTCAAGCTGGGTGACAGCGGCAGGACGGTAAGTGTCGGCAGCCACCAGCAGGGGTCTTTGTCCCTGAGAGCGCAGGCGATTGGCCAGCTTGGCCGCCATCGTGGTTTTACCAGAGCCTTGCAGACCCACTAGCATAACCACGTGCGGCGGCTGACCCGAGAGATTGAGGGGCGAAGACTCTCCCAGAGTGGCCATCAACTCTTCGTGTACGATTTTGATAACTTGTTGGGCCGGGGTCAGGCTGCGCAGCACATCGGCGCCAACCGCCCGTTCGCGCACGCGCGCTACAAAGTCTTTGACGACCTTGTAGTTGACGTCCGCCTCGAGCAGGGCGAGGCGAACCTGACGCAAGGCGGCATCGACGTCGGCCTCCGTGAGGCGACCGCGCCGGCCTAAGCCATCAAAGACTTCCTGTAATTTGTCGGAAAGGTTATCGAACACAGAATTGCGTAAATGATCAACCAAAGATAGTCGCGCTGGCGCGCAACTCATTATTTTAATCGTAACCTCGGAAAATGGTCAAATATA
Organism: Caldilineales bacterium; assembly: GCA_024102915.1. GTDB lineage: Bacteria > Chloroflexota > Anaerolineae > J102 > J102 > JAGFJG01. Next base: position 48,462 of record JAGFJG010000053.1, read on the forward strand.
CCCGGAGGGCGAATGCTGCCAGATTCCCCTGGCCTTTCGGTTTTTCCCCAACATTGGGACGATGGACGGCTGAATAAGACCTCGTCAGAATCCTATGGTCTCACCCTCTGGCGTTGGCTGTGGCGGTTGCGGAGTGGGAGTCGGCGGCACAGGTGTGGCGGTTGGCGGGCGCGGTGTATTTGTCGGCGGACGCGGCGTCGGCGTTGGTGGAACCGGTGTGTCCGTCGGCGGGTTAGGCGTTGGTGTGGGCGGAAGGGGTGTGGGAGTTGGCGGAGCCGGGGTCGGTGTTGGTGGGATCGGAGTTGGCGTATTCGGTTCTGCCGTCGGTGTCGGGGGAAGCGGTGTCGGCGTATCGTCGGCGGGCGTTGGCGGAATGGATGTCGGCGTCTCTGAATCCGGTGTCGGCGTCCGAACGGACGGCGTAGGCGTGGGGGTTCCTACAGGCGGCACGGTGGCGGTTGGCGTGGCAACCCGTCCGGTTGGCGTGGCGCTAACCGCAGGCGTGGGCGTGGCTGTAACGCTGACTCCAGGCGTCGGCGTCGGTGTAGGGGAGAGACCCGCCGTCGGCGTTGCGGTAGTCGTCACCGATGCAACTGGCGTTTCCGCAGGCGTGGGGGTCGTCGTAGCCGTGCCTGAGACAATCGGAATCGGCGTATCGGCGGGCGGGTTGGTCACGATGACGAAGGCGCTGGCCAGCACAAGGCCGTCATTTCTTTGCCGTCCTGACCCGCTGGCGTAAGCCCCGACTTTCGGCGTCCCCCGAACGGTGGCGTCACTGATATCTACCCTTGTGACGCCCACGAGGATGCGGTTGCCTGAGATCGAGACGATCCTGCCCTCGAATGCAACAGTCGGCAATTGTTCGACATAAATGCTGTCAGCATAAAGTGCGCCGTTGGCGCGGTGGCCGATGACGGTGGCGCTCACCCCAACAGCCGGGCGGCCGCTGATCCTCGTCGAACCGGTGATTCGGTAAGTCCTGCCCTTCAATACGATGCGATTGCTGTTATATCGGCGCACGTTGCCGTAGCTGCTCACGATATTCGGGGCGACGGTCGCCGGAGTGGTGGCGATTGCTGTCGCCGATACCGGCGTCGTTGCCGTCACATCTATCTCCGAGGTGGCGGTGACAGTTACCGAAACCGGCGTGGATACATCGGGTGGGATCGTTCCAGTGTCCGGGGTAGCCGTCGGCGTATCGGTCGGAGGCTGTACAGCGGGTTTCTTGGTCGCTGGCGGCTTTATTGCGGGGGCGGGGCGGCGGGTGGGAACCTTGGTCGCAGGTTTGATTACGGGCTTCGGTTTGGGAGCTTTGGTTGGCGGTGTGGTGGGGACGAACGCTGGCGTGTCGGTGGGTGTGGATGCGATTCCCGAGAGCGGTTCTTTTGCTGATTCGTCTGAATTTGAAAAAGTGTCAGCAATCGAACTGACGATCTGAGATAAGGCTGATGTTTCTTGCACGGGTTCGGGAGTTGGAACAATTTTGAAAGTTCCGTCAGTAAGGACGTCTTCTTCAGTACTCGTTGTGGCGTTGACTTTCACCATCGTTCCAGTCGGTAGTTGAGCCAATAGCTCTTCATCCGATACGATTTCGACTAGAAGGTCACCGACCTGCCAACGGCCATCTTGCCTCCCCTTTACCTGACCTTCGAAGGCGACCCTAACAATCCGCTTCTTTACTTGCACCTTTTCGATTTCATCAAGACGCTCTTGATTATGCTCATCCAACACTTGTTGTTTCGCTTCCGGATCCAGTGTGACGATCTCCTGCACTTTCTCGCCCGCCAGTTTGACCGGGTACATGAGGTCGCCTGGCAGAGCTTCGGCAGAGACGCGTACACCGCCGCCTATCGTCACCATGAGGATCAGCACAGCCAGCACAGCGACCGTAGCCCATCGAACGGGCGAGGGCTGTCCCAGTCCGGCTACAATATCCTGCCACCAGGCCGCTAATCCTTTGGCGGAAGGTGCAGCGGGAACGGGCGCTGCCTTCAGGCTGGCCTGAGCCAATGCAGCCTGGCGCACTCGCGCTCCGGCCCTGGCAATAAACTCTCCGCTATTTGCGGGCAGTTCCGGGACGTTTTGATGAATGCTGGCAGCAAAATCGAACTGCGCTTTCACATCTTCCGGCGCATTTTCGAACCGCGCGCTAACATCCTGGAGACTCTCGTCCTGTTCCAGGGCTTCCAACATCGATTGGAAGATGTCGTAACGGTCGTGTTCCGAATAGCTCATGTCGGTGTCGAAGTCATGATGCGCCGAAGACTGGAAACTGCCCGATATTGAAGGGCTTTAATCGACCCTTCACTCTTGTCCATAATCTCAGCGACTTCGGTAATACTGTAGCTTTCCAGAAAGCGCAGGGTAATTACTTGGGCTTGCTCCTCCGTCAGCATATTGATGGCGCGCAAAAGTTCATCGCTGTCCAGAAGCGCCGCAGTGGTTTGGAACGGGTCTCCGCGGCGGGCAGGGATGTTCGGGGTTTCGTCAATATTAGCGAACTCGGCACGGCTTCGTTTGCGATAATGATCGACAACCAGGTTATGCGCAATACGATAAATCCAGCCCGAAAACGAGGTACGCCACCCCTTATCACTATCAATCGCCTCCACCATGCGCAGGAAGACCTGCGCTGTAAGATCTTCCGCTACATTCGGATCGCTGAGGCGATGATAAATGTAGTTGAAAATCTTAGGCGCGTATAAATCGTAGAGGGATGCGATGGCATCCGGGTCGCAAATTGCGGCCCGTTCTACCAATAGTGCCTCGTCTGGGGGATTTGCAGACACTGGGGGTATTAAAGTCAAGACGAGGGAATGGGGAAAAAGTTACGGGGGTTACACTATAAATAACAAAATTGACGAAACTAGGCAAGTATGAGTTGGGGGTTCGCTGCCATTTTGAACCGTCAACGGCTCCAATATTCGTATCTGTTCAACTTTTATGTCAGATCTCATGCAAAGACCTTAAGCTAGAACGCATTTGTTGCTCCTCTTGGCGTCTTTGCGTGAGCTCATTTTTCGACAAGGCGAATTGTTACTGCGGACTTCGCTGATATAAATCAGGTTGTAACTATGCTGCCAGCAATTGTGGCGTGTTTGCTCTCGTCGATGTGGAAATTGCCTGAAATCGTGAACAGTTACAGTCGTGGAAAAACATTACGCGGGTCGGGTCAGTCGCCAAACTTCCCAAATACGTTGAATGACTGTGATGCTGGCGAGAACTGTGATGATAGCCAGGCCAACGACCGGGTAGCCGATAATCATGCTGATGGCCAGGATTAGGAATCGCTCGATCCGGGTTCCTATCCCCACCTTGCAATCCAGGCCCAGACCTTCGGCCCTGGCACGGGTATAGCTCACTGAGTAGCTGGCGATCAGCGCCAGGAAGGAAATAACGACGCCGATCATATCCCCTTGCAGTGCAGACCACACGCCCACACTGCTCAAGACCAGGGATTCCCCGAATCTATCAAGCGTGCTGTCCCAAAAAGCGCCGAATTTGTTGCGGATGCCCAGTTGCCGCGCCAGTGTGCCGTCAATCGCATCGGCCAATCCTGAGATAAGATAGAGGACGCCCGCCCAACGCACCAGCCCGGTCGCCATGAGACCGCTGACGATGATGCAGAGAATGAGACCGATGACGGTAACGCCATTCGGCCCGATGTGCAATTTGGCGAACAGAGCGGCTGCTGGTTCCAGGAACCATTTAAAAGTCCGACGCGCCCAATCGGTTATCATAAAGATGCTTCCTTTGATGCACTGGTGCAGTGAGAGGCAAAGTCACTTTGCACAGGGGAGAGACAGGCAATCGTAAGAACGTTCATGATTAAACTCTATTCGCCTAACGTCTGACGACAATCGCAATCGATCGGTTTCATCATTGTAACTGCATCGTGAAATTTCATTTTCAGAAGGTTTCCCCTCTGGACGATTGCGTAAACTAGTGTACAATGGCTCAAGATTGGGTGTCAAAGCCCTTCCATGCCGTTACACATCAATACTGAGTATGAGGCAAGAATTTAGTCAGTGTTTCGACGATCGAAGGTTGATCGATTAGGCCTGCAAACGGCTGCTCGCATAATGAGCACGACCGAGCGCGTGGTGGCCCTGACCGGGGCCGGGATTTCGACGCCTTCGGGCATTCCGGATTTTCGGTCGGCCAATACGGGGCTATGGAATTTTGTCGATCCGATGGAGACTGCATCGTTGTGGTCGTTTCATGCCCAGCCGCAACGTTTCTACCAGTGGTTGCAGCCGCTAGCGCGCAGCCTCGTCGACGCCAAACCCAATCCCGCACACAACGCTTTGCTGCAACTCGAACGAATGGGCAGGCTCGACGCAGTGATCACGCAAAACATCGATGGGCTTCATCAGGCGGCCGGGTCTACGCAGGTGGTGGAGTTACACGGGCACGTGCGCAGCCTGACTTGCCTGAATTGCGGTTATGGCGACAGCGCCGAAAGCTATTTGCGGGCATTTCTGGCAAAGGGTGAATTGCCACGTTGCCCATTTTGCACATCCGTTCTCAAGCCGGATGCCATTCTCTTCGGCGAACCATTGCCAGAGTGGGAAATCGTCAGGGCGCAGGAATTGGCGCTGCGGTGTGATCTGATGATTGTAGCAGGTTCATCGCTGAAGGTTATGCCCGCTGCCGACTTGCCGGCGCTGGCGAAGCGCCGGGGCGCCAGGCTCATCATCGTCAACATGGCCGGTACAGCGTACGATCATTTGGCCGATGTGCATCTGTAAGGGGATGTGGCGGAAGTGCTGCCGCAACTGGTGAGCGCGGTGACGGTTCTTCTGGAAAAAGAAAGACAGCACCCTGGCGACCAGGATGCTGTCTGAGAACGAACGTAGCTAAACCGCCGTCACTTTGAGATCGACATCATTGTCTTACAGTTGACGATGGGCGATGGCGAATCATTGGCTTGACACGCTCAATCGTCCATCGTCGAGTGAAACGACCGGTCTCGGTGTGACTTCAGGTTACAGGTTAAGAGAAGGCGAGTTACAGCCCTCACCTGCGCAGCAGCGGCAGCCAGGGGCCGCCATTGTTGATCTCGACCCGGGTATCGACGCCCTGCCAACGGCTGGGCGTGCCCGGCCCGCCATCGATGATGATGGTAATGCGGGTCTCCCCGATCGGCGCTTTCGCCATATCGAGCGAAACCTGCACCTCGTTGGGCGTGAAGCCGTTTTGCGGCGTCAATTTCACCCATTCTAGCGTGTTCAAGCTGAAGACGTCGCCGTCGGCGCTGTTGAACGTGAAACCGTCAGCAGTTCTGGCGGCGGCATAGTCCTTATCAGCCAGCTTTTGCTGCGTATTCCACCAGTCGCCTGACAGCACGGCATAGGCATAGAAATGAATGGCATTCTCGCCCGTCACTGCCTGATCAACGTTGACGATGCCAATCGGCGATGGGCCAACCTTGTTGGCAAGCAAAACCATCTCAGTGGGCGTGACGATCATCCCGGTCGCCTCGATATTCAGCGTCACGGGCACATCGACGGGGCTGCCCTCGATGCTGCCGGCATTGACGCGAATGTTTCCGGTGTATTCGCCGGGAGCCAATCCTTGCGGCGCTATCGAGACTTTGACCACGCTATTCGTTTGTCCGCTGGTTTTATCGGTTTTCAGCCAGGGGACGTTGTTGTTGGTGGTGATGTCGAGTGTGAAGCTCCTGGCGCCGCCGTCGCCGATGTTGCGGATGTTCAAATCCTGCGCCGTTGGGAGCACGCCGCCAAAGTTGTATTCAAAGGCCATACTCGATGGGGTGACCTCCAGAATTGGCCCTGTGGGAACGACCGTCAGCGTAACCCGTACTTTTTTCGGGCTTCCGGCAATGCCGCCGGAGACGGCTGCCACCGTGATGTCCGCCTGATACGTGCCTGGCGCCAAGCCCTGTCCCTGAATGCTGACCGTGTGCGTCTGCGGCGTCGAGCCTTCGTTGGGGGTGACGCTCATCCAGCCTTCAAGTTCGGTCACAGTATATTGAATGCCGCCGCCGCCGCCCGTATTGAGGACTTCGAAAGTCTGGTTGGGCGGATTGGCTTCCCCGCGCAACATGCTGAAATTGAGCGACGTGGTGCTGACCGCCAGTTGTGCGGGTTGCAGACCGCTGCCGTCGAAATTGCCGGTGACGAGCACGACAGGGGCGCGGAACGCCGCCGGGATTGAGGGCCCAAGAGTCGCGTTGACGTCGGGCGTCATAAAGATGGCGTAGCTGTTCGAATTGGCGATGATCACCTCTGCTTTGCCATCGCCATCGATATCGCCGGTCGCCACCGCCTTCAGATCACGACCCAGGGCCAGACCCGGATTATCCCAGATGGAGGGGATGGCGTCGCTGCCCCAGTTCATGCCGATCATGGAAATGCCGCTGGGGGTGCCTTCGGGGTCACGGATGAAGAAAGCCTCTTCATCGCCGCTGGCGTTCACATCACCCAGGGCGATATCGAAGAAAGGCGGAAAGGCCGTGCGCTGGCCGTTGGGAGCATCGGCAATCGGGTTGGGCGGGGCATACCAGAAGACGAGAATCGATGGGAATGTGCCAAGCACATCATCGCGCGTCGTGACCAACTCTGCCATATCACCGCCGTTATTTGGATTGACATTGCCGACAGCGAGGTCAATCCACGGGAAGGTGTATGACTTGTCGGCGACCGTTCCCCAATTCAGGTTATCAGGAGTGCGACTGATGATCTTGATGCGATAGTCCAACTGGCTGGGAGGTGTGCCGTTTCGTACCATGACAAGTTCATCGCCGGCCAGATCGTTGTATGGGCCTGTGCCCAGCCTTAGCCAGGGCACGCCGTAGAGTTCATCATAGACCAGGGTCCAGACTGTGCCCGCGTCATTGCCATCATAAATCTGGACGCTGTACGCACTGTTGCTGCGATTGTCGGTGCGTTGCAGCACGATCTCGTCTCGTCCGCCATCGCCGGGAATAATGTCGCCGGCAGTGGCCAGGGTATAGACGAAACCGCTGGGGATGGTCTGCAGGAAGGAGGGAGCCGTCGCTCCGCCCGGCGCCGTCGGATTCCACAACCGGGCGGTGTTCCCGCCAATCGACACTATCTCATCGATGCCATCGGCGTTGACATCGGTCACGATCATGCTTGTCCAGCCGCCAACGGAACTCGTCCAGGTGAATGGCTGCTGGCCCGCTGGGGGCGAAGGGTCTCGCACCTGAATGAAACTGCTGATGTCGATATAGGCGATTTCGTCGTCGGGGATTCCACTCTGCGCCTGGGAATCAGGGCTTGTCATCCCCGGCATTGCCAATACGGCCGCCAGGATGAGTGTGATAATCAGAAAAACATTTGTTGCACGCATGGCGTTTGTTTGCTCCTTACGAAAAGAGTAGCTGAAACTCGATGGGAATGGATTGCCTGTGATGCGCTCTGCCTTCCGGTGCGCTCGCCCATGACTCTCCTGAGATTCGGCAAGCGAGAATTATAGCATCTGGGGTTGGAGAGGAGAAGGTTTGTTGGGTTCGAGCAGCACCTTGATCACGCCAGATTGGGCGGCGGATTCTAGCGCTGCGACCGCCTGATTGAGAGGGAATCGGCTTGAGATCAGCGGTTTGGGATCGATCTTGCCAGCAGCAAGCGCCACAATCGCCTCGGCGAATGGGCCGCATCTGGAACCGATCAGCCGCAGTTCGTTCACGACGATGATTGAGGCGTCAATTTGGGTTCGTTCTATGCCGGTGCTCTTGAGGATGATGGTCGCCCGCGGCGCTGCCATGTCGATGACTTCGGGCAGAATGTGGGGAAGGCCGGTGGCCTCGATCAATACATCGAAACGCCGGGCGGCTTCGACGTGCGTCGTCGTTTGGATGCCTGCCGCATTGGCGATATCAAGCTTGTTTTGATGACGTCCGATCAGCAGTGGATCGTACCCCTCCGCCCGTAAAACGAGGGCAATCAATAAACCCAACCGACCGTCTCCGAGAATGGCGATGCGGTCGCCGGACGATTTCGGCATTTCACGCAGCACAGCGTAGGCGGCGGCAAGCGGTTCCGTGAACACTGCCTCTGCATCGGAAATTTCATCCGGGAGCCGGTGCAGGTTGGCGACGGGACTGAGGAAATACTCGGCGAACACGCCGTCCCAATCGCGAATGCCCAACACGCGACGGGTCTGGCAGTGCGTGACATGTCCGGCGCGACAGCTATCGCAAACGCCGCAGGTTGTATTGATCTCGCCCACCACTCTGCACCCCACCCATTCCGGATAACCGGGCGCTGCCACCACTTCCGCCACATATTCATGGCCCAACACGCCGCGATAACCGCCTTTGTAGCCGGCAACCAGGGCCAAGTCTGTGCCGCAAATGCCGACGAGGCGCGGCGCCAGCAGCGCTTCGCCGGGGCCGGGAATCGGCGTGGGTAGATTGTCGATCAGCTCTGGGCCGTGGTCTGTCAGCACGAGGGCTTGCATACGCATTCTTATGGCGCGCAGAACCGGGCGCGAGGCCCGGTTCCAATGAAGAGTGGTCTGATTAAGCGGATGCGGTTGATGTTTTGCGTCCGGTGCGAGGAGCCAGCCAGCGGAAGAAGCCCTCGCGGTACTCCCACGAAACCAGGATCGGGGAGGCAATAAAGATCGACGAGTACGTACCGCTGAGCAGGCCGACTAGCATGGTGGCGATAAAGGGTTTGATGGTGACGCCGCCAAACAGAAGCAGAGCGATCATGACGAACATGGCGTTGATCTGGGTGGCGATCGACCGTTGCATGGTTTCCAGCAGGGAGCGGTTGACGATCACTTCGTAAGTCTCGCCACGATGGCGGCGGCTGTTCTCACGGATGCGGTCGAAGACGACGATGGTGTCCTGCACGGAGAAGCCGATGATGGTGAGCAACGCAGTCAGGAACAACGCATCCACTTCCCAGCCTGCGATCCAACCCATGATGGAATAGACGCCAATCGTCAAGAGGACGTCATGGATCATGGCGAGGATAGCGGCGGTTCCATAGCGCACCGGATGCGGCACGTTCCGAAAAGCCCAGGTGATAAAGGCGAGGATCACCAACGAAGTCAGGGCGACGGCAATCACCGCCGTGCGGGTGACTTCAGCGCCGATGGTGGGGCCAACCGAGCGGAAAAGCAGTTCTTCAGGCGCCTCGCCAAAGGCTGTCGTCATGGCTGTGATCAGGGCCACTTTCTGATCCGGGGTGATCTCGTCAGTGCGAATGGCCAGCGTGTTGGCATCGCCGATCGTGTTCACATTGGCGCTGGAACCATTTTCGTTGAAGATACGCACGATTTCGCCGGGAGGGACTTCCTGGGCGAATTGCACTTCCCACAAAGTGCCGCCGGTGAAGTCGATCGAGAAACGCAGGGGCGCGCCGGTAGTCACCCACGTCATGATGATGGAGATCAAGCCCGGTATGATGATCAGGCTTGAGAAGAGATAGTACCAGCGACGGTTTTGAATGAGTTTTAGCATAGGATTCCAGCCAATCGAAGACGTATAGATTTGCGCGGTTTATGCGCCGAAAAGGCCAAGGTGGCGGCTGAGACGTTCGCCGAAGAGTGCAACCACGAGGTGAAGGAAGGTGCGCGTGACGATCATGGCCGTGAACATCGAAACCAGGACGCCGATGCCCAGTGTGATGGCAAAGCCCTGGACGATGGATGCGCCAAAGTTGGAGCCGAAGTAGTAGAGGATCACGCAGGCGATCAGGGTGGAGAGGTTGGAGTCCAGAATCGACGTCCACGCCCGCGAGAAGCCCGCATCCACTGCATTCGGCAACGATCGACCGCCGCGCAATTCTTCTTTCATGCGCTCGAATACCAGGATGTTGGCATCGACTGCCATGCCGGTGGAGAGCAGGAAACCGGCGATGCCGGGGAGGGTGAGCACGACAGGCAGGAGTTTGTAGATTGCTATGTTGTAGACCGCATAGCATAGCAGCGCCAGATCGGCCAACAGCCCGGACAATCGATAATAGACCAGCATGAAAAGCAGCACGATCGACAGACCGATGATACCGGCCACCAGACTCGACCGCACAGAATCCTCACCCAGGCTGGGGCCAACCGTGCGCACATCGACCACTTTTAACGGCACAGGCAGGGCGCCATAGCGCATCTGAATCGCCAGATTCTGCGCTTCGTCCAGCGTAAACTGGCCTTCGATAATGCCGCTGCCGGGGATGGCGGAGTTGATGCGAGGCGCTGACAAGACCGTTTTGTCCAGGACGATGCCCAGGAAGTCGCCAATGTGTGCGCTTGTGTATTGCTCGAAGATGTCCGCACCCGAAGGTTTGAATTCGAAGGCAATGTAGATAGCCTGCGTGTTAGAATCACGAGTCACATCCACGGTATCAAGGGTATCGCCGGTGAGCACGGTTTTGTAAACGATTGTGTCAGTTGTCACGCCCGTGGTATCAAGGTCTGTCACGATCGTCGTACCGGCGGGCACAGGATTCTGCCCCATTTCGACGAATTCCAACTGGCCGGTCCCTCGCAACGCCTGGATAGCAGCATCGGGGTCCTCCACACCGGGCAGGGCCACGATGATACGATCTCCGCTGGTTTGCACCAACGGTTCGGCCACGCCCAGACCATTAACACGGCGCTCGATGATCACCCTGGCTGTGTCGATGTCATCGGCAGTGGCGCTGCGCTCGGCGGGCAGGTCCGCTTCCAGCACCACCTGCGTCCCGCCCTGCAGATCCAGGCCCAAACGCAAGGTCAGGGCATTGATGGCATCCTGATGCCGGGCCACCAGACTGGTGTACCAGGTGGGGTGGACAATGGGCAGCGCTACCGAAATGGCGAAAGCGGTGAGCAGGAGTATGAGAATAAAGGCAATGATATCTCTGCGCATAAAGATTTCCGGGTTTATTGGGAAGAAGTTGTCATGCGAAATGGATCGGGTCGCATGGTCGCAAACCTGACGATTATAGGGGGGGCGAGAAAGGCATGTCAAATCCCTTTGCAGTTTTACACGGCGTGCACTTTTGGTAGCAACCGGGGCGGCGGGTACAATGACATCCATTCATCCCCCAGGATTTGGGAGTCGTTTTTATGCTCGATTGGTTTGGCTTGCTCACAGGCGCTTTGTGGATAAGTGGTTTGTCTTTGTTGTTGGCGATATTCAGCTTCGCCATGTACCGCGCTCGCGTAAGTCAGGTAAGACTGCGAGATGTGCTGGGAGCGCCCAACATGCTGGCTCTAGCGCTGACGGGGCTGGCGCTCTTTTCGTTTGGGCAGGCGTTGAGCACACTCTCACGATGGTGGGAAGCGGCGCTGTGGTTATTGTTGGCCCTGATGTTCACCTATCAGGCCTGGGAACAGAGAAAGCGCGTATTTGGTGAGGAAGTCGCTTCGCGCGGCAAGTCCCCGATCAGTCAGGATTTGCCTCTGATCGTCGGCCTCTTCGCCCTGGCGTTAGTGCTGGCGACACTGTACGGGCTGGTGATTCGTCCCTGGATGCAACCGGACGAGCCCCGTCATTATGAGGTCGCCATGCATGTGGCGAGATTGGGTAAACCGATCACGACCGGCGCCGATCGTGTCCCCGACTGGGAGCGCGAGATCATTGCATCGATGGAGGCCGAGAGTTTCTGGTGGTATGGATTCTCGCTTGTGGGCTGGGACCCGGCCAATCTGCCACAATCCTTTGGCGAAGTGTGGGGGCCGATGTATTCGACCGCTTTTTTCCAACCGCCGCTTTACTACACCCTGGCCGGGGCATTGTTATCCCAATTCCCCGATACGATGCCCTTGGCTGCGAGTGTGACGTGGTTGCGCCTTGTGGGAATTGTGCTGCTCCTGTTCAGCCTGGCGGGGATTTATATGTGCGCTCTCGAACTGTTTCCGAATACGTCGCGACTGGCACTAGGCGTTTTGGCCCTGGCGGCTCTATGGCCTTCGCATCTGGCTGCCAGCGCTGCCGTCAACAACGACGCCCTGGTGGAAGTATTCACCGTTTGGGCTTTGTACTTTGGCATTCGCATCCTCCGCCGCGGCCCTGACCTCACAACGATTTCGGGGATGATTGCCGTCACTTTGTTGGCGATCACCAGTAAGAGAACCGGCTTGATTGCGCTGGCGATCGTCGCCCTATCCTTGGGCCTATGGGGTTTTGGCTATCTGCGCAGCCGGCCGCGCGGTCGCTCCCGTTGGGTGGGCGTTCTGATCCTGATTGCAGCGATCGTTCTGGTCGCACTGCTGGGCTATGTGGCTGTTCGTTCTGGTCGCTTAGGCTTGCCAAAGACGATGCTCGATGACCTGAGCACGGGCGTCTATTGGCAGAGTCTGGCTCACGCGCCTTACGGCGGCTTCGCCGCTGCCATCCTAAAAACTGCCATTGGCTGGTTCGGCTGGATGAAAGTCGGCACGCCCATCGCCTTCGTCTGGGTGGGCGGTATCCTGCTGGCTCTGAGCCTCCTGGGGATGGTGCTGGGGCCGCATCGCAGCATCATGCGTAATCTGGCGCCGTGGCAAAAGCGAGCGCTGGTTTTATTCCTGTTCCTTTTCCTGGCCCAGCTTTTCCTGATCGCAGGCAAAGAATTGATCTACGGCACATGGCGGGACGGATCATTACCGCAGGCCAGATATCTCTATCCCATTTTCCCGGCGCTGGCCATACCGATTGTGTTGGGATTACGGTGTTGGATACCCGACCGTTTCCGGGCGGTGGCGCTGCCTGCTGGAATCCTGTTGCTGCTTGGCTACAATGTCTACATCCTGGCTTTCGTGCTCTACCCCTTCTTCTGGCTTTAGGGCGAGGATGCTGCCTTGGGTTTCTCCCCTGCCCGCCTCCTGACGTTGCTCATACTCCCGATCTCCCTCCTGGCGATGCTGCTGCTTCTGGTTTGGGACGAATCTGGGGAGGGGGTCGGCGATTTCGGCAAGCCGGTGTTTCAGTCTGAACCGGGAGATTTGGACGCCAACAATATCGGCGTTTATCTTTATCCTGAAGATGACATCATCAGCCCCGCCGCATCCATCATGGGACGGGCGGGCGCAAAATGGACGAGAACCTGGATCAATTGGCACCTGATCGAACCGCAACTCACCGATCCGCCGACCTACGATTGGGAAGCGACCGACAGAATGCTGCTCTCCGCTCGCCAGGCCGGGCTCGATCCGATATTTTTGTTGGGCGGCAATGCCGGATGGGCTTCGGATAGCTTTTGCGGCCCGATCTTCCCGGAATATGAGGACGAGTTTCAGCGATTCCTGCGCGATGCCGTGGCCCGATACAGCGCCCCTCCCTATAACGTGCGGTTGTGGGAAATCTACAACGAGCCGGATAGCGTGTTCGGTCCGCAAGGGTATTGTTTTGGCACGAGAGGCGAACTTTATCCGCAAAGCCTAAAACTCGCCTACGAGGCGATCAAGCGGGCGGACCCGGCGGTTATCGTCCTGTTCGGCGGCATTTCATACGACTTTTTTACCAACGAAGGCGGGCGATTTGACCCGGATTTCCTGGACGCTGCCCTGGCGAATGGCGCTGGCCCCTTTTTCGACGTTCTTGCTTTCCATTACTATCCGGCATTCGAGGAGCGGTGGAATGCATTCGGGCCGGGCGTGGCGGGCAAAGCTGAATATTTGAGGCAGGAGTTGGCGCGGTATAGGCTGGAAAAGCCACTGGCTTTGACGGAGATCGGGCGACCCACGCGCGGGCCGGATTCGGATGGGCTGGTTTATGACGAGATCAGTACGGCCCGGTTTGTTGCGCCAGCCCTCTCGCTCGCCCGCATGGCGAAAATCTCACCGATCATCTGGTTCACCTCCGTCGATAAGCCTGCCGAGCCGTATGATTACGGATTGCTCGACTCCGACTATCAGCCGGAGCCTTCCTATTTTGCGTTCCGGTCGGTAAATCAGGCTTTGCAGGGCGGGCGATACATGGGTCAAATCCCCGTTGCGGGCGAGGGGTTCGCTCTAGGTTTCGATCACGGCGATCGTGTCGCCTATGTCGCCTGGGCTGATGCCAGTGAAACAGAGCTGGAACTCGCCGCCGAACGACTTCGGCTCGTCAAGATCGATGGCCAGCAGCGCCTGGTGCTGGATGGCGACTCGGACGATCTGGATGGAACGGCGAATGGGCGAATACGTTTGCGCCTCACCATCGATCCAGTTATTCTGTGGCTATCTTGAGCAAGCTCATCCCATTGCCGCAGCGCCCGCAGTTTCGCTTGATTCTCCGCATCGTTTTGGGGAGTGTGTTGGCGATCGTGGCGATCTATTTCATTTCGCGTCAGGTCGATTGGGAGACTGCGCTCGATTACATTCGTGATGTATCACTGCAATGGCTGGCGCTGGCCGTGATCACGGTCTTTTTTAACAATATCGCCAAATCCTTTCGGTGGCGGCTGCTGTTCCCGCCCGACCAGCCTCTGCCCAGGCAGCGAGATATCTTCGGCGTATTGATGTCGGGGCAACTCATCAACTTACTCCTGCCCTTGCGGTCAGGCGACATCACCCGGGCCTATTTTATGGGCCGGCGCAGGGGTGAGAGCACAGTGGCCGCAGCCGGAACCATCGGCGCCGAGAAAATGATCGATCTAATGATCCTCGGTTTTCTATTTGCGCTGGTGCTGCCCTATGTCGTCCTTCCCGTGGAATGGGGATCGCCAGGGCGGAGCATCTTCGCGGGAGCGCTGGTGGGGCTGATCGCCTGGGTGACGATCCTGCTGGGGCTGCCATACTTTCAGCGTATTCTGGCGTTCGTTGGCGAGCGTATTCCGGCATTGGCCTCCCTCAGCACCCTTGTCTCCCGGCTGCTCGACGGCCTGAAAGCATTGCGGAATCTCCGTCGTTTGCCGGCGCTGCTATTCTGGTCGGCGCTGGTCTGGATGGCGGCTGTGGTCACCAACTTGTTTTTGATGAAAGCGTTAGCCATCCCGCCCACGCTGCTCAGCGCCCTCCTTGTCGTCCTCATCATCCAGAGCGGCGTCAGCATTCCCCTCGCGCCCGGCAATCTCGGCGTATTCGAGGCGCTGGCTGTGCTCGCCCTCTCTCTCACGGGCGTGCCATTCGAGCAAGCGCTTGCCTTTGGCATTCTCCTGCACATCATCGTCATCAGCGTCCCCCTGGCATTCGGTTTGCCCTGGCTCTGGCGTCATGCCTGAAACCTGGTTCGGCTGACAGACCGCAGAGTTTCTGGTCGACTTGGCGCCCATCCAATACTTTTTGCGGGCGTATTGGATGAGCAACAAGCCACGTCAAATCGCATAGCTCTGTACAAGGCACTCTCGCGCCAGTCATTTTCATCCTCACTCGACCCTTCCGTAGTTATGAAAAAACTCATTCGATTATCCGCCCCGATTTTCCTGATTCTCCTATTCGTTTCTATTTGGCTTTGGCAGGCGCAAACAACTCGTGCCGATGACACAACTGATCCAACTGCCTATAACCCGCCCAGCGATCCGTTCGGCGTCTATATTCACGATAGGGTAAATCTCAAGGGCGCAGGTGAAATGGCAGCCGCGGGCAGCCGTTGGGTAAGCATGAATATTTATTGGCGAGAGGTGGAAGCTCAGAAAGGCGTCTACGATTGGTCGAAGCCGGATGCGATGATGACCAAGGCCAGCCAGCAGGGATTGCAGGTGATCCTTACCGTCGTCGTCAACCCCGATTGGGCAGCTGACACGACCTGCGGCCCGGTGAATGACTTGCCCGCACTGGTTGAATTTGTGCGCCGGACGGTGCAAAGATACAGCGTGCCGCCTTATAATCTGCGCCATATCGCCATGTACAACGAACCTGACAACGCTTTTCCAGAACACGAAAATGGCGGTTGTTGGGGGCATCCCAATCCAACCGATCCGCGCCCTGCGCCGGGGCCGACCGCTTACGCCAACATGCTCAAACAAGTGTATCCCGCCGTAAAATCGGTGAACCCCGAAGTCATGGTCTTGAATGGAGCGTTGGCATATGATTATTTCACGTATCCTGATGCAGGCGTTCATGATCCCTACTTCCTCGACGATGTGGTCAGGGCAGGGGGGGCGAACTACTTCGATATTCTCAACTTCCACTATTACTATGCCTTTGGCTATCGTTGGGATGATGACCTGAATTTTCGAGACCCATACAACGAAGGCGTGGAAAAGAAAGCGCGCTTTTTGCGCCAGGAATTGGCCAATCTGACAGGCAATCCGGCGCTGGCGCAACGCCCTATCATTTGTTCCGAGATCGGCAGCCCATCCGCCGGCCCGGCCTCTGATCAACAAAATTACAGTGAGCATCGGCAAGCCCAGGATGTGATCAAAGAGATGGTACGCACGATGGTGGCGGGCAGCAATCCGGTGATCTGGTTTATGGGCGTGGATCACCCGGCCTTTGAGCGGAGTTATGGTCTTTTGCGCAGCGATCTGAGTCCCAAGCCCGGATACAACACCTATGCTCTGCTCACCAAAGAGCTTAGCGGCGCCACCTATAATCCCACTCCGGGACCGTTTCAGGGACCGCACACCAATTTTGGTCAAGACGCTGGCGGTTACCTGGCGGAAGGATACAAATTCAATGTCAATGGGCGGGTGAAGCATGCCATCTGGAAGTTGGTAGGGAACCCTGGCATCGTTACGCTCAGGACATCGGTCTCGGGCGGCATCTTTCGCGTGGTGGACATGAACGGCAATGTCAGTTTTGTCCGTGATGGCGGGACGGGCGATCAGGATGGGATCGCCAACTCCTTTGTGACCGTTCCCATCAGCCTTGACCCCAGCATTGTCGAAGATATGGGGCTGAACACACCGACGCCCACAACCACGGCTTCATCCACGGTGACCGCTTCGCCCACAGCCACACGAACGCAAACGCCTACCCCAACGCGCACCCCGACCCCTACGGTGACGCCCACCCATACGCCAACGCCCACGGCGACGAATACGCCCAGCATTACCCCGACCCACACGGCCACGTCGCTCCCGACCTCTACACCCACCGCCACGCCGTCACCTACGGCAACCTCGACTTACGTGCCCCTCAAAAACCGGCATTACCTGCCATTCTATCTGCGTTAGCGCCCAACTTCCGGGACACGCTTTTTGTAACGACGGCTCTGGCATGCGCGCCAGGGCCGTCGTTGTTTGTATAATTTTCTTAACATTGCATAAAACCGTACTCTGGTCTTTGTCAGGGTCGGGCGAAGATGCTAGGATCACGGAGTTAGTGATCGCTTCTCAATATCCGAATCTGGTTTGCCAATACCACTGTTGACATAAATGACTGAACGCTATTTGATCACAGGCGGGGCCGGCTTCATCGGCGGCCATCTGGCCGAATCTCTCCTCACCGCCGGCCATCAGGTGACTGTGCTGGATAATTTGTCCACCGGTCGATTCGAAAATATCCAGCCATTGGTTGCGCATCCGCACTTCCGCTTTGCTATCGATTCCATCACCAATGAGGTGGTGCTCGACCGCCTGACCAGCGAATGCGATATCATTGTGCATCTGGCGGCGGCGGTGGGCGTGCAATTGATTGTCGAACATCCCGTCCATACCATCGAAACGAATGTCATGGGCACCGAGTCCATTTTGCGAGCGGCGGCGCGTTACCGTGTGAAAGTTCTGGTCGCATCCACATCCGAAGTCTACGGAAAGGGCAGCCGCGTCCCTTTTAGAGAGAATGACGATGTGGTATTGGGCGCTTCCAGCCGCAGCCGTTGGGCCTATGCCGCATCCAAAATGGTTGACGAGTTTCTCTCTCTGGCTTACCATCGCGAGTATGGCCTGCCCGTTATTATCGCCCGGTTATTTAACACAGTGGGGCCGCGCCAGACAGGTCGCTACGGCATGGTGATTCCTCGCTTCGTGTCGCAGGCTTTGCGTTCGGAGCCGCTTACCGTGTATGGTGACGGCAAGCAAAGTCGATGTTTTTGCGATGTGGCCGACGTCGTCCGGGCGTTGGCAGCGCTTTGTCAGCATCCGGACGCAATAGGCAAGGTCTTCAATATCGGCTCAGGCGAGGAGACATCGATCTTCAATCTGGCGGAACGAGTGATTACATTGACGGGCAGTCAGTCGCGAATCGAGTTCATTCCGTATGACCAGGCCTATGCCCCTGGTTTCGAGGACATGCGTCGCCGGGTTCCCGACACCACTCGACTACGAACTCTGTGCGGTTGGCAGCCGGAAATCAAACTGGATCAGATTCTTATGCGAGTAAAGGATTCGCTAGAACCATCCGGGCCGGCGGATTTTTCCGATTGAAGTGCGCATACGCGCGAAACTCTCACGGCATTCTCCCTTCTAAAGATAATGACAATTGAAATACAGAATGATTCCTGGTACGTGGTTCATACACAACCACGCAAGGAGCTTCTTGTTACCAGCTCGCTTGAAAGCCGACTGGGGCTTGAAGTGTTCTTTCCGGAAGTGTTACAGACCTATCGCGGCAGTATCCAACCCCGCCCCTTTTTCCCACGATATTTGTTCGTGAACGCGGATTTGACGGTCACGGAAGCGTCTGCCATAAACTTCTCGCCAGGCGTGATCAGACTCGTTTCGTATGGCGATACGCCGCAGCCCATCCCTGCCACGATCATCGACGATATCCGATTCCGACTCGACGAACTGAATGCCAGGGGCGGGATCACACAGCATGGCTTCCACCCCGGTGATCGTGTCAGGGTTGTCAGCGGCCCATTTCAGGGGTTGGAAGCAGTTTTCCAGGGGCCTTTGAAACCATCTGAGCGCGTGCGCATCTTGCTCGATTTTCTGGGCAGCCTGCGGGAAACTGAAATTCCTGTCGATTTGATCGAACGAGCGTCTACGAACTTTGTGCGACGTCGCACCACACGCGGGCGCGGCCGCCGCATTCGCAACCAATCGCAGATATCACAAGGAAGCCATTTATGAAGGTGACGCTTAGAGAACAAACACTAAATCGAATCAGATCGCACGAAGCGATAATCGGCATCATTGGCCTGGGCTATGTGGGGCTGCCTCTGGCGGTCGCATTTGCAGAGCGGGGTTATCGTGTCAGGGGCATCGATATTGACGAGGCGAAAGTCAATGCCATCAATTTGGGCAATTCCTATGTTGGCGATATCTCAGATGAACGACTGGCTGCGATTGCGTCAAATGGAAAATCTGGAAACTCCGGATTATTACGGGCGAGCACGAACTTCACCGATCTGGCCGATTGTGATGCGGCGATAATCTGCGTGCCAACGCCATTGAATAAGACACGCGACCCCGATGTGCGCTACCTGATTGCTGCCGGGGAGTCTGTGGCGGCGTGTCTGCATCCCGGCATGCTTGTGGTGCTTGAATCGACGACATATCCGGGGACGACGGAAGAACTCCTCAAGCCGATGTTGGAGCGGGGGCAGGGCGGCGACTGGGTGGTTGGCGAGAACATCTTCCTGGCTTTTTCTCCTGAGCGCATCGATCCCGGCAGGTCTGATTTTACGGTTGAGAATACGCCAAAGGTGATCGGCGGGATGACGCCCGCGTGCTTGAATGTGGCTTCCGCTCTGTATGGCGAAGTAATCGACCGGATTGTGCCGGTGTCGTCTCCGGCTGCGGCTGAGATGACGAAGCTGCTTGAGAATACGTTTCGCGCGGTGAATATCGCCCTGGTGAATGAGATAGCGATCATGTGCGATAAGTTGGGCCTCGATGTTTGGGAAGTGATAGATGCTGCCGCAACGAAACCCTACGGATTCATGAAATTCACGCCTGGGCCGGGTGTAGGCGGGCATTGCATTCCGCTCGATCCGCATTATCTTTCTTGGAAGCTCAAAACGCTTGATTACAATGCGCGGTTCATCCAGTTGGCTGGCGAAATCAACACAGAAATGCCCCGATTCTGGGTGAACAAAGTGCAGGATGCGCTTAATGACGCGGGCAAGCCAGTGAAAGGGAGTATGGTGTTGGTGCTTGGCATTGCTTATAAGCGTGATATCGACGATGTGCGTGAGTCGCCTGCGTTAGACATTATTCAATTATTGCGCGAAAAAGGCGCTGACGTGCACTATCATGATCCCTATGTCGATCACTTTTTGCATAATGGCTTTCGATTGGTCGGGGAAATTGATTTGGATGAGGCGTTGTCGGCAGCCGACTGTGTGGTCATCGTAACCGATCACACTGTGTATGATTGGGCGTCTATCTCCAGGCGTGTAAAAGTGATTGTCGATACCCGCCATGTAACGCCGATTCACTGATCAGCTAACGAAATAGATATGAAATTGTTCCAAAGCCTTTTTAAGACGCAACCGACCGATGTTCTGCCCCCGCATACCATCGTCGTCGTTTCTGGTTTGCCGCGCTCTGGCACATCGATGATGATGAAAATGCTGGAAGCGGGCGGGCTTGAGGTCGTGAGCGACGGCCAGCGCCAGGCCGATACCGATAACCCACAGGGCTACTATGAATTCGAGCGGGTCAAACAACTTGACCGTGGCGATACGGCCTGGCTGGTTGATGCCGAGGGAAAGGTCGTCAAGGTCATCTCCGCCCTGCTCGAATACCTCCCAGCCGATTATCACTATCGCGTCCTGTTCATGGAACGACAAATGCCGGAGATACTGGCTTCGCAGCGGAAGATGCTTGAGCATCGTGGCGAAGAAAGCCAGATCGAAGACGAACAACTGGCAGTATTGCTGGCGAAACATGTAACCAAAATCAAGGCCTGGCTGGCGCAACAAGGCAACTTTAGCGTCCTCTATGTGGACTACAATCAAACGCTTGCGGATCCGGTCGCAACGTCATCGCATATCAACCAATTTCTCGACGGCATCCTTGACGAAATGGAGATGGCGCGTATTGCCGACCCCAGTCTGTATCGAAATCGTAGAAGCGATCAGGCCTGAATTCATCTTGCAGTACCATCAACGTATTTGGACGCTTGAGCATATTCACGGAGCATGATCGCATGGGATATTGCTTGGTGATAGTTAATGACTGCTAAGGTAGTCGTGAGCGGTTGTTTCGATATGCTGCATAGCGGGCATATCGAGTTTTTTCAGCAGGCAGCCGCGTATGGTGACCTGACAGTTGCCTTGGGGTCGGATCGAACCGTTTTTGAATTGAAGGGCCGAGCACCAATCAACACTGAGGATGAGCGGCTCTTCATGGTCAAGTCGGTCGCCTGCGTCAAAGACGCGATAATTTCGCGTGGTTCGGGCTATTTGGATTTTGCTGACGATTTGACGGAGATCCACCCAGATTATTTTATTGTGAACGAGGATGGCGATACCCTGGAGAAGCGCCGTCTGTGCGAGCGGCTTAGCATCAATTACGTAGTGCTCAGACGAAATGCTCATCCCGGGCTTATACTGAGATCCACAAGCGCGCTACGTCAGATTGACCAGATGCCTTATCGCGTCGACCTGGCAGGAGGCTGGCTGGATCAGCCCTTTGTCAGCAAGCATTTCCCTGGTTCAGTGATAACCATGTCGATTGAACCAACGATCGAGTTCAATGAACGTAGTGGTATGGCAACCAGTACACGTCGTGTGGCAACCCAGTTATGGGGGAATAGACTTCCCACAGAGGAGCACCAAAAACTGGGCTATATCCTCTTCTGCTGTGACAATCCACCGGGCACTACCGAGATTTCCGGCTCTCAGGACAGCATCGGCATTACCTTTCCTGGCCTGGCGCGCTCAGATTATCGGGGCGAGTACTGGCCGCATCATATCGAACATGTCACCAAAGAAAGTTCACTCCGTTTTGTCGAGGAATTGCTGTATCTGATTCCATTGGGGCCAAGACACAGGGTCTTTGACGTACTGGGCGACACCAGAATCGATTCGAGCAGTGCCAAAGCACTGGCAATAGCGGCTGATGACTGTTGGCAAGCCATTCTGGACGAAGACGTACATGCTTTTGGCGACTCATTCCGGCGTTCCTTCGAGGCGCAAATCGCTATGTTTCCCCGTATGGTCACCGATGATGTTACCCACTTGCTTGATGTATACCGAGAATTAGCACTGGGCTGGAAACTATCGGGTGCAGGCGGCGGGGGTTATCTGATTCTAGTGTCAGACAGGCCAATATCGGCTGGGGTGCGAATTGTAGCCCGGCGGGCGTTTTAGATACGAGTTCTTGCCCAGCCCAAGCTATCGCATACAGTCGCATTAAGATCAGTGATGGCTCGATGACAGTCGTTAGCTCTCTTAGCTCTCAGATTGGAATTGCTCATGCAGATCGGCTGTTGCTAATTCAACCAACGTGACTTATGATTGATAACCAAGTTGGACGTCGGTCAATGCATCCAGGCGTTCGACTTTTTTGCACGTAGCGATGTAGCGACAGTTTAGGGTGCGTTTTGTATAAATTCAGGT
The DNA here is from genome assembly GCA_024102915.1 of Caldilineales bacterium. Classification (GTDB taxonomy): domain Bacteria; phylum Chloroflexota; class Anaerolineae; order J102; family J102; genus JAGFJG01. The sequence continues at coordinate 70,738 of JAGFJG010000053.1, forward strand.
AAGCGCAGTTCAGCGTTTGCCGATGTGTGCGGATTAAGGCTTTCGGCAAATGAATGCAGTTAGAAATCGACATTTTTTCGTGACCGATGTGCTCTTCCTCTCGTTGGCCGTCTATGTGACTTTTGTTCTTCGACTTGAACGATTTGATATTGACATCTATTGGCGGGGGATGTTCGTCTTTGCACTGATCACGGTTGTGGTAGTGCCAATAGTTTTCAGACAGGCAGGCGTCTATTCACGATACTGGCGCTATGCTTCAATCGAAGAAGTGGTGCTGCTTACGGCAACTGTCAGCCTTGCCGTCATTGTCACCGGTATTCTCAGTCTGATAGTAGCGGAGGTCGGCCTGGTTAACATTCATATCCCCCGCTCGATACCTCTCATCTTCGTCTTCCTGGCTGTCACCGCGACCGCCTGCCCTCGATTGGCGATCCGAGTTTTCGATCAATTTAGCTTGTCGAATAACAAGGTTCCATCCTCGGCGGAATCGGTGGCAATTATGGGCGCAGGGGATGCTGGTCTCATGATTGTGCGAGAGTTACAGCGCAATCCGCAATTGGGTATGCGGGTGGTGGCATTCTTCGACGATGATCCCGGAAAGCACAATGTCCGCATTCACGGCATCCTCGTCCTGGGCGGGCGTAAGTCGATCCCCAAGATGGCGACCGCTTGGCGCTTTCGCAAAGTGATCATTGCGATGCCCACCGTCGCCGGCAGAGAAATTCGGGATATCGTGAACATTTGTGAACAGGCCGGTTTGCAAACAATGACAATGCCGGGAATGTACGAGTTGATCGGCGGGCAGGTCAGTATCAATCAGCTTCGTAATATTGAGATTGAAGACCTCTTGCGACGGGATCCGATTCAGACCGACATTCAATCGGTCAGGGAGCTTATCGCTGACGAATGCGTCATGGTGACGGGTGGCGGAGGTTCCATTGGCGCAGAGCTTTGCCGGCAGATCTGGCGTTGCGCCCCCCGGCATTTGGTGTTAGTCGGCCACGGCGAGAACAGCGTATTCGACATCCACAACGAGCTTTGGACATCTCGCAACCGCCAGGGTGACTCGGTCGGTTCGGACGGCAGACCCCAGATAACGCCTGTCATCGCTGATATTCGTTTCCCCGATGCCATGCGCGCAGTCGTCCGCCAGTACAAGCCCTCGATCATCTTCCATGCCGCCGCCCATAAACATGTTCCCCTTATGGAGCGCAACCCCGACGAGGCCATCACCAACAACGTGCTGGGGACTTGCTATCTGTTGGAAGCGGCTCTGGCCGAGGGCGTCGAGCGTTTTGTCATGATCTCGACCGACAAAGCCGTGAATCCGACGAGTGTGATGGGTGCGAGTAAACGCGTTGCGGAGTTTCTTGTGCATCGCGCCGCCAGACAGAGCGGACGCCCTTACGTCGCCGTTCGCTTTGGAAATGTGCTTGGCAGTCGCGGCAGCGTCGTGAATACCTTCAAACAGCAGATCGCCAGAGGCGGCCCCGTCACCGTCACGCATCCTGATATGAAGCGCTTTTTCATGACAATCCCCGAGGCCGTGCAACTCGTCTTGCAGGCTTCGGTGCTTGGCAAAGGGGGGGAAGTCTTTCTGCTCGACATGGGAGAGCCTGTGCGGATCGAGGATCTGGCTCGTGACTTGATCGAACTTTCAGGGTACGATGTCGGCACGGATATCGAGATCGTTTACAGCGGCATTCGTCCGGGTGAGAAACTATTCGAGGAGTTGTTTGTGGAAGGTGAGGAATACACGAGAACTCGCCATGAGAAGATTTTTATTGCCGGCAATGCCAGCTCATTCGTACCGAATGATTTGAGCAGCGGCCTGCTCACTTTGGAAAACGCCGCGCGCCGGCGTGATGCCGAAGCGATCAAACTCGCTCTGCACCGGTTGGTGCCCGAATACCATCCCGCTGACATTCAATCCGAAGCGATTACCTACGAAAAACTTCAGCGGGCAAAAGGCGGAAACGGCACATCCGCCCTGCGTGGCTAGGCTGAAGGCCGGATTGTAGACAATCCACTGCCAAATTCAGGCGCTCTCGGAACGACGATCCCCCATCCTGAAACCAGGATTTTATTCGTCCTAGAAGTGAAAATACAGTTGGTATCGTTCTTTGTCGACAACCGGTTGGAGTTCTCCCCCTCATGATTAAGAAACTGGCATCTATTTTTCTCATCCTTTCCGTACTCACCGGGCCGCTCTTGCTAGCCGCGCCATTGGTCGAGACTGTGTTAGCCGCCTGGTCAGCCCCGACGGCGAACACCGCCGCCGTCGAAGCATTGCCCGGCGCGGCTGCCTACCTGGCTCCGCCCACCCTCCGGCCATCAACCACGCCATCGATCACACCGACATCAACCACTTCACCGGCCAACAACACGCCTACGTCAACGCCGAGCGGCACGAATAACACGCCGACGACGCAGCCGACCACGCCGGCTGCAACGACAACTCCGAGCACGCCAACAGCAATCCCCGCCACACTTACACCCGTACCTGCGACAAACACGCCGATCCCGCCCACGAAAACGCCAGCCGGGACTGCTACCCCCACGGCAACGTTTATCCCAGGCACGACGCCAACGCCTGTCCCGCCGACGCCGACGCCATTGCCGACAGAGGTTCAGCCGACTGCGCCGCCAGAGATCACCCCTCCGCCCGATGCGACCCCGACCGCCATTGACGTTCCGCCACCGGATACCGGCGAGAGTGGGCAGATTGAACAACAGCCGCCGCCAACAGCCTCACCGCCCGCGGGAGCGCAATCAGTCGGCGGCGTTGGGGGCGATGTCAATGTCCAGCAGATGTCCGACTCCAACCTTCCCCAGGCTCAGGACGAGTTACCCCGTATCGCGACCAATCTCGAGGAAGAGAAGAACTCCACTGGCGGCTTCCGACCTGGCCCGCAGTTATTCCTGATATTGGGCGCTGCTGCCCTGGCCCTGGCCGCGGGATTGCTCATCTACTTGCGAAAACAACTTTAACCTGTCGATTTCACCAACGCTCAGACGTCGGATCGCTTAATTATGATCCGGCGTCTTTTCTTGTCTGAGAATCTACACAGGAATGGTACAATACCTCAATGGCCCGCGTGCTGCTTATTCGTTCCAGCACCCACCTGGGAGGAATCGAACGTCAACTCCTGGCGCATTGCCTGCAACTGCACAGCCTGGGCTGGACGCCGCAATTGGTTTGCCTTTACCGACGGCCGGGCGAGCACCCATTGGCTATGGCGGCAACGCAAGTGGGAGTCACCGCCCAGACGATCAATGATAGCGGGCCATTGAGTCTGGCGCCCTGGAATCATTTGCGAGAGATCACCGCTTCGTTCCGCCCTCGGCTTTTCCACAGTTGTGATTATCGAAGTGATGTAATGGTTGCCGCAAAGGCGAGATCAAAACTCTGGGTCGCCGAGTCGCACGGCCATACCTGCCCAAATCGGCGGATGCGATTGTGGAATCGACTCGATCTCATGGCCTTGCGGCGGGCGGACCGGGTTATCTCAGTTTCCACTGCCTGGGAAACCGCCTTAGCGAGCCGCGGCGTTTCTGCCTCTCGGCTGCATACCATCGAGAACAGTCGTACTATCCTTCCCATCGCACCATTCTCCCCCTTACCTGTCATGTCTGGCGTCGGGCCACATCTTGTCTTCGCCGGTCGACGATCCCCGGAAAAAGGACTGAGTGACTTGCTGGCCGTCTGGCAGGATATTCGTGACTCTTATCCGCAAGCGCGCCTTTGGGTATTGGGCGATCCCGCCGCACGCGGGAAATATCGAAATCGTCTGGTTGGTTTGATGGATCAGCCTGGGATCACGAACTTGGGTTATCAGCCTGATGTGCGTCCGTGGCTAGCGCAGGCTGATGCCGTCATCGTGCCGTCGCGCGCGGAGGCCTGGGGCATGACCGCATTCGAGGCGCTTTGCCTGGGGACGCCCGTAATCGCCACCCGGGTGGGCGGGTTGCCGAACCTGTGCCGGGACGCCCCGCACGCCTGGCTGATCCCGGACGTTTCCTCTTCAGCATTGCTGGCGGGTCTGGCGGCGGTACTGAACCCATCCTTCCCGCGCGGCTCCGAGCTGGGTGCAAGCTATCTGGCCCAGCCGCGCTTCGATCCCGAACTGCGCACGCAAAAATTCCTGCATCATTACGAATCTGTCCTCGAACTTCGTGCAACAGACTGACCCACGCATGTCTCGACGTCGCTCCACATCCGCTCCGGCGCTGCTCCAACTCGATCTGAGTTCGGCGGCATTACTTGTCGCCCTCGTCGCCGTCCCGGCCTATTTCAACGCCCAGAGCGGGGCCAGCTTCGAACCAGATAAGGGCGCAATACTGCGAACCCTGGCGCTTTTGGCCGCGATTTCGGTCGCAATCGGTTGGGTTCAGGCATGGCGATCGGGCCAACGCCCAAAGCTGTCCGGACTCGATCCCTCGCTCGTCCTGCTGTGCGCATTCGTGATCGTGGTCGGGTTATCGACCGCATTCGGGGCCGACAGCACAACCAGTTTTGGGGGCAACTATGATCGAGGTTATGGGGCATTGACGATTGCGGCCTGGGCGGTCATGGTCTACGTTGCGTTTTTGGGGGCACGTCGTCTGGGCGTGTGGTTATTCGTCGACGTGATTGCCTTGTCCGCCGCAGCCCCGGCGCTGTATGGACTGCTGCAGATCCTCGGATTCGATCCGGTGACAGGGCAATCCGTCAGCTTCGTGCTGGGGCAGCGCGCATCCGCCAGCCTGGGCAATCCCCTCTTCCTGGGCGATTTTCTATTGCTTGTCGTTTTGTTGTTGGCGGCTCGGATTGTGGTCGGGCCGCCTCTAGACCGCCTGCGCCGGATGGGACTGCTTGGTTATCTGGCGTTGCTGGCGGCGGCGCTGATCGCAACAGGCAGTCGCAGCGCCTATCTGGGATTGGTCGTCGCACTCGTCTTTTTGTTGGTCGCCTGGGGTTACCAGGAACGCAGACGACGGGCTAAGGCGGCGGGGATCATTGTGGCGGCGGCGGGATTGTTGGTCTTGTTATTGGCCTGGGCGACGCCGAATCTGCTTCCGGCCAGACTGAGCGATCTCTTCGCCAGCGGGGGAACCGGCGGGCAGCGACTGCTCTTCTGGCAGGCCGTGATCGATCTCGTGCGCGACAGACCGGCGCTGGCCTTGACCGGGATTGGCCCTGACGCCCTGCCTTTGGGGCTGGCCCCCTACCTGCCGGCGACGCTCGCCCATTTCGAGCCGGACTGGGTTTTCCGCATCCCCGATAGAGCGCATACCTTGCCGCTCGATCTGGTCGGGGAGACGGGCTTCTTGGGCCTGATTGCCCTTTCGCTGTTTTGGGCCAGCCTGATCGCCCGGATCACCCCGTCGCTCCCGGTCCGTCACTCCTCCCTCATCAAGATAATCGTTCCGATCGGCGGCGCTATCCTGTTTGCAACGCTCGCCGCCATGTTGATTGGATTGCCCGCCGCGCCTCTTGGCTTCACGACCGGATTTCTGGCGGGCGCTTTTCTGCCCTATCTCTTTGGCCTGGGCCGGGGCGAGCAAGCATCTGAGCGGCTCTCACCTCTCGCCCCATTCCTGTTGGCGGCGCTGGCCGGGCGCTGGTTCCTGCTCGGTTTCAGTTTCCGCACACATGCTCCTGACCTGGTATTTGCGATCGTGGCCGGGTTAGCGTTGCTGGAACCATGGGGCGGGATTCGAGAAAAACCGGTCTCGTCGGCGAACTGGGATGATTCACTCAGCCGGTTGGCCGGGAGCGCAGCCGCAGTATTCGCCTTCAGTCTTGCCAACGCTATGCCGCCAGCCATGCTGTTGTGGTTGAGCGGCGCCTTTCTGTTGGTTTTCCTGGTCATAATCCTGAGTCGTGCTCCCGGCCAGATGCGCGCAAAAGGGCTTTCTTTCATCCTGCCCACGCTCTTGCTCCTCCCGGCGATCTGGTTGAATCGCACTACCGGCGTGTCAGCGTGGCTGGCCTATTCCTGGTTCTGGCTCTGGCTGCTGGGGCTGTGCGTGTGGTTATTGCCGTCGCCATCCCGGCGCAAAGGTCTGGCTATCGCTGCCCTCTCCATCCCCCTGGCATTGCTCCTCAGCCTGCCCGTCTATGGCGATATCGCCTTCAAAACGGCGCTGCTGAAACCCAATGAGGAGGCGGTTCGGACTGAATCCCTCAACCGGGCTTTCCTGCTCAGCCCTCACGACGACATCCTGGCGATCAGCATTGTGCCCACGGAAAATCAATTCCTGCCGTTCGACGCCGACCTCGATCATCCGCAGGCCGTCCGCATCCGGGAGCTGTATGAGCGCGCGATAGCCGCTCAGCCGCTCGCGCCCGAACCCGTCATGCTCTATGCCGAATGGTTGCGCCAGCGCGCGGCCGGCGATCCGAATGCGACCGCACTCGCTCTCGAACAGTACGCTCGTGGGCTGGCGTTATCGCCCAACGATATCCAGGCGCGCAATAGTCTGGCGGTGCTGCACGAATCGACCGGGGCTGATGCCACCGCCGAAGATGAACTGCGTGATCTGCTGGCGGTCGATCCGCTATACGGCCCGACCTACCTCAATCTGGCGGAAATCCAGCGCCGCCGCGGGGACATCGAAGCCGCTCGCCAGACCCTGACCTCCGGCGTCCGAAACGTGTTCTGGTGGCCGGCACTACAGCAGGCGCTCGACGCATTGCCGTGAAGCGCACGCGATGACCGTCGATCCCCCTTTGGTCACCATCGCGATTCCTGTTTGGAATGAATCCGAGCTTTTGCCGGGGCTTCTGCGTGATTTGCGCGCTCAAACTTATGCCGATGACCGGCTGCAAATCCTGATTCTGGATGGCGCTTCGACCGATGGCACTTTGGCGTTGGCGCAAGATGCCGCACGGGCCGACAGCCGCATCGAGGTGCTGAATAATCATCGTCGCAACGCCGCCGCCGCCCTTAACCTGGCGTTGGCGCAGGCGCGTGGGCAGTATCTCGTGCGCCTCGATGCGCGTACTCGTCCGGCGGCGGATTACGTACAGCGCTGTGTGGACAGATTAACTGAGGGGCGTTGGGCTGGCGTTTCCGGGCCGCAGAGGGCCACCGGCGACTCCCAGGCGGGCCAGACGTATGCCCTGGCTCTGAACCATCCCTTTGGCGTGGGACGGCCGCAATACCGGCGGGCGACTCAGCCGGTCGAGAGCGAGACCCTCTACCTGGGCGCGTATCCAGTCGCGCAATTGCGTTCGATTGGCGGATGGGACGAGGAAATGCAGGCCAACGAAGATTATGAGATGAACATGCGTCTCCGGCGCAGCGGCGGTCGCCTGTTCGTCGATCCAGCCATTCGTTCCGACTATCTGGTCAGGGATAACCTGCTGCAATTGGCGCAGCAATATGCTCGCTATGGCGCCTGGCGCACCGTCACATGGCGGCGTCATCCCGGCGCCATGCGATTGCGACATGCCATCCCCGCCCTGTTTGTGCTGGCCCTGGCTTTGGCCTTACTGGCCCTGCCGTGGTCGCTCTGGCCCCTGGCAATGATGGCTCTCCCTTACCTTCTCGTCGATTTGATCGTCAGCCTGCAACTGGGTCTGCGGCACAGATTGTCGGCGATCCCGCGGCTGCTAATCACATTTCCTGCCATCCATCTCGCCTGGGGGTTCTCTTTCTGGCGGGCGCTCGTACGACCGCCCGCATCGCCTGCAACGGCAAATGAGCCAACCCGTCCCGCCTGATTCCGCCACCCCTGATTTCGCCCCTCCTGCGGAAAGCCCTATAATGGCCCCAAATTGTTTTGGAGAATAAAGCACGAATGACATCAAACACAACCAGCAATCTTATTACCGAGGCTAAGGCCGTTCAGCAGAAATTGCAGCAACTTTGGGCGGACGAGGGCGTGGAGCAGCTTGAGATTTTCCTCGATCCCGGCATCTTCACCGTTCTGGCCGAAATCAAAAAAGTCAGCCTCGACTTCATCGGTCGTGTGGCCGAGTTGGAAGATTGAACCGTCCTGACTGGCTCGACTTATGTTCGCTGATCAAGCAAAAATCAATGTAAAGGCTGGCGACGGCGGAAATGGCGTCGTCGCGTTCCGCCGCGAGAAATTTGTGCCGCGCGGCGGGCCTGCGGGCGGCAATGGCGGCAGGGGCGGCGATGTTTTTCTGGTCGCCAGCCCCCACCTCAACACGCTTTTTCCCTTCACGCGCAAGGTGCATTTCAAAGCCACACGCGGCGCGCACGGCAGCGGTTCCAACAAGCATGGCGCTTCGGGCAATGATCTCGATATCGAGGTCGCGCCCGGCACCCTCGTCACCGATGCCGACAGCGGTGAGTACCTGGGCGAATTGCTGAATCCGGGCGACCGGTTGCTGGTGGCCCAGGGCGGTCGCGGCGGTCGCGGCAATGCCGCCTTTCGCTCGGCCATCAATCAGGCTCCGCACATGGCGGAAAAGGGCGAGCCGGGTGAGGAGCGCTGGCTGCAATTAGAGTTGAAGCTGATCGCCGATATCGGCATCATCGGCGTGCCTAATGCGGGCAAAAGCACGCTGCTCTCGGTCGTCACGCGGGCCAAGCCGAAGATAGCCGATTACCCGTTCACCACGCTGGAGCCGAATCTCGGCGTCGCTATCGTCGATTATCAGGACATCGTGCTCGCCGACATTCCCGGCCTGATCGAAGGGGCGCACAGCGGGGCCGGATTGGGGCTGCAATTTCTGCGGCACATCGAGCGCACGCGATTGGTCATCCATCTGCTGAATGGCATCAGTCCCGATCCGCTTGGCGACTTTGAAGTCATCAATCAGGAGTTGGAGTTATTCAAGCCGCATCTCGCCGACACGCCGCAGATCGTCGTCGTGAACAAGATGGACATCCCCGAGGTGCGTGAGCGCTGGCCCGAACTGCGTGATTCGCTGGCGGCAATGGGCGTTGAGCCGATGTCAATCAGCGCTATCACCGGCGAGAATGTGCAGGAATTATTGCGTCTGGCCGCAAAGATGTTGGGCGAATTGCCTCCGCCGCCGCAGGAAGCGAGACCGCCGATCCACGTGCCGGTCGATGAGGAATATTTCGAGATCGAGCAGGCGGATGACGGCTGGGTCGTGCACGGCAAACGCATCGAACGCATCGCCGCCATGACCAACTGGGAATACTACGAGGCGATCATGCGCTTCCAACGCATCCTGGAGGCGCTGGGGATATCGGAGGCGCTGGAGGACGCGGGCGTGCGCGAAGGCGATACCGTTTTCATCGGCGATACGGCATTGACCTGGAGCTATGATCCCTTTGCCGACTGATACACCGCGGCGAATCGGGCTATTAGGCGGCACATTTGATCCGGTGCACATCGGCCACCTCATTCTGGCCGAAAGCGCCCGCGTCGCCCTCAATCTGGATCACGTCTTTTTCGTCCCCGCCGCCGCTCCGCCGCACAAACAGGGCATCGTTATCAGCCCGGCGGAACACCGGCTGGCTATGCTGGAATTGGCGGTTGCCGGTAACGCTGATTTCTCGGTTTCACGGCTCGATATCGAACGTCCTGGCCCGCATTACACCGCCGATCTGCTGGAAATGATGCTGGCGCAGTCGCCGCATGATCAGGAATTGTGGTTTCTGATGGGGATGGATTCGCTCATCGACCTGCCGACCTGGCGCGACCCCGACCGCATCCGGCGGCTCGCTCGGCTGGCCGTCGCCATGCGTCCGGGCTATGATCCCGACTGGGCGAGCCTGGAAGCGGCGTTGCCGGGCATCCTCAGTGAGATTACATTGTTGGATGTGGCGGGCGTCTATGTCTCAGCCAGCGACTTACGTAAGCGCGCCGGCGCGGGCGAGAGCATTCGTTATCTGGTTTCCGATGCGGTGCGAGATTACATCGCCGCCCATGCGTTGTATCGATGAGAAGGTGAAGGATATCGAATCTCCGATATCCAATACCTGTTCCCTTACCCCAATCAACTGCACATATAAGCGGCGATCAACTGCGCGGTAGCGACCAGCGAATCGATGTGCGTCCGCTCATAATTGTGGGAAGCGTCGACGCCTGGCCCGATCAGCGCCACCTGTGCGGCGCCGCCCGCCCGCCAATAGGCCGAGCCGTCAGACGCATAGTAGGGATAGATGTCGATCTTGTGAGGAATGCCTTCGCTTTGGGCTAGAGCCCGCAAACGACTGGTCAGTTCGATGTGGTACGGCCCGCTGTTGTCTTTGACGCAAATGGTCGTATGAAATTCGTCCGAGGTCTGGCCATCGCCGATAGCGGCCATGTCCACGGCCACGAGTTCATGCAGGCCGGGCAGGAGACCGTCCGCTCCGCCATGCCCGACCTCTTCATAGTGGCTGATGTGCAGGAATACATCGGACGTTGGCGTGATCCCGGCATCCTGCATCGCCCGGATGGCGGCCAGTAGACTGGCTACCCCCGCTTTGTCATCCAGAAAGCGGGAGCGGATGAAGCCGCTGGGGCTGACTTCGACGCGCGGGTCAAAAGCCACGAAATCCCCGACCTCGATCCCCAAACCCCGTACGTCCGCCGCCGTCCACACCCGCTGATCAAGGCGCACTTCCAGGGTGTCGGCATTGCGCGCCGCGGTGGCGCACTCGCTGCCATAGACGTGGCCGGATGCATTGATCAGCATCAGGCTGCCGCGTATCTCGTCGCCCGCCGTGGTGAATATCGTGCAACCCTCGGTCTCGACCGTGTTCCAAATCAGGCCGCCCAGGTTGGTCAGCTTGAGTCTGCCGTTCGGCTTGATCTCTTTGACCATCGCGCCCAGGGTATCGACGTGCGCGGTCAGAGCGCGGGTGACCCCTACCTGACGACCAGGCAAAATCGCGGTGAGCGCCCCTTTGATCGTGCGCTGCGTGTCCAGGCCCAAAGCTTGCAAGGCGGCTTCGGTGAACGCCAGCGCGGGTTCCGCTCTGCCGGTGGGGCTGGGCGCGGCCAGCAGGCCGGTGAGATTGCGAATCAGATAAGAGGAATCAATCTGTATTGACATAAGGATATGATCTTTTTCAAAAAGAAAACGTGATGCGTGCAGCGTGAAACTGTCTGCGCATCACGTTTCAGGGTAGCGTCTGAACGATGGACTAATGCTGCAGGATTTGGGAAAGGAACAGCTTGGTGCGATCCTCTTGCGGATTCTCGAAACATTGCGACACGGTGCCGCTTTCCACGATCTGGCCCTGGTCGAAGAAGAACACGCGGCTGGCTACGGCGCGGGCGAAGCCCATCTCATGGGTGACGACGAGCATGGTCATGCCGCTTTCCGCCAGTTCAACCATGACATCGAGCACTTCCTTGATCATCTCAGGGTCGAGGGCCGAGGTCGGCTCGTCGAAAAGCATGATTTTGGGCTGCATCGCCAGGGCGCGAGCGATGGCGACACGCTGTTGCTGGCCGCCGGAAAGCTGGCCGGGGAATTTGTTCGCCTGTTCGGGGATGCCGACACGGTTGAGCAATTGCATGGCCACCTCTTCCGCTTCCTTCTTCTTCCACTTGCGCACCTGGATGGGGCCGAGCGTGATATTCTGCAGGACGGTGAGGTGCGGGAAGAGATTGAATTGCTGGAACACCATGCCCACCTCGCGACGGATGGCGGCGATATTGCGCACGTCATGGCTCAGTTCAATGCCATCGACAATGATGCTGCCCTGTTGGTGCTCTTCCAGGCGATTGATGGTGCGGATGAAAGTCGATTTCCCCGAACCGGATGGGCCGAAAATGACGATCACTTCACCCTTTTGCACTTCCATATTGATGCCGCGCAGGGCGTGATACTGTCCGTACCACTTGTGCACATCCCGGGCGACGATAATTGGCTCACTCATAAAGGTCTCCTAGGGTAGGATGCGGCCGCGCATTGGCCCGCATTTTGGAATCTGATGGGATGATTAGCGCTGGCCAACGCCGAGCGATGTCTCCAACCGGCGGCTGCCGTAGGAAAGGGTGTAGCTGAAGACGAAGTATACCAGAGTGATAAACAGATAGACCTCTAACTGCCGACCGATGTAGTTCGGGTTTGCCAGAACGCCGCGGGCGATGCCCAGCAGGTCGAGCAGCCCCACCAGCGCCACCAGTGAGGTGTCTTTGAACAGGCCGATAAACTGCCCGACCAGCACAGGGATAACCGCACGCAGCGCCTGCGGCAGAACGATGTGCACCATCTTTCGGAAACCGCTGAGGGCGAGAGCGTCGGCTGCTTCATATTGGCCTTTGGGGATCGCCTGCAGGCCGCCGCGTACGTTCTCGGCCAGATAGGCGGCGGAGAACATGATGATCGCCACAGCCGCCCGGATCACCCGGTCGATGGTCATGCCCGCGGGCAAAAAGAAGGGCAGCATCACCTGGCCCATGAACAGCAGGGTGATTAGAGGTACGCCGCGGATGAACTCGATGTAGATGATGCACAGCGTTTTCACCGCCCGCAGGTTGGATTGCCGGCCCAACGCCAACAGCACGCCGACGGGGAATGAGAGCACAATACCGACAACCGCCAGTAGCAGCGAGAGCAGTAAACCGCCCCACAGGTTGCTGGGCACAAAGGTGAGAAAGCCTTCTTCGCCAAAGCCGCGGATGATCAGGATCACCAGCGGGAAATACAGCAGAAGGGCGGTGATGGCCGGGCGTTGGAATCGTTCCGGGTTTGTACGGGCGACGAAGAAAGCCGCCAGCCCAATGATCGTTCCTGCCGTCATCAACAGACCGCCGGTCACAGCGCCCAGGATGATCGCCACCAGGCCCACGAAGAGGGGGACGGCGACGAGCACAAAACCTGCAAAACTGCGTCCCCGCACGTACACGCCCCACATCAAACCAATCAGGGCGGCGAGCAAGTAGTAAGAAAGCCAGAGTCGCCAGACCTGATCGATCGGATATTGACCCTTGATGAACAGGGCGAAGTTATCGGTGACGACGGCCCATTGTGCGGTTGTCAGCGCCCATCGTGTGAGGGGAATGATGATGCCCAGGGCGACGACGACCGCGATGACAGTGAGAATGCTGTCGAAAACGGAACCGAACAGGTTCTTACGCAGCCAGCCCAGAATGGTGTAACGTTCGGTGGGCGGGGGCAGCACTTCGGATGGGGTGAAGGGTGCTGTGGTCATGATTAACGCTCCACCAACTGAATGCGTTTGTTATACCAGTTCATAAACGCCGCCGTGATCAGGCTGAAACTGAGGTAGATCACCATGGTAATGGCCGTGACTTCCACAGCCCGACCGGACTGGTTGATCACCGTTCGTCCCACGGCAAACAGGTCGGGGTAGCCCACCGCCACCGCCAGCGATGAGTTCTTGGTCAGATTCAAGTACTGGCTGGTCAATGGCGGCACGATTACCCGCATCGCCTGCGGAAAGATAACCAGTCGCAGCGTCTGGAATCCGCCCAGGCCTAAGGCTGTCGCCGCTTCGCGCTGGCCTTTGCCCACCGACTGAATGCCGGCCCGCACGATTTCGGCGATGAAGGCTGCGGTATAGATCACAAGTCCCAGCAACAGGGCCATGAATTCCGGCGTGAAAGCCTGACCCCCGACATAGTTCCGGCCTTGCAGAACGGGGCGGGTGGGCGTCAGAGGCTGGGGATCGAAGAAGAACCATCCGATTGCCAAGACAACCAGGAATGCCAATGTCGCCCAGAGCCAATAGAGCGGCATCCGACCGGTTTGCTTGCCCCGGCGGTAGAGCAGATAACCGACGAGGATGGCGAGGGCGAGGGCGATGAGAACCACGACGAGATATTGGGCGAAACTGGCTGTTGGCGTCACCCAGGGAATGAAAACGCCGCGATTGGTAAAGAAGAACAGGTCGAATAGCTGCACCGGTGCGGTGGTGCTGGGCAGATTGAAAAAGACCGCTGTGGCCAGGAAGAACAACAGGACCAGCAGCGGGATATTACGCATGAACTCGATGAAGATGCTCGCCAGCCTGCTGACCAACCAGTTGTTGGAAAGACGAGCCACACCGATGATGATGCCGAGGATTGTGGAGAAGATGATGCCCAGGATGGAAACGAGCAGGGTGTTGAGTAAACCGACAAATAGGGCTTGGGCTACGTTGCTGGAACGACTGTATTCGATCAGGCTTTCTCCAATATCGAAGCCCGCCGTGATCCGCATGAAATCGAAACCCAAGCGAATGCCCTGTGTGCTAAGGCCGTCGATCAAGTTGCGGATCAGAAAATAGCCCAGCCCGATGACCAGCCCGATAACGACGACCTGGCCCAACACCTGCAAAACTCGTTCGTCCCGGTAAAAGGGAATCGAGCTACTTTCTGTGGTGGTTTTGGGCGCCATTGTGGATCATTCCCCCAATATCAATGATCGTGAGTGAGAAGGCGAGATAATAGTGAAGTTGTCCTTGCAGGTGCGACGCACGTGTACCATAGAAGTCTGTGGCGACGTGGATTGTGAAAGTGCGTCGCACCTTAGTGGCCGGGCTCCTAGTGAAGAAGGGAAGAGCTCAGCCCTTCCCTTCTTGTAATGAACTAATTCACGCCTAGCGAATTGGCGGTGCGTAGAGCAGACCGCCATCGAGCCAGGAACTGTTCAGGCCGCGAGGCAGGTTGATGGGGGTGTCAGGGCCGAGATTGCGATTGTAGATATCAGCATAGTTCCCGACCTGCTTGATGATATTGGCAGCCCATTCGTTGCTCAAACCCAACTTCGCTCCCATCTCGCCTTCCTGGCCGAGAAGTAATTTGATGTTGGGGTCCTCTGTGGAGGCAAAGCTATCGACATTGCCCTGGTTGACGCCCATTTCCTCGGCGGCGAAGGTGGCGAATACCACCCATTTCACGATGTCGAACCATTGGTCATCGCCATGACGCACCATGGGGCCAAGCGGTTCTTTGGACAGCACTTCCGGCAGAATGATGTGAGCATCAGGATCGTCGAAGATCGATTGGCGGGCGACGATACCGGAAATGTCGGTGGTCCAGGCGTCACAGCGTCCGGCGAGATAGGCATTGGTGGTGTCGTCGGCGGTCTCAAACACCACGGGCGTGTAATTGACTCCGGCGGCCGCCATCTGAGCAGCCAGGTTCAACTCGGTGGTCGTGCCCTGTTGCACGCAGATCGACGTACCTTCCAGATCGGCGACGCTGTTGATGCCGCTGTCGGCAGGCACCTGGATGCCCTGACCATCGTAGAATGTGGTTGGGGCGAAGTTGCCGGCCAGCTCGGTGTCGCGGGTCAACGTCCAGGTGGTATTGCGGATAAGGACGTCGATCTCACCGGCGGAGAGAGCAGTGAAGCGCTCGCTGGCAGTCAGAGGGCGGTACTCCACGGCATTGGGGTCATTGAAAATGGCCGCCGCAAGGGCCTTGCAAAAATCAACGTCGAATCCGGCGAAACTGCCATCCGTCTGCAGGAAGCCGAAGCCGGGCACGGCCTGATTCACGCCGCAGACCAGTTTGCCACGATTCTTGACGACATCGAGCGTGTTGCCGCTTGCCTGAGCCGGGGCTTCACTCTCAGCCGGGGCTTCTGCCGGAGCTTCCGCTGGCGCCTCGGCTGGGGCATCTGGCGCTGAGGCGGTATCGACATTCGAGCTACCGCCACAAGCTGCCAATAGCATTGCTGCCAAAAGCACGGTGACGAAAACGAACAGATGCTTACGGGACATTTCTTTCCTCCTTTCGGAAAGGGTGTGAAGTTAGAATTGACCGCAAAATGCGGTATTGACGCCCTGAACCAACAACGCAACCACGCTAAGAGATTTGGACAGAACAACCTGGCTGCGGGTGCGCATTTTTTACCATGTCACTCCTAAATCGTCAAACGAAGAATCAGAGACCATGTACTTTTCTTCACGCGTACGAATCAAGCCCGGTGAAGCGCGTCAATCTGACGACACTTCGAGACAGCAACTTTTGTCTAGCCGTTGACGATAGACCATCGACGATGAACAATGCGAATCCGCATGCCAAGCGTGTTCTATCGTCTATCGTCACCCGTCGAGAATAAATTACTGACGCGCCACTCAGGAAACAGAATCGTTTCCGCCCATCGACCCCCACACCCTAAAAGACTTATCGATTGCCGACCTGATTCTGCGCCTGTTGCACTTGCCGTAAGAAGTGCGCCGGTTCGGTAAAACCGCCGGCGATGACATACTGCACTTCCCGTCCCGTAGTGTTGCTCAACCAACAATCTGAACCCTCTGGCAGTGAGATGGCAGTGCCAGCCTCGCACATCAATTCTTCGTAGCCGGTCACTTCCAGCCGCACCTGCCCATTCACCACAAACAGAATCTCTTCCCGCCCCTTGCCTGGTCGCAGACGTCGCCCAGTCTCACGCGCAGCCAGGCGGCCATAGATCATGTAGGTCGTCATCGTTCCCGCCATATCCGGCCCGAACAAAACCTCGCCGCTTGTGTCAAGACGTGCCGATAATTGCTCTACTTTCATTGCGTCTCTCTGTTGGCTTTATGCCAGGACGAAATTGGCCTTGATATCGATTCCGAAATCACTGGCGGGCGTGTGATGCAAGGCATGGCGATAGTAGGCAGCGGCGGCAATCATGGCGGCGTTGTCGGTGCACAGGTAGAGGGGGGGGATCGAAAGCGGCAGAGGTGAGCGCTCTGCAAAGGTCCGCCTGAGCGCGGCATTGGCCGAGACGCCGCCGCAAACACAGATTTCCGTAGCGCCAATCTCTTCCGCAGCGGCGATACTCTTATCGACCAATACGTCCACAACCGCCTGTTGGAAGGATGCTGCCAGATCGGCCACTACCTGATCGTCGAGGCCGTGGCTGGGGGTCAGCTTGCGCCCGTCGTCCGCCACGCTGCCTTCTTCCTGAGCAACCAGACGCAGTACCGCAGTCTTGAGGCCGCTGAAGCTAAAATCGTGCGTTCCTGGCAGCCAGGCCCGCGGCAGATCGTAGGCGGCGGCATCGCCGTTTGCGGCTGCCCGCTGCACGGCTGGACCTCCAGGATAACCCAGCCCCAACAAACGCGCAACCTTATCGAAAGCCTCACCCGCGGCGTCGTCGATCGTCCCGCCCAGCCGCCGATATTCCGCATGATCTACCATCGCCACCAGTTCCGTGTGCCCGCCCGATACGATCAAAATCAGCAGCGGGAAAGCCTTCTCCGCACGATTACCGGGGGCCTCGATCCAGTTCGAATAGACGTGTCCTTCCAGGTGATTGACCGGCAGCAGCGGCAGGCCGTTAGCCCAGGCGATGCCCTTGGCCGCATTCACCCCGACCAGCAATGATCCGGCCAGACCCGGCCCTTGCGTCACGGCGATAGCGTCGAGGTGATCCCAACCGATTTCCGCCTGAGCCACCGCCTCGCGCACGACCGGCATGATCGCCAATACATGTTGGCGTGAAGCCATTTCGGGGAAGACGCCGCCATATTTGCGGTGCAGATCGATTTGGGTGGCGACCACATTGCTGAGCAAACGACGGCCATCGGCCACGACCGCCGCCGCCGTCTCGTCACAGGAGGTCTCGATGCCCAGGATCAGCGTCATGCTTCTTCCCCGTAGGGCTGCAAGAATTCGAGCAAGACGCCGTGCGATGATTTTGGGTGGACGAATACGCCATGTCCCTCGGCTGCCCGGATCGGCGTCTCGCTCAGCAACTGCATGTCGCGAGCGGCCAATTCCTCCATCGTGACCTGCACGTCATCCACTTCCAGGCAGATGTGGTGCAGCCCTTCGCCGCGCTTCGCCAGGTATTTGGCCACGCCTGAGTCGGGCGTGATGGGTTGAATCAGCTCGATGACGCTTTCGCCCGCCGGCAGGAAAGCGATCTCGACCTCCTGCTCTGGCATGACCATCCGTTTGCGCAAAGTCAGGCCCAGGCCGTCCTGATAGGTTTTCAGCGCTTCGTCGAGATCGGCGACGACGATGGCGATGTGATTGATACGAGTGATCATTGGCAATACATTTTGGGGCAGTATACTTGTCGAGGGTGATTCATTCATCTGCTGCGGAGAGAATCTGGGCGACAAGCGATTCCGTCGCCCTGAACCCTGCCTGCGCCAACGCTTCTATTTCCGAGCGAATCGCGGGAATCAGGTTATTGCGTTTAGCCGCCAGAAGCAATCCCAAAGTGCCTATCGGGAACAGACCATTTCTACGGGCGAAGCGCCGCGCATCGAGATCATCCAATACTACATCGGTTGTTCCAAGTTCCAGGGCAATTACTTCCGCCTCACCGGCATCCAGGACCTGGGAAATAACGCTTACCTGTGCAGAATCTTCACACTGTCGCTCAATTAGCCACTCTTGAAGCGCCAGTTCAACCGCGGCAGTAGCATCATCGGGCGCCGCCCGCAGTTCTTTGAGCACCATGGGCGGAACAAATACTGATTCACAACCCTGTCTAAGCAATTCGAGATGATTCAGCTTGGAGAGGAAGATCAGTGGTGCGGTGTTGACGACACGGAACAGACTATTCATCCGGCCAATCGAATGGCTGCACTTATTTCGTGTGAGATTTCTTCAGCCTGTAAGTTGATTGCCGGAACGCCGTAACGGTCCAACATGTACAGAAAAACAACCCGTGGCATCCCGGCCAGTTCGGCGGCCCTGCCCGATGAGAGCCTACCCAACTCATACAGTTTGGCGGCGATGAGGAACTGCGCCTCGCGCGCGAACTCGGCTTCAGACATCTTCAATTGTTGAGGCATATCCTCGGGGATAGACAACGTAAGCTGAGTCGCCATCAACGCACTCTCCGGTTACAGGTTACTGTTTATTATATCATGGGTAACTGCGGAGGCCGATGCAAGGGAACGCAGATCAACACATGAAATCACCCAACCTTCAGATTACGCGCTCTCAATCCGTGCCGGTTCGTCCGGTATGATGAACAATTCCAGATTAGGGTCGAGTTCGCCCTTCGTCTCGGTCAAGATGTCGTCAAGGGCCAGTTTAACGAACTTGCCCTCTGCTGTCGCCGCCACGGTGCCATCGGCCAACAACAACTCGCCCTCGGCTGCGAAAAAACGACGGCGTTCTTCCGTCACCCGACCCACCACCGTCAGCATTTGGCCCAACGGCACAGGCGCTTTGTAACGGATGGTCAGTTCCGCCGTGACGCCCCAATCGGTTCCACGCGCGCCCCACACCGACCGGCCCAAAGTCTCATCCATCATCGAAGCCATCACACCGCCATGCAGCCGACCGGGGTAGCCCTGATGGTTGTTGTCAGGCAGAAATCGTCCCATGCACGTCGTCTCGTCGATCTGATAGAAATGGGCATGCAGTCCGGAAGGGTTTTCTATACCGCAAACGAAGCACATACGCGAGTTGAATTGCTTTTGGGAGTTTTGTTGGTTGACGTGGTCGTATTGGTTTGTCATTTTTTGTCGGCTGTTGAATGTCGATTATTTTCCAGCGCATCCAGTCCCAGCAGGATCGAAACCGCCGCGCCCGATTCGCCGACGCGACCTTGCAATACAGCTTGCCGCAATTCGGCGGGGGTCAGCAACATTGGCCGGACGACTGAGAGATCGTTTGCGTCCGGTTCCGCTGCCTGACGTAAGCCACTGGCGAAATAGTGATACCCCTGGCTCATGCCGCGATTGCCGTCGTCGTGGAACGCGCCCAGGAAATGCCATTCATCCGCCACATAGCCAGCCTCTTCCAAAAGCTCGCGCTTTGCGGCAGCCAACGGCTCTTCGCCCGGCTCCACGAAACCCGATGGCATCTTGACCACCACCCGGCCTGGGCCGTGCTTATATTCCTCGACCGCCACGATCAGCCCGTCGGGGCGAACGCCAAAGACGGATGCGTAAGCGGGCGCATGAATGTAAGTAAAGTCATCGATGATTCGACCATCCGGCAACTGGACCGATTGTTCGGTCATTCGCAGCCAGGGCGGTCTTTCGACCAGGGTCTCTTCGGCCAGCACTCGCCAGTTTTCGTCGTTCATGGGTTTCTCGTCAGAGTAGGGAGGGAGCCTGATATTCGCCGAAGACTTTGCGCAGAACGCCGCAGATTTCGCCCAGGGTGCAATATGCCTGGACGGCCTCGACGAACAGCGGCATCAGCGGCGCGTCCGGCTGTTGGGCAGCCGCTTCGATCTGGCGAAGTAACGCATCGACACGCGGCTGGTCGCGCCCCGATCGCACGGCTTCAACCCTGGCGATCTGCGCTTCCTGGGCCGCGACATCTACGCGCAAGAGGTCCTCAGCCGGTTCCTCATCGACCTGGAATCGATTCAAACCGACGACGATATCCTGTTTGCGCTCGATCGCCTGCTGCGCCCGATAGGCTGACTCCTGAATCTCGCGCTGGATGTACCCCTCCTCCACCGCGCGCACGGCGCCGCCCATGGCTTCGATGCGGTCAATGTAAGCTTCGGCCCGCGCTTCGATCTCATCGGTCAGCATCTCGATTGCATAGGAACCGGCCAGCGGATCGATGGTGTCGGCCACGCCCGATTCATGGGCCAGGATCTGCTGTGTGCGCAGGGCGATCTGCACCGCCTTTTCCGAGGGTAGGGCCAGGGCTTCGTCCATCGAATTGGTGTGCAGGCTTTGAGTTCCGCCCAGCACCGCCGCCAACGCCTGCACCGTCACCCGCACAATATTGTTCTCCGGTTGTTGGGCTGTGAGCGTGGAGCCGCCGGTCTGCGTATGGAAGCGCAGGCTCCACGAGCGCGGGTCTTTGGCTCCGAAACGGTCGCGCATGATCCGCGCCCACAGCCGCCGCGCCGCCCGAAACTTGGCGACTTCCTCCAGGAAATTGTTGTGTGCGTTGAAGAAAAAGGAAAGTTGCCCGGCGAATTCATCGATATCCAGACCTGCGTCCAGCGCCGCGCGCACGTAGGCCATGCCATCGGCCAGGGTGAAGGCAACCTCCTGCACGGCGGTGCTGCCCGCCTCGCGAATGTGGTAGCCGCTGATGCTTATCGTATTCCACTTGGGCACGCACTCGCCGCAATAGCGGAACAAATCGGTGATCAGGCGCATGGACGGTTGCGGCGGGAAAATGTAGGTGCCGCGCGCCACGTATTCTTTGAGGATGTCATTTTGCACGGTGCCGCGCAATTGCTTCTGATCGACGCCCTGCTTGGCCGCCACGCCAATCACCATCGCCAGCAGGATGGCAGCCGGGGCGTTGATGGTCATCGAGACCGATACCTTGTCCAGCGGGATGCCATCGAGCAGGGTTTCCATGTCGGCCATCGAGGAAATAGCCACGCCCACCTTACCCACTTCGCCGAAAGCCAGGGGATGGTCGGCATCGTAACCGATCTGCGTGGGCAGGTCGAAGGCGACGGAGAGGCCGGTTTGACCCTGAGCGATCAGATACCTGTAGCGCTCGTTGCTCTCGGCGGCGGTGCCGAACCCAGCGTACTGGCGCATCGTCCAGAAGCGCCCGCGGTACATCGTAGGCTGAACCCCGCGCGTGAAGGGGAATTCGCCGGGGAAGCCCAGCGATGTCAGATAATCGGCGGCGCTATCCCTGGGCAAAAACAGGCGCTCCATCTCGATCCCGGAACTGGTCTCGAATTGGGATTTGCGTTCGGGAAAGCGCGAAAGCGTCGGGGTGAGGGTGGCGTCTTCCCAGCGGGAAAGGGCGTCGGCGAGGTTTTGGCGATTTTCGGGCATGGTTAACGGTTCAAGAGGATGATGTTTGGCCGGTGATTGAAGAGTAAAACCTGATCTGCTCTTGCAAAAGCCTGATCAATCTTCAATTTCAGCGGCTCAGCTGAGGACGAGAAGCCCCGCACCCTGTTCGACGCTCTCACCGGCTTTGACCCGGACGTCGGTGATGATGCCGGCCCGCGGCGCGCGCAGCTCGTTCTCCATTTTCATAGCTTCCAGGATGACGAGCGGTTGTTTGGCCTCGACCTGATCGCCAACGCCGACCATCACCCGGATCACAAGGCCGGGGATCGGCGCTTTGATAGTCAGGTCAGCGCCGGTCTCAATCAGGTCAGCGCGGCCGCCTGCCAGCCGCAACTCGCGCTCGTCCGCCACATTCACATCGAACGTGCGGCTGCCCAGCATCACGCGATAACCGCGCTGGGTTTCCTCCACCACCAGTTCGGTTGATTCGCTATCAACGAGCAGGGAATACAGGCCCAATGCGCCGACCTGCAGCAAACTGGCGCTGACCGGCTCGCCATCGACGACGATGCTGCCATCTTCGTTGATTTCGATCTGATAGGTTGTCTCGTCAATCTGCGACTGGTATTTCATGAAAAGTCTAAAGCCGCACGCTGCGGAATCTGAAAATTGGCGCTTTTACCAGAGCGAGCGCATCCCCGTGAGCAGGGCTGAGCGTCGCCAGGAACTCTGGCCGTGTTCACCCTGGTCGCCGTGGCTGATCGCCAGCGCTCGCAAACCGCCTTCATGGTGCAACATGGCGCCGACAATCGCTGCCAAACGTTGCTGCTGTTCGAGATCACCGGGCGTGATCGGCGTGTGGGTTTCCAGGAATTTCGTGTCGAACTGGCCCCACTGAAAGCGAGGCGAGTCCATCAAGGCCAGGTGGAAAGGGATGCTGGTTTTCACCCCGGCGATGCGGTATTCGCTAAGGGCGCGGCGCATGCGCAAAATCGCTTCCGCCCGATTCTCGCCCCAGGCGATGAGCTTGGCTACCATCGGGTCGTAGTACAAAGATACTTCATATCCCTGGAAGAGAGATGATTCCACGCGGATGCCGGGGCCAGTGGGTTCACGCAAGGCCACCACCCGTCCGCTGGAGGGCATGAAGTTGTTGTCGGGGTCCTCCGCCGTGATCCGGCACTCGATCGCCCAGCCCTGCATCCGCACGTCTTCCTGTTTCAGACGCAGGCGGCGGCCATCGGCAATCGAGATCATCTCTTTAACGATGTCCACACCCGTGACCAGCTCGGTGACCGGATGCTCGACCTGCAACCGCGTATTCATTTCCAGGAAATAGAAAGAGCCGTTCTTGTCCATGAGGAACTCGATGGTTCCCGCCGAGACATAATCCACCGAACGGGCGGCGGCCACAGCGATAGCGCCCATCTTCGCCCGTGTTTCCGCATCGACCGCCACCGAAGGCGATTCTTCCACCAGCTTTTGATGACGGCGCTGGATCGAGCACTCGCGTTCGCCTAGATGGATGATATTGCCGTGCCTGTCCGCCATCACCTGGATCTCGATATGCCTGGCCCCTTCGATCGCCTTTTCCAGATAGACGTTGTCGTTGCCGAAGGCGGCCAGGGCCTCGCGGCGGGCCGCACCCAGCGATGAAATCAACTCATCGGGACTTTGCACCAGCCGCATACCCTTGCCCCCGCCCCCGGCGCTGGCCTTCACCAAAATCGGGTACCCCAGCTTTTCGGCGGCGGCGGCCAGATCGGCGTCACGCAGGTCGCGCGGGGTTCCGGGAACCAGGGGCACGCCCTCCCGCGCCACCGATTCTCTGGCGGTGATCTTGTCGCCCATCGCTTCGATGGCTTCGGGCGATGGGCCGATGAAGGTGATGCCGGCATCGCGGCAGGCCGCGGCGAACTGGGCGTTCTCGGCCAGGAATCCATAGCCGGGATGGATGGCGTCCGCCCCCGACCGCCGCGCCACATCGATCAGCTTGTCGCCCCTGAGATAGCTGTCGCGAGCGGCAGCCGGGCCGATGCAATAAGCCTCGTCCGCGTAGCGCACATGCAGGGCCGTGCGATCCGGTTCCGAGAATACGGCGACCGTACTGATGCCGCGTTCCTGGCAGGCGCGAATGATGCGCACTGCAATCTCACCTCGATTCGCAATCAACACTTTTTTGAACATCGGTCGGTCGGATGTGAGAGGAAGGCGGGGCTAGGAATGGACGTCGATGGTGAGGAAAATCTGGTCTGGGCCGAGCGGGACGGGCAACACTTCCGATTCGGAGCGGTTCTGACCAAACCCGGGGCCGGGACGCAAAATCAGGCGGTCGATGGCGACGACCGTGCCGGCGAGCGGCTTTGTCAAAGGCACGGTTACATCGTCAGCCCAATCAAGATTCATGTACGCGAAACCGACGAGAAATTGGCCGCGGCGGGGGATGGCCTGCTTGCCGGAAGCCCCGCCATCGAAGGCCTGTGCACCGAACAGGCTGATGGGAACCTGGCAATCGACGAGGGCGTGGTAATAACGGTCATCTTCTTCATCCTCGACGAGGACATCGCTAATCTGTCCCGAAAAGGCGTAGAGATGATGGCAGATCGGGGTGAACGATTTGGCCTGCGTGGAGGTCGAGGGCACGCACCAGCCGGGCGGGTCATCATATTCCGCCCCAAAAAGCACGTTCGACACAACGACGAATTCCAACGGCGTGCCCAGGCCAATAGCGCCAAAGGGGTAGGCCTCCCGTATTTCTTCGGTCAAACGGACGGTGATCTGCATGGTCAGAGCGGGATGTTCCCGTGCTTTTTGTAGGGATTGGTGTCGCGCTTGTTGCGCAACATTTCCAGGGCATTGATCAGGCGGGGCCGGGTTTCGTGCGGCTCGATCACATCATCGATGTACCCGCGCGAGGCCGCCACATAAGGGTTGGCGAATTTCTCGCGGTATTCGGCCACGAGCCGCGCCCGTTCGCTTTCAGGGTCATTGGCGGCCCCGATCTGGCGGCGATAGATGATGTTGACAGCGCCCTCCGGCCCCATTACCGCGATTTCGGCGGTCGGCCAGGCCAGCACCAGGTCGCCGCGAATGTGCTTGGAATTCATCACGCAGTACGCACCGCCATACGCCTTGCGGGTGATGACGGTGATCTTGGGCACGGTCGCCTCGCAATAGGCGTAGAGCAGTTTGGCTCCGTTGCGAATAATCCCGCCATGTTCCTGCGCCACGCCCGGCAAGAATCCGGGCACATCCTCGAAAGTGATGATGGGGATGTTGAAGGCGTCGCAGAAGCGCACGAAGCGCCCGCCCTTGATCGAGGCATTGATATCGAGGACGCCGGCCAGGTAGGATGGCTGCTGAGCGACGACGCCAACGCTGCGCCCGCCCAGTCGTGCAAACCCGACGATCAGGTTTTGGGCGAAGTGTTTGTGCACTTCAAGGAAGCGGCCATCATCCATCACACGTTGGATGACTTCGTGCATGTCGTAGGGTTGGTTGGGATGGTCGGGGATGATCTGATCGAGTTCGGGGTCCTGGCGCACCGGATCATCGCTGGTGGGAGAATAGGGCGGGTCTTCCAGGTTGTTTTGCGGCAGATAGGAAAGCAATTCTTGCATGAGGAAAATGCTGTCCTCTTCGCTGTCGGCTACGAAATGCGCCACGCCGCTTTTGCTGGCATGGGTGTAGGCGCCGCCCAGTTCCTCAAAGGTGACATCTTCATGCGTAACCGTTTTGACCACTTCCGGCCCGGTCACGAACATGTGCGAGGTCTCGTTGATCATGATGATGAAATCGGTGATGGCGGGGGAATAGACCGCCCCGCCCGCGCACGGCCCCATGATGATCGAGAGTTGCGGCACCACGCCCGACGCCAGGGTGTTCCGTAGAAATATCTCGGCGTAGCCGCCCAATGAGACTACGCCTTCCTGGATGCGCGCCCCGCCAGAGTCGTTCATCCCCACCACGGGCGCGCCGCTTTTCATGGCCATGTCCATGACTTTGCAGATTTTCTCGGCGTGCGTCTCCGATAGTGAGCCGCCGATGACGGTGAAATCCTGTGAAAAAACATAGACCAGACGGCCGTTGATCGTGCCATAGCCGGTGATCACGCCGTCGCCCAGGGGCCGGTTGTCCTCTAGCCCAAAATCGGTGCTGCGATGGCTGACGAAGGGGTCCAGCTCGCGAAAGGAGCCTTTGTCCAGCAGCATGGCGACACGCTCGCGCGCGGTGTTTTTGCCCTGCTGGTGTTGGCGGCGAATGCGTTCCTCGCCGCCGCCAAGTTGGGCCTGGGCTCGCATATGCCTGAGGTGTTCGATGCGGTTGGCAGTACTCATTTCATGCTCTCTTCATGCTTGTCTTGGCAGCGCTCAGACCAGCGAAATAGGTGATGGGATTGCGTTCATTCAAGGCTCATGCGCTCGCTGACACACGCCGAATTATACTTCAGCTAGCGAAGCCGTCGCAATGCGTTTCAGCTTTTCGTGCGAGCGCCAGAGCATGAGCGCGACAAAACGGTGCGGTTACAAGGCCGATTTGTATGGATTCACAATTGAATCAAGCCTGTAATCGTCAATAACAAAATCAGGATTGGCTGGTGGATCAGATAGATGAGCAGGGAGTTTTGACCCATCAGGCGCAGCCCGCGCACAGGCCAACGCTGGCCCAGATCGGGCATTCCGAAGCGTCGTTTGCCGTCGGGATAGAGGGCGTCGCCCAGGAAAATGCCGATCAAGGCGACGCCAAACCAGGGGATGAGCGGGAAATGATCGAAGGCGGGGCGTGGCGTGGCGTCCAGGCCCAGCCAGTCCAGCCAGTTGAAGTTCAGGCCGAGCGGGCCGACCAGTTCGGCCAGCAGGATTAACGCCAGACCTAGACCGAGGGCAAGCCAGCGTCGATTTAGAAAGGGGTAGCTGAGCATGATCGACACGCCGATCAGGTGCAGGATGCCGAAGCGCACGTAGAGGTTGGGCTGAAAGAGGAAGGTGACGATGCCGACTAAGATGCCCCAGGAAAATATCTCGAAACCGCGCAACAGATATTTCGGCCAAAGATTGTCGGTCCGTCCGTGGCTGCGGGCATAGTTGAAACTGAGTGTGAGCGAGAGACCCATCACGCCGATGAAGGTGCTGGCCGTGACCAGTTGCCAGTAATGCCAGAAACCAGTGTTGACGTTGATGTCATACCCGCCCAACCCGCGCAAATCCCAAAGCAGGTGGTAGATCACCATCATGATGATGGCGATGCCGCGCAAAGCGTCGATCTCCCACAGTCGCTCTGAGCGGAGATGACGAACAGGCCGGATGCTGGCGCGCATGCCGGAAAAGTAAGTAGAAATCACTGTTATGCCTGTACGTCGATGACGATCTTGCCGAAGTGGACGCCGGAAGTCATCCGCGCCAAAGCCTGGGGGTATTCTCGCAACGGCCATACGCTATCGACCACGGGAATGAGTTTGCCGGAGAAGAGCAGCTTGAAGACTTTGTGGGTGTCATCCATGTTGCCCATCGTGCTGCCGATGATGCGAAGCTGGCGGCCAAAGATGATGTTGATCGGAGTTTCAGCCGAGTAACCGGTAGTGCCGCCGACCGTGAGCAATCGACCATTTCTACCCAGGCTGCGCAGACTGCTGCCCCACGTAGCCGTCCCCACATTATCCACCACCACATCGACGCCCTGTTTGCCGCTCTTCGCCCACACCGCCCGGCCCCAATCCGGTTCCTGGTTGCGGTCGTGCACCCAATCAGCGCCGATCACCCTGGCCTGCTTCGCTTTGGCGGCATCCCCGGCGATCACCCAAACTTCGGCGCCCGTGAGATTCGCCAGTTGGATCGAGGCCGTATTCACCCCGCCACCGGAGCCAACGATGAGGACCGTCTCTCCCGGCCGCAAGTTCCCATCTTCGATCAGGTTGCGCCAGGCGGTGAGATAGACGAGGCCGGATGCCGCCGCCAGTTTCAGATCGAAATCATCGGGGACGGCGATGAGATTGCGGGCGGGGATGCGGACGTATTCGGCGCAGGCCCCGCGCACGTGCTCGCCCAGGATCATAAATTGCTCGCACAGATGGTGATCTCCGGCGATGCAGTACCGGCAGCGCCCGCAAAAGAGGGTGGGGTTTCCCGTCACGCGCTGGCCGATCTCCCAGCCTGTGACATTTGCCCCGACGTCGGCGATTTCCCCGGCGAAGTCCGAGCCGGGGATATGCGGCATTTCCAGACGCAACCCCTTCCATCCTCGCCGCACAAAGTCATCGAGGCGGTTGAGGGCGGAATAGTGCACCTTGAGCAAAACATCGTCCGGCCCGATCTCAGGCACGGGCATGTCGTGGACGAATTCGTAGTTGAAGTCAGAGTTGTGTTGGCGGAAGATGATAGCTTTCATAAGCAGGTAGCAGGTAGCAGGTGGCAGTCTCAAATCATGAGCGTACGGTTTTCAGAAGACCACGCAGCATTTTCATAACTTCGAGAACTTGAGCATGCAGCGTATCGTATTGCTCGATCTTGATATAGCCAATCATGTGAGCAATGTAAAGTTGGGTGTCAACCTCGGCAGCAGAACCAAGCGAGGTTTCGAGATGACGGGCGAAAATGGAATCAGAGCTTTGGATATGCCCTTCGGCGATATTAGATGGAATCGAGACGGCAGCTCGGCGAAGCTGACTGACTAACCCATATCGTTCATCTGAAGGAAAGGTTTGGGTCATCGTGTAAATGGCTAGCGTTAGATCTACGCCTTTTTGCCAGACAGATAAATCACGAAAGTTCCGCACTGTCATGGACGCCAGCCTCCACTACCTGCAACCTGCCACTTGCCGCCTGCTACCGAATCCCCAACTCATTGCGGGCGATGACCATGCGCTGGATCTCACTGGTGCCTTCGTAGATTTCGGTGATTTTGGCGTCGCGGAAATAGCGTTCGATCGGCAGTTCTTTGGAGTAGCCCATGCCGCCATGAATTTGCACGGCCTGATGGGTGACGAACATGGCCGTTTCAGAGGCGAAGAGCTTGGCGATGGCGGCCTCGGTCGTGTAGCGATTGCCGCTGGATTTGACTTCCATTTTGGCCAGCGCCGCCTGATAGATGAGCAGGCGGCTGGCTTCGATGCGAGATTTCATGTCGGCGATCTTTTGTTGGATCATCTGAAACGCGCCGATGGGTTGGCCGAACGCCTCGCGCTCGCGGGCGTATCGCAGGCTGGCCTCATACGCGGCTTCCGCCACGCCCAATGCCTGGGCAGCGATGCCGATACGGCCGGCGTCGAGCACCGTCATCGCAATCTTGAAGCCTTCGCCTTCCCGGCCCAGCAGATTTTCCGCCGGGCATTTGTAGTCATCGAACATGATCTCGCAGGTGGCCGAGGCGCGGATGCCTAGCTTGGGTTCAGTTTTGCCGGTGGAGAAACCGGGCAGGCGGGCGTCGATCAGGAAGGCCGAGATGCCGCGATGCTGGGGTTGAGCGTCGGGGTCGGTTTTGGCGAAGAGCACGAGACGATGCGCCACCGGACCGGAGGTGATCCACGATTTGCGGCCATTGATCACATAATGCGTTCCATCGGCGCTGCGCTCGGCCCGCGTGCTCATGGTCCCGGCATCAGAACCCGACATGGGCTCGGTCAAGGCATACGCCCCGATTTCCCGGCCCGAAGCGATTGGCGTCACCCAGGCTTGTTTCTGCTCATCCGTGCCGAATGTGAGAATGCCGTGGCTGTAAAGCGAATTGTTCACAGACATGATGGTCGAGGTGGCGACGTCGGCCTTGGCGATCTCCTCCATCGCCAACACGTAAGCGATGGCGTCCAGCCCGGCCCCGCCATACTCCTCCGGCGTCTCGATCCCCATGAATCCCATCTCGCCCATCTTGCGGATGATTGGCAGCGGGAACTCACCCGACTGATCATAATGCTCGGCCACTGGCGCAATCTCACCCTGAGCGAAATCCCGGGCTGCCTCCCGAATCATTTCCTGCTCGTCGCTGAGTTTGAAATCCATGGTTTTGATAGTCCTTCTTGAAGATAAAGGGGGGAAGCTGAATGCAGTAATGAGTAATGGAGTAAAGGAGTAGAGGGACCCACCATCACTTCATCACTTCATCATTCACAAACGGATGCTTATCGACGATGGCGCGCAGCCGCTCGTAAGTCTCATCCAACCATTCCGGCAATACGCGTGTCTCCGCCACCACCGGCATGAAATTCGTGTCGCCGTTCCAGCGGGGAACGATGTGGAAATGCAGATGTGCGGCCATCCCCGCGCCCGCCGCCGCCCCGATATTCACGCCGATGTTGAAGCCCTGCGGATGATAGGCTTCCTCCAGAATGAACGTGCAATACGTGGTCATCTGCATCATCTCGGTCTGGCAATCCGCATCTAGTTCCATCAACGTGCTGACATGAACATTCGGCAGCACCATGAGATGACCGCTGTTATAGGGAAAGCGATTAAGGATGATGTATGCGTATTCGCCGCGATACAGGATGCGGTTTTCCGCATCGTGGCCGGGGTCGCCGGTGATGTAGTCGCAAAATGGGCAGTCTGTCGGCTTCTGGTTGACGACATAACTGCGTCGCCAGGGCGTGTAGAGTCGGTCCATCGCTCACCAACTCTCGACAGCAGTTCGCACAGCGCTCTCGATATCGGTTGCGCCGTTCAGGATATCGATCATCGCCCGGTGCAGGCTGCGCACCAAGACAGTATCGGCCGCCCAGTCAGGCGGACGGGTAGCGCTTTCCAGTGTTTCGCCGGCAAAAAGCGTGTAATTCCCGCCGGGCCACCGGGCCAAAGCGGCGCGCCGCGTCGGCAGGCGTTCGGCTGTCACGCTCCATTCGGCCAGCGCTTCCGGCGCCATCAGCCGTTCGATCAGGTTGGCGCTGAGGGCCTGGCGTTCTTCGTCGGCGGTGACGATGGCATAAGCCCATCCCCGTGCAATCGCGCGGGGCGTGCTGTCGGCGGTGGGGATTGGGCCAAAGCGCAAGATCGTGGCCTGTTCCCGATCACCCAGCCACAGGTCGGATGCAGTGTGCGCCATCTCCACCTGGCCCTGCAGAACTCGCTGCCAGGTGGCGGCGGCATTGTCCGACCGCGTCGTCGAAACATCGATCAGCCCTCGTTTGCGGGCTTCGTCATAAAATGTGAGAGTGCGGCGTAGCGCTTGCTCATTTCTGGGATTGGTTTCGGCGCCGAGGCTGCTCAGGTAATGGACGAGCAACGCATCGGTCAGCACAGCTTCGTTGCCGCCAGCCGGGAAGGCGTAGGTCACGCCGGAATCCAACACGACCTGCCAATCGACCGGCGGCTCGGAAACGGCTGAGAGCTGGAATCCAAGGTGTTCGAAGTTGGCGGCAAACGGAATCGCCAGCCGGGCTTCACCGCGACGGGCGATGTCCTGGGCGAATGGAAACAGGTCATCCTGCAATTCGGAGGAAAGCAAGGAATTGAGCGGTTGCAGATAATCGGCGTCGGCTGCCAGCTCCGCATCGGTGAAGGGCAGGGCGATCACATCGGGCAGGATGCCGGGCGCTACGGGATAACTGGCCGCCAGAAAATCGAGCAAACCGCCCTCCCCGCGCGGCGGCTTGGCGATAACGTCAACCGTTACCCCGGACTCCGCAGTGAAGGCATCGATTGTGCCCTGCAAAGCGTCGGTCGCCTCTGGCGTGTCCAGCACCATCCAATCCGGCAGCCAGAGCGTCAGCCGGGCGGGTTGGGACGTGGGGGGAGGGTTGGGGGGGATCGTCGGTGTTGGCGTGGCGGCTTCGGTGGCCGGGGTTGCGGGCGGTGCGGGGGCGCTGCATGCTGCAACCAGAAGACCGAAAAGGAGCGCCAGAATCAACTTACGCATGCGCAGATTATAAAACGATGCCGCGAGAATCCGCTAAAGCCGCCAGGAATCGACTCGTCATTCTCATTGACCGTTTCGGACTTTCAGCTTCGTGCGGCGGGGATGGTATAGTCGAGTTCCGAGTTCCGAGTTCCGAGTTCCGAGTTCCGAGTTCCGAGTTCCGAGTTCCGAGTTCCGTGATACCTGCCACTTTCCATCTGCTACCCGCCACCCGCTTCCTGCAAACATGACAACACTCATCATCGCCCCCGGCCCGCTTGTCGGCACGACCGCCGTGCCCGCTGACAAATCGATCACACACCGTTCCCTGCTCTTTGCCGCCATCGCCGAAGGCGAAAGCCGCGTGCGCAATTATCTGGATGGCGGCGACTGCCGGGCGACGTTGGGGGTTGTCCGCCGCTTGGGCGTTCAGGTCGATGAATCGTCCGCGGGCGAGTGGCGGATTCATGGCCGGGGTTTGCATGGATTGCAGGAGCCGGAGGAAGCGCTCGATTGCGTCAACAGCGGCACCACCGCCCGTTTGCTGGCGGGCTTGATGGCCGGGCAACCATTCCATAGCGTGATTGTGGGCAGCGAACAGTTGCGGAAGCGACCGATGCGACGGGTGGTCGAGCCGCTGCGAATGATGGGCGCGGATATCGCGGGGCGAGATGGCGGGCGGTTATTGCCGCTTTCGTTTCGGGGCGGCGCAATTTCCGGCATCGATTACGAGATGCCCGTCGCCAGCGCCCAGGTGAAATCCTGCCTGTTGCTGGCCGGAATGTTTGCTGCTGGCCTGACTGTTGTGCGCGAGCCTGGCCCCGCCCGTGATCATACCGAGCGCATGTTAGCGGCGATGGGGGCGCCGGTGCGAAGACTTGGCTCCGCCCTCTCGATCGAACAACCCCGCCAGCCTCTTACCCCGCTCGACATCACTGTCCCCGGCGATTTCTCGTCCGCGGCATTTCTGCTGGCCGCGGCGGCGGTCGTTCCCGACAGCGACCTGCACCTCACTGAGGTGGGCGTAAATCCTACGCGGCGCGGCCTGCTGGATGCGCTGATCGAAATGGGTGCGGAAGTGAGCATGGACAATTGGGGCGAGGCGGTGGGCGAGCCGACCGGCGACCTGCACGTCCGGCCCGGCCATTTGCAGGCGATTACCCTGGGAGGAGCGGATATCGTCACCCTGATCGATGAGTTGCCGGTGTTTGCGGTGCTGGCCACGCAGGCGCATGGTACAACGGTGGTGAAGGATGCCGCCGAATTGCGGGTGAAAGAGACCGACCGCATCGCCACTACGGTCGAGGAATTGCGGAAATTGGGAGCCAGGATCGAGGCCACGCCCGATGGATTCGTGGTGGAAGGGCCGACAAAATTGGTGGGCGCGCGCGTGCATTCGCATGGCGACCACCGACTGACTATGGCGCTGGCGGTGGCGGGCATGATGGCGGAGGGCGTGACGGCGATTGAAGAGGCGGAATGCGTATCAGATTCATTCCCCGGCTTCGAGCGGGTGTTAGCCCGGCTCGGCGCCAACCTGTCGTGAAATGATGCAGTTCGGCGGTAATCAGTAGGCAGTGATCAGTATTCAGTTGTGTTCTTCCACTGAATACTGATCACTGAAAACTGTTGACTTCTTTACGCCTCGGTACGCGAGACCCCATCCTCTTCCTCTCCCTCGCTCATCATAGCTCGATGTGTATAATGGTATACCCAACACCTTGAAGCCAGGAGAACGATAATGGCAAACGATTATCGCAATGACGCGTTTGAAATCGGCGTCTTTTCCTTTGTGGAGCGCGTCCCCGATCCGGCGACCGGGCGGATGGTCAGCGAGGTGCAGCGGGTGCAGGATTTGCTCGAAACCATGGAACTGGCCGATCAGGTCGGGCTGGATGTCTTCGGCGTGGGCGAGCACCACCGCCCCGATTTCGTCGCCTCGGCCCCGGTGGTATTACTGGCTGCGGCTGCGGCGCGCACCAAACGCATCCGCCTTTCCACTGCCGTGACAGTGCTCAGTTCCGATGACCCTGTGCGCGTATTTCAGGATTTCGCCACGCTGGATTTAGTGAGCGAAGGCCGGGCGGAGATTATGGCCGGGCGAGGCTCGTTCATCGAATCCTTTCCCCTCTTCGGCTATGATCTGCGTGATTACGACGCATTGTTCGCCGAGAAACTGGAGCTGCTGTTGAAACTGCGCGAGTCGGAACGCGTCACGTGGTCAGGAAAGCATCGTCCGGCGATGGACAATCTCGGCGTGTACCCTCGCCCGTATCAACAGAAAATCCCGGTTTGGATTGCCGTCGGCGGCACCCCGGCTTCGGTGGTGAGGGCGGCCACCCTGGGGCTGCCGATGGCGCTGGCGATCATCGGCGGATTGCCCGAACGTTTTGCGCCCTTCGTCGAACTCTATCGTGATTCCGCTCGTCTGGCCGGACATGACCCGGCGCTCCTGCCGGTCAGCATCAACTCACATGGTTTCATCGCCGACGATTCACAGGAGGCGGCTGACGTTTATTTCCCCAGCTATGCCACGATGATGAACCGCATCGGGCGGGAGCGAGGCTGGTCGCCGATCACGCGGCAGCATTTCGAGTCGGCTCGCGGCCTGCGCGGCTCCGATTTTGTGGGCAGCCCGGACGAAGTGATCGAGAAAATCCTGTACCAGTACGATCTGTTCCATCACCAACGATTCTTGTTGCAACTTGGCCTGGGCGCCATCGCTCACGACAAGATGCTGCGGGCAATCGAGTTATTGGGAACGAAAGTGGCGCCGGCCGTGCGGGCGGAGATTCAGCGCCGGGTCGAGGGGTAAGATTGGGTAATCCCGGTCGCAAATAAAAGAGCCGCCACAATGGGCGGCTCTTCGAAAACGAATACCTCGACCATGAGGCCTAGATGCGGTTTTCCGGCGCTTCCAGGACGAAGTTGCGGGTGGTGGCAATCTGGGCGAGGAAACCCAGGACGAGCAGCAAGAGCCAGAATACCAGCCACAGGAAGGAATCGTCGATGATCATGCGCACGGCGTTGCGGGAGAAGTCTTCCGGCGCGAGTTTACCGAATGCCAAGAAGAAGGAGCCGATGATGACAGTGGCCCCGGCCACGGAGGTGAAGGCGACGATCACCCATTTCTGGATATTCAAGACAATGGTGGCGATTGCGGCGATCACGCCGCCAACCACGCCTAGCAGCCACACGATCAGGCCCATATCCAATCCAATCGCCTGCAGGACGCCCACGACGAGGGCATAGCCCAAGCCGCCGCCGATCAATGCCACGGCAATGAAGTAGAACAGGTAGGAGAGGACGGCGAAAATCGCTCCCAGTACAAAGCCGATCACCCAACTGGAAACTGAGACGAGAAAGCCTGCCCCGAACAGGGATTGCATGGCCCCGGCCCCGACGAAGAAGCCGATGAAGAAGCCGAAGATAGGCAGGAAGATGAGAAACCAGCGATAGCCGTTGAAGCAAACGGCTAAGCCGATGAGCATGGCAAAAAGCCCGATACAAAGTGATGCAAGAGTCATGGTAGGTTCTCCTCTAAGAACTTTCTATGAATGTAGGGATCATATCGAAATCAAGTTTAGACATTATTGAGATGGAGTAATATTTGAAATCAATCGATAGGCATCTGCTCCCTGGGCATTTCGATCTGCCCGGTATGTATTTGGTTGTGGTGAACTGCGTCAGGTTATCCTTGTGATTCAAAGGCAATCTGACAACGGGTTGATGACAGTAATTATAACACCAATTCTGTTCATCGGTTTCACAAGAAGTCCTCCTTGCCTGCTTTGCGCCTCTGTTGCGTTTCCCGGTTCGCTCGCATACCATTCGTGGGATTAATCAGATTCGCTCATCGCCGAGTTTTCTTCCCATCCCCCGAGAAGGTGCATCATGCACAAGAATCGCTGGATCGCCGTCGTCATCTTTTTCACTTTTATGCTATTGCACCAGTCGGATAAGCTCCTGATTGGCCCGCTGACCACGCCGATCATGGAGACGTTCGGCATCGACGAAGTGGCTATGGGGGCGGTATTTACGGGGGCATTGATTCTGGGGGCGATCATGTATCCTGTGTGGGGCTATCTCTATGACCGCTATTCTCGCCCCAGGCTGCTGGCTCTGGCATCGGCTATCTGGGGTTCGACGACCTGGCTGAGCGCGATTGCCCCAACTTACCCCTCCTTCCTGGCGACCCGCGCCACCACCGGCATCGATGACTCCAGCTATCCCGGCATCTACAGCCTCATCTCCGATTACTTCGGCCCGGAGCTTCGGGGCAAGATTTACGGGCTGTTGCAATTGACGCAGCCGTTGGGCTACCTCGTCGGCCTGATTGCCGCCACCCTGCTCAGCGGCCTGATGGGCTGGCGCGCTGTTTTCTACATCACCGGCAGCCTGGGACTGATCCTGGCTGTGTTCATCTTCTTCTTTGTGAAGGATGCGCCGCGAGGCCAGGCCGAGCCGGAAATGGCCGGGATCGACGAGCAAGTCGAATATAAGTTTGAATGGGGCAAGGCGAGGGGCTTATTCCGCAAACGCAGTCTGTTGCTGCTCTACGCCCAGGGCTTTGTCGGCGTCTTTCCCTGGAATATCATCACGTACTGGTTCTTTCGCTACCTGGAAACCGAACGTGATTACAGCGAAGGGGCCATCCTCATGACCATGGCTCCGGCGATCCTTGTGCTGGCATTCGGCTACTTTCTGGGCGGCGTCCTCGGCGATTTCTTCTTCAAGCGCACGCCGCGCGGTCGCCTGCTGGTCGCGCTGACGGGCGTCCTTAGTGGGGCCGTGCTGCTCTTTTTGACCATGAATGTCCCGGTTGAAAACCAGAGCCTGTTCATGATCCTCATGCTGGCGACAGCGATTTTCATCCCCCTGGCCGCGCCGAATGTCCTCTCCACGGTGTACGACATCACCCTGCCCGAGGTGCGCAGCACCGCGCTTTCGGTGCAATACTTCATCGAAAGCGCCGGGGCTGCGGCCGCGCCTCTGCTTGCAGGCATCATCGCCACGCAATCGACGTTGGGCAATGCCATCCTTTCGTTATCGGTGGTGGCATGGTTGCTTGGCGCTGTCTTCCTCGCGGTCACGGCCTACTTGGCCCCTGCCGATATTCACAGCCTGCGCGAGGAAATGGGGCGTCGGGCCAAAGTCGAGATCGCCCTGCAAGATGCCCAGACTTCGCCAGCCTGAACCGGCGAAAAAGATCATTTCCTGTGAACCGCAGATTTCGCAGATGGATTGAGATCGGGATAATCAGCGGTCACCGGTGAAAGCTTGGTAAGCTTTTTAAGTCGCAAAAAAAGGGCGACCGATGTGGCCGCCCTTTTGCTGTCTGAACGCGACGTTCCAGGGTCTGGCATTCAACCTCGAACCTGGAACCTTGAACCGTGCTGCCTAGCGCCGAAGGTTGGTGAACGCTGCCAGACCGGGATAAACGGCGGCATCGCCCAGGTCTTCTTCGATGCGCAGAAGTTGATTGTATTTTGCCACCCGGTCAGAACGTGCCGGCGCGCCGGTCTTGATCTGGCCGGTGTTCAGGCCCACGACGAGGTCGGCGATGGTGGTGTCTTCGGTCTCGCCGGAGCGATGGGAGACGACAGCCGTCCAGCCCGCGCGCTGCGACATTTCCACCGCAGCGATGGATTCGGTCAGGGTGCCAATCTGATTGACTTTGCACAGCAAGGAATTGCAGGCTTTTTCGGCAATCGCCATGGTGATGCGCTCGGTATTGGTGACCAGCAGGTCGTCGCCGACGAGTTGCACGCGGTCGCCCAGGGCGGCATAAAGCTGCTTCCAGCCCGCCCAGTCATCTTCGGCCAGGCCATCTTCCAATGAGATGATCGGGTATTTATTGGCCCAATCCACATAGAATTCGACCATCTCGGCGCTGGAAAGTTTGCGGCCTTCTTTGGCCAGGTCATAGAGGCCGGTCTTGGCGTCGTAGATTTCGCTGGAGGCCGGGTCCAGGGCGATCATGATATCCTCGCCAGGAACATAGCCCGCGCTTTCAATCGCTTCCAGGATGACCTCGATGGCTTCGGCGTTGTAGCCCAGGCTGGGCGCGAAGCCGCCTTCGTCGCCGACGTTGGTGCTGTAACCCTTCTTTTTCAGCACCTTTTTCAGGGCGTGATAAGTCTCAGCGCCCATGCGCAGCGCTTCCGCAAAGCTGTCCGTACCGACCGGCATGATCATGAATTCCTGCAAATCAGTCGAGTTCACAGCGTGCTTGCCGCCATTCAGGATGTTCATCATCGGCACGGGCAGGGTGCGAGCGCCCGCCCCGCCCAGATAGCGGTACAGGGACAGGCCGGTGGCGGCGGCGGCGGCATGCGCGCAGGCCAACGACACGCCGAGAATGGCATTGGCGCCCAGGTTGCCTTTGTTGGGCGTGCCGTCCAATTCCAACAAAATGGCATCGATGGTGGTCTGCTCGATCACGTCCACGCCATAAAGCGCGTCGGCGATCACGTTGTTCACATTATCGACGGCCTGCATGACGCCTTTGCCGCCAAAGCGATCGACATCGTCGTCGCGCAATTCCACGGCTTCATGGATGCCGGTGCTGGCGCCGCTGGGCACCGATGCCCGGCCGCCGTCGCCATCGGCTGTGACGACTTCGACCTCAACGGTGGGGTTGCCCCGGCTGTCGAGGATTTCACGGGCGATAATAGATTCGATTTCGTAAGACATTTTGATTCTCCGGGAGTTTGAATGGTATCGATATGGGGAGAGATGTTTTGTTTGGGATTGAAAGGTCGTGTTGCGTACAGTGTATTCCGTCGTCCGACGCACTGCCTACTTCATCATTTCATCACGCATCAGATTGCCAGATAGTCATCGAGCACACCGAACAATTCCGCCATGTCCGCTTCCGTCAATTCGCCCATGTGAGCAATGCGGAAAGCCTGGTTTTTGAGCTGGCCGTAGCCGTTGCCGATCACCATGCCCTTGCTTCGGGCGTGTTTGATCATGGCGGGAATATCAATCGAAACATTGTTGCGGATGCAGGTGACGGTGCGGGATTCGTAACCCCGGGCGGCGAACAACTCAAAGCCGTGTTCATGCGCCCAGGCGTGGGTCATGGTCATGCACGCCTGATGCCTGGCCCAGCGCGCTTCCATGCCCTCGGCCAGGATGCGGTCGAACTGGCAGTCGGCGGCGTAGAGCAGCCCGATGGCGGGCGTGGCGGGCGTTGTGCGGCCATCGCGGAAGTATTTGTCCAGCAGCACCAGGTCGAAATACCAGCCGCGATGGGGGACCTCGGCAGCCTGGGCCAGGAAGCGGTCGGAGGCGGCGGCGAAGGCCAGCCCCGGCGGCAGGGCCAGAGCTTTCTGGCTGGAAGTCAAGAGCAGGTCGAGACCCCAGTCATCAAAATGGATCGGCGCCCCGCCCGCAGATGACACGGCATCGACCAGAATCAGCACATCCGGGTAGCGGGCTCGAACCAGTTCGGCGATTGCGGCGACATCGCTCATCACCGCGGTGCTGGTTTCGTTGTGCACGATGGTGACGGCATCGAATCCGCCCGCGGCCAGATGCCTGTCCACATCCTCAGGCCGCACGGGCTGTCCCCAATCCAGATCGACGCGCACCGATTCACAGCCGTTGCCTACGGCGATCTTCTGCCAGCGGTCGCCGAACGCGCCCGCCGCCACGTTCAAAATTTTGCGACCGGGCCGCACCGCGTTGCGTACTGCCGCTTCTTGCAGCCCAGAGCCAGACGCCGTGAGGATAAAGACGTTTTGTTCGGTTTGCAGGATGCACTTCAGTTTGGCGGCGATGCCGTAAAACAGATCGCTGAATTCGGCGCTGCGATGACCAACCAGAGGCCGGGTTTGCGCGGCGAGGACGTCAGGAGCGACTTCGGTGGGGCCAGGAATGTAAAGGCGGGGATGGGTCATGGGTTGATAACTGCACAAGGGTTGGTACGATGCCAAATGGAAAGGATAGCAGATGACATGCGGCGAAGCAACGTTGAAAACCTGTTGA
The DNA here is from genome assembly GCA_024102915.1 of Caldilineales bacterium. Classification (GTDB taxonomy): domain Bacteria; phylum Chloroflexota; class Anaerolineae; order J102; family J102; genus JAGFJG01. The sequence goes on from JAGFJG010000053.1 coordinate 110,061, forward strand.
CGTGCCGCCATTGTGCGTGCTATAGTTGCCCGGTTTCTAGCGGACAACAACTCACGCAACCACTCGAAATTGTCCCAGAATCACGGAGTTTTTTGTGACGCCATTCGAAGTTCTGTTCATTGTCGTACAACTGATTTTCCTGGAAGGGATTCTTTCCATCGACAATGCGGCGGTATTGGGAGCCATGGTCTCGGTGTTACCGGCGAATGAGCCGATCCCCTGGCCCAAACAGTTAAGCGGGTTTAAGGGCTGGGGCGACCGGGTGTTGGGCGGGCAGCGGGCCGCGGCGTTGAAGGTCGGGTTGCTGGGCGCTTATGCCGGACGAGCATTGATGCTGTTGCTGGCGGCCTATGTGATCCAGAACCCATGGCTGCGGCTGTTGGGAGCTTTCTATTTATTCAAAATCTCTATCGCCCATTTGGGCAGTTCGCATCACGGCGACGAGGGCGACGCCAGTGGTCTGGACAGCGCCGGGTTGCAGGAAAAGTCCTTTTGGGGCGTGGTGGTGTCGGTCGAGTTAGCCGATCTGGCGTTTAGCCTGGACAATGTGGTGGCGGCGGTGGCTTTGAGCAGCCATTTGTGGGTGGTCATGCTGGGCGTGGCCCTGGGCATCGTGACAATGCGATTCGCGGCGCAGGTCTTCACGGTTCTGATCGAACGCGAGCCCGTCCTTGTCGTTGCCGCCTATCTGCTGGTGCTGAATATCAGCGTCCAGCTCATGGTCGCCGATATCACCTATTTCCTCGGCCACGAAATCCACATCCAACCCATCCAGAAGTTCATCGCCTCGATTCTGATCATCCTGGCGACGGTTGGGTACGCCCGAACGCCCTGGGCGCAGGAAATCCTGGGGCCGTTCCTGCGATTCTGTGCACGCATCCTCGGGGCCATCAACGCTTTCTTCGATCTGTTGTTGCGCCCCTTCGCCTGGGTTTTCCATACTTTGGTCGCTGGCGTCCGTGCCTTGTTGCGATTGGTGCGGGGCGACAAAGCGCAGGCGACGAGCTAGAAAAATATCACCTGCACCGCAACTAGATAACGAGTCTTGCGGGGGATACCCCCGCTCCCCCGTTTGGGGGATGTTACACTCCCCCAAACCCCCTCGAAAGGTCTGTGCGCTTAATGCGGTTTTGCGTCCAATAAGCGAGCAATTACGGGTGAGATCAGTGAGATGGAGTGATGCAGCATTGTCGTGATCAGCGCAATTCACGACATTTGCCAAGACTCAGGCGGCGGGGATGATCAATATCAGCCAGGCGCTCATGACCAGATAGGGCGCGTAGGCGAAAGTTTGGCCTGCGCGCGCCCGCCCGCTGAGCAATAACACCAGCGCGGCCAGACCGCCGGCGATCATCCCCAACGGTAGGGCGAAGAGGATGCCGGGGAACCCCGCCATCAGGCCGAGCAACCCGGCCAGCTTGGCATCACCCATGCCTAGCGCTTGCGGCCAGCGCCCGGCAATAGCGAGACCGATGGTCAGGCCGAACAGCCCGCCCGCAAGCATCGAGAGAGGCGAGATGAAATCCGTCAACAGGCTGAGGGCGACCACGATGGGCGCAGCCACGATCAGCCAGCGATTCGGAACCCGGCGCTCCCGGATGTCTTTGACGGCAAAGGCCAGGAGCATCCAGCCATAAAGCATCGCCAGGCCGCCATGAGGTGTGAATCCCCAGATGGCGAGGGACAGGACGGCCACAAGCAGTCCGATCGCCGCAATGGCAAGCGTTCCCCCATCTGGCCGCCTGAACTGAGTCATGCGGGCTGTTCCAACAATTCTTCCAACGCCGCCGCCAGTTCGTCGATCTCTTCTTCGGTATTCCAGAAGCCGGTGGATACGCGCAGGCAGGCCATGTGCGGGATGGTGCGGATGCGCAAATCTCGCCGAATCAGCTCTGAATTGATGAACTCCGGACTGACGTCGGCGGGCAGGTAGAAGTGCAGCAATCCGGCGGCCGGGTCCGGTGTGAACAGGCGCAGCCGGGAATTGCGGCCAAGCAGGCCCCGCGCATAGCGATGCAAATGGGCGATGCGGGCGAACGCCCAATCCCAACCGACTTCCTTGCGCAGCCATTGCAGTGAGGCCAACATGCCGTACACGCCGGGCAAATAGATGGAACTGGCTTCAAAGCGGCGGGCGTTCGGGGCCAGTTCCAGATGGCCGTAACAGCTCCAACAGTCGGGCGCTTCCATGTTCATGGCAAAATAACCGGTGTAGGTGGGCGAAAGCCGCTCCATTGCCGCCGGGCTGACGTAAAGCGTACCAATGCCCTCCGGCCCGCACAGCCATTTCTGGCCGGGCACGGCGTAATAATCGACGCCGCTGACCGGGAGGTCCAACGGCACGGCCCCGGCGCTTTGGGCGGCATCGATCACCACCTGGCAGCCACGCGCGTGCGCGGCCTGCATGATCTCGTCCAACGGCAGTAGCGCCCCATTCGACCAACTGACATGCGAGATCACGAGCAGGCGACTGGCGGGCGTGAGCTGGTCTTCGATGCGGTTCGGCACGTCGGCTGGCGGGCAATCGAGCAGGCTTAGCGTGCGCAGGTTCAGGCCAAATTTGCGCGCGGCCAGGATGGCGGGCATGACGCCGCCTTCGTGCTCCAGGTCGGTGACCACCACTTCCTCGCCCGCACGCCAATCCTGACCCCAGACAGCGATGTTGATCCCGTCGGTGGTGTTGTGGGTGAGGGCGACATCGTCCGTGGCTGCGCCGAAAAGTTTGGCGAATTCTACACGCAGTCGATGCATGTCGGGCAGGTATTTGCTGAAATAGAGTTCGGTCTGGATGCGCCCTTGCTCGGCCTGGTCGCGGGCGGCAGATGCCAGGGCGTCGATGGCAGGCTGGGGCAGCGGCCCGCAGGTCCCGGTGTTGAGATAGGCGTACTGGTTGACCGCGGGCAGGGCGGCGCGGATGCTGGCGATGTGTTGGCTGTCTGGCATGGGGGGTGTGATGGAGTAATGGAGTGATAGAGTGAAGAAGTGGTGGGGGTAGAGTATACCGGAAGGCGGTTGCGTGCAATCCCGGCGGTGGCGAGGGGGCGGCGAATTCCCTGCCTGTTTTGACGCCGGTGCGGCAATGACGCTATACTTGCCCGGTTCGGGGCGTAGCGCAGTTCGGCAGCGCGCTTGGTTTGGGTCCAAGAGGTCGCCGGTTCAAATCCGGCCGCCCCGACTTCACGAGTCAGTTTGCAGTGAGCAGTGGGCAGTTTTGAGAAGACTGCTCATCCATGATTAAATACTGAATATCGACGACTGAAAACGATAGTTGGAAATGCGGGCGTAGTGTAGCGGTAACACACCAGCCTTCCAAGCTGTTATCACGGGTTCGAGTCCCGTCGCCCGCTCTGTAAAAACGAATGGTGAATTGGAGATAGTGATTGGTAAATGGGCTGAGTGAAGCGGAATCGCCAGCCCACAATTTGCAATTCCCCTTTCGCCATTCGCAAATTTCTCGGGGCCTTAGCTCAACAGGTTAGAGCAGCGGTCTCATAAACCGCCGGTCCCCGGTTCGAACCCGGGAGGCCCCACTTTTTTTGAGTTGCGCCACAAGCTGTAGTGGCAACAGGTTTGAGAAACACTAGATATAGGGCTTGTCAGGCCGGGCGGAGCGCCGCCCAAGATGACGAAAGCCCAACGTATTCACCTTGATTCGCAAGGCGATTACCTGACGCCGCAAGAGGCCTTCGACGCCTTTTTGCTGGATTGTCAAGCGCGCAATCTCTCGCCGGAAACGGGGCGATTTTACCGGGAGAAGTTGGGGGCGCTGGTCAAGTGGCTGGATTCTGAGGGCGTGGGGCATGTGGGAGAGATTACGGCCGGGCATGTGCGCGCCTATCTGATTTATTTGCGAGCGCGTGGCCATAATCCCGGCGGGCAGCACGCGCACGCCAGCGCGCTTAGGGCCTGGTTGAATTGGCTTGCCAGAGAAGAGGAGATCGCCGACAACCCTATGCGCCTGGTGCGTATGCCCAAACAGGAACGGCAGATACTACCGGCCTTCAGCGGCGAAGATGTGGCGGCGATGCTGCGCGCCTGTAAGAACCGGCGCGACATCGCTTTGATTCTGGCCATGCTCGACACCGGCTTGAGGGCTTCCGAGTTGCTGGCGCTGAATGTGGGCGATTTGGACATGGGAACGGGGGCGATCATGGTGCGCAAGACCAAGAACAAAAAAGCGCGCATGGTGTACTTGGGGGCGAAGAGCGGGCGGGCCGCGCAGCGGTATTTGCGCTGGCGGCGAAACCCCGGCCCGGCCTCCCCCCTGTGGATTAACATGCACACCGGGCGGCGCTTGGGCGTGTGGGGATTGCGGCAGATATTGCGGCGGATCGCCAAGCGGTCGGGCGTGCAGCATTGCCACCCGCATACTTTCCGGCGCACGTTCGCCCTGTGGAGCCTGCGCGCCGGGATGAACATTTATGCCTTACAGGAGCTCATGGGCCATGCCGACCTGACCATGCTTCGGCGCTATCTGGCCCTGGCTGAAAGCGACCTTGAGGACGCTCACCGGCGGCATGGGCCGGTCGATACCCATCTTTGATTCGTGGGCATTGCCCACAAGGAGAGACTGAAAATGTGTGCATCCATCACCCCCTCACCCTTTCCGGTAGTTGTGCAGTGGATTGACCCGGGCCATTTGGCCGAACTGTGCGACCACTGGGCGCGCGAGATGATAGGGCGGGGCCGCTATTCCCCCGTCGATCATGCCGCAATCGCCGACCTGGTTTGCACGGTCGAAGAGCTTGACGAGCGGATCATGAAGGCGCAAAACGGGCAGGTTGGCGAGTTACGGGCGGAACTGCAAGCGGCGGCGCAAGAGGCGCTGGCGCTCATGGCGGAATCGGCGAAACCCACAGGGGAGGGGGGCCTATGACATCACTCACGCAGTATTGCGCATGGGCCGAACGGCAGATCGCCGCGGTGGTTGTGTCTGAGGGCCTGCATTGCGGTCTGGCGCAAGTGGTGCAGGGGCCGATGACCCTGACCTTTCGCTTGCGGCTGTTGCGACCCAACCGGGCGGAGCTGGCGCGGCTGCTGGGCTTGGGGCCTACGCTGGCGCAAGCGCTGCAATCGCCGCGCGTGCGCGTGGCCGATACTGCGCAGGGCGTTTTGGTGGAAGTGCCGTCACCGGCCCCGCGTACGCCGAGCGCCGAGGACCTGGCCACCGCCACACGCGGCCCGGCGGCCGTGGCTGTGGGCGTGGACAGTTTCCGCCGCCCGGTGTATCTGGACTTCGACCGTAACGCCCATCTCTTGGCCGTAGGCCCGACCCGGCGCGGCAAAACAGAAGCGGTCAAGAGCCTGTTGTATGCGCTGGCGATGCGCAGCGGCTCCCGCAATCTGGCCTATCTGATTCTGGCGAAAAAGGCGAGCGATTGGCAATCGTTCGCAGCTGCGAGCGGCTGTTATGGCGTGCTGGCGCAAGATGGGGAGATCGAGGGGGCGCTTTCCTGGCTTGCTGGCGACGTGTTGCAAAACCGGACGCGCAACGGACAACGCGACCCCGCCCTTTTCCTTGTGGCTGATGACCTGGCCAATATCGCCGCCCGCGCGAACATTGCCGGGCTGATTGGCGAGATCGCCAGTATGGGCGGGGGCGTGGGGATGCACTTGATCATCAGCACGCAGAGCACGGGGCGGGCCGGGGGATTGTCGCAGGATCTCGAGGCGAACTTGACCGCCCGCCTGGTGTTCGGCGCAACCGATGCGGCGGCGGCCGCCCGGTATGCGGGCAGCGGCGGCACGGGGGCGGACCTGGTAGGGACTTCGCCGGGCGATGCGCTGCTGATTGTGGACGGCCTCTCGCAGCGCGTGGCCACGGCCCGGGCCGATGATCGCCTGATTGCGCTCTTGCCAGCTGGGAAAACGCCGCAACCGTGGCGAAACCGACGAAACCAGGAAAACCAGGCCGCCGACCACCCGGCCGGCGCGGCGACGCGTGGCGGGGATGGGGCGGGGGCGGGCGGGGAACCGGGCGCTAAACCGGTTCGGCTCTTCGACCTGTCGCAACCTGTGACCCCGGCGGAGCGCGACCAGGTGCGCGGCCTTTACGCGCAGCTGGGCAGCATGAATAAGGCATGCCGGGCGGCTTATGGCTCTAAGAACGGCAAGACCTGGCCACGGCTGCAAAGCATCCTGGCTGACGAATCAGAGGAGAAGCCCACAGGGGAGGGGGGCGAACTTCCCGACACTATCGACCTATCCACCGACCAGGGCCGGGCGCTTTTCGCCGATTGGCAGAGCGCCGGCCTGGTCCACTTTCCAGCGGAGCAAGCAACATGAACGAAAAAGGACGCGGCGCCGCCGATACGCTGGCCATCATTGGCGGCCTATCCGCTTTCGTGGGCATGGGCGTTTTGGCGGCGGCCGTGGGCATGACCTGGAAACCCGAAAACACCTCTTCCCTGATCACGGCGGGGGCGGCGGTTTGCGGGGGCGGTCTGGCTATTTTTGCGGCCGTGTTTGGCGTGTTTATGGGCATGGGCGTTTACCGGCGCATGCAGCGCGCCGACGGCGACCAGGCCCACGAGCTGCGCACGCTGCCCGCGGCTCGCAGTTGGCAAGAGCCACGCGCGCCCATGCTGGCCAATCCCGACAAGGCCGGGACGTGGGCCGGGGGCGGCCCGCAGGTTTACGACCTGTGGCAAGATGACGGGACGGTCAGGGTTTACCGTGAGATCGACTATGGGGGAATGGGGGAACCATGAACGCGCATAACCTGACCTGCTTTTACTGTGAGCGACCCTTTCCCCTTTCGCCCGGCGCTTACCGGGTGATCGGCATCGATGTAGGCCCCCGGCCGCCTGTGAACCTGTACGCATGCGCTGATTGCTGGCGCGAGCATCCCTTTATGCTCAGTCGGGATGCTGGCGAGCCTACAGCGTCTACAGTGTCCACAGAGCCTATAGCGTCTACAGTGTCCACAGAGGGGAAGGCGCAACCGGCGGCCGTGTGGTCGGTTGGCGACTTTGAGCAGCTGACCCTCCCCCTGTGGGCTTCGACCTGACACAATCTCAACAATTCATGAGGAGGCCTGAACATGGACGAACGGAGATCGCCGCCATGACCAACCAGGACATGATGCAGCAATTCATCGCTGACAGTATGGCTTTCGCGCCCTCTTCGCATTCGCAGCGGCAATACCGTTACGTGCTCAAGGGGTTTGGCCGCTTCATTGGCGACAAATCGCTGACGGCTGAAAGCGTGTTGGCGTTCTATGGCCAGCTGCGAGAAAAGGGACTGGCTGACGCGACCGTGGCCAGTCATGACAGGGTGTTACGGGCGTTCTTTGGCCATGCGGTTTTGAATGGCTGGCTGGCGCAAAACCCCATGCGAAGTGTGCGACGCCCACGCCGGCCGAACCGGTTGCCCAAGTCGGGCGATATGGTCACTTTCCGGGCAATGGTGGCAGCGGCGCTTAATTCCATCATTACCGATACCAACGGCGGGCGGCTGCTCAACTTTCGTGACCTGACGATGCTTGTATGGCTGGCTGATACCGGTTGCCGCGCCGCCGAACTCGCTGATCTGCGTGAACATGATGTGGACCTCAACGGGCGCTTCGCCCTGATTCGTACTGGCAAGGGGCGAAAACAGCGGCAAGTGATTTTCTCCAGCACTACCGCCCAGCTTACGGATTCATGGCTGCAACAGCGATGCACGCTTGGGGACGGCGGCCCGTATCTCTTCCCCAGCTTTTCGACCAAGGGCGAGAATGTCGGCGCGCTGACCCCTTCGGGCGTGTCGCAGTCGCTTCACCGCATGGCCAAGAAAGCGGGCGTGTCGCACCGGCCGCACCGGGCGCATGCGTGGCGGCATTTCTGCGCAACCGAACACATACGCAATGGGGCGGATTTACACAGCACCGCCCTGATTTTGGGCCATGCGTCAACCGATGTGACCAGGGGCTATCTACACCTCGACATTGGCGATCTGCGCATGGTGCACGACCGATCCTCGCCTATCACCGGGCTTTTGATGACCGCCCTGTGATGGGCGCGCAACCTTCACCCCATCTTCACCCTATGGAGCAAAGACCATGAAAGAGCCTACGAATCTTGAACGCATCGTGGACCGCAAGCGCTACAGCACCGCTACGGCTACCCTTCTCGCCGATGATGTGTTTTGGGATGGCCACAACTTCGAAAGGTCAGGCCGGAACACCTGGCTTTATAGGACGCCGAACGGGAATTACTTCACCGTGACGCTCAGTCAGTGGCAGGGCGAACGGGACGCCCTGACGCCCATCACGCAGAAAGAAGCTATTGAACTGTACGAAGGGCCTTTAACTGAACATGCAGTCGATTATGGCGAAGCATTCCCTGATGTGGCGGTTGAGGAGGCCTAAAGCAATCACGCCTCTTTCCCCGGCAATCGACGGCCACAGGGGGGAGGGGACAGCAAAAAGCCGGGCGCATGTCGAGTATGCGCCCGGCCGGAGAGACCTTCCCATGTGTACTTGAGAGGCCTAGATGGATGATACCAGGAATGAACATGATGTCAAAAACGGCCGTGACAGTAAAGGCCGATTCACACGCGGCAACCCTTACGCCGCGCGCGGCGGTCGAGCTCGAGCTCAGGCCCTATCACCGCAACGCCGACGCGAGATCGCCCGGCTGGGCTTTGCGGCCCTGGTCGAAACCCGCTTCGATGGCGATTCCGACATGGCCCGGGGCTGGCTGGGCAGCGTGGGAGCATGGGCGGGCGACGTGTACAGGGGCACGCCCTGGCAACGCTTCCAGCATCCCGGCGGCATCGATGATTACCGGCGGCAATGGGCGGCCCGGCGCATACATGCGGAGGATTGACGGCATGCTTGCTGCTGCGCAGGTTTGGCCGCCGGTACACCTTCCCCCCTCTCTGTGGGGGCGTAGTACAATGGGCAAAACCCGATCCCATGTGTACGAGGTGAACACCGTGAAAATTTTGATTTTGGATGCGACGGCGGAAAGCGTATCTAAAGCAGTCGAGGAATACGCCCGGAACTTGTACCAGAGACCATTAGCAGACGACATCGTATATCTTGGTTTCTCGGCTGGTTGGGACTATGGACGACCGAGAATCACAATCAAAGCGCGTCTATCATGGCTCGAAGAGCAAAATGGAAAGATTGTACGGCTGATCGAGAGGCGTGAACAAGCATTACTTGAGATACATGTTTATGAATCATCGCGCCCGTGTCGGCTTTCTGTAGCGAATCTCTCGACACTTGACTTAGCGCAAGGATTGGTCGCTCACCTGGTCAATCTGTTTGGAATGAATGACCAGGCAGAAACCCCGCCCGCCGTTGAAGAGGTAAGCGACCAGGGCGAACCGCAGAAAGACTTACTTCGCAGTAGAAAACGTTTGGAACAACGCGATGATTGGTCGAAAAAGGTGGAGAAAGTAAAGGAATACTTAGCCTATCTCGAGAGCGGCAATTCGCAGCAAGCGGCGGCGGAACTGGTTGGAGAGCCTAGACAAACTCTTAACAAGTGGAGGGAGCGACATCAAGAACTGAATCCCTAGCCAACCGATCACCGACCTATCGTTGCCCATTTTGCCCACTTTCTGCCCACTTTCTTAAATGGGCAAAATGGGCAAGAACCTGCATTACAATAGTTTTATGGAGCATGACCGATGAAACAACCCGATCCCGTGACCAGTTTCAGAATCCCTACTTCGCAACTTGACCAGGTGCGAAAGCAGGCGAAAGCGGACGGCGTGAGCGCTTCCGAGCTTGTGCGCAAGGCGCTTGACGCCTATCTATCGACCCGGTCAACTCCGACCAACGGCAACGGAACGCAACGCGCAGTAAGCGCGATTCCCAGCAAGTGACAAAACGGAACCGCCGCCGGAAAGTTTGGCGACCGGATGGCGGCGGTTCCCTACAAACGTATGCGCCCTGCCCGCGGCGAAGCCCGCCGCAAGCAGCGGGGCATCGCCAAGCGGAGGTATGTATGCAGCCCGATATTAGCATAATTCGTGCCAGCGGTCGAGTGGTCGGGCGCGTGGAGGGCGGGGTGTTCTATCGCACGATCCGAACCCGGCATATTTTGCGCGCGCCACCGGCGCTCGCATTTGAGGCCGAAGTCATTGGGGAGATCGAGGCGGCTGGAGCGGGGCAGATGGTGATCGGCAACGTCGACACCGGGCGCATTTACCGCTCGACTTTGGAGAATTTCCAGCGGTATTGCTTCATGCTGGACCGAGGGTACGGCCCGCAACTGGCGCTGCCTTTGTCGCGCTGGAATGTTGATGAAGGGCAAGAAATCACCGGCCCGGCCCCGGTGCGAGTCGAGGCGCCCCACGAACAGCTAGACTTTTTCGAGGCGCTATCATGAGCACCATCGCATCCCCCACAAAACCTACGGCGCTGGCCATCGATCCTGCACAGATACCGGTCGAATTGACGGCGATCCCGCAATGGGTGGGGTGGCGCTGGGCATTACGGCAGGACTCCGGCAAATGGACCAAGCCGCCCATCGATGCGCTGACCGGGCGGTATGCTCTGCCCAACGATCCCGACACCTGGCACGGCTTCGACCAGGCGCTACACGCCTACCAGAATGGCGGGCGGCTGGATGGGATCGGCTTTATGTTCGCCGACGGCGGCGGCCTGGTCGGGATCGATCTGGATGATTGCAGAGACCCCGAAAGCGGGGTCATAGAGCCGTGGGCGCGCGATATCCTGGACCGTTTCCCCAGCTATAGCGAAGTTTCGCCCAGCGGAAGGGGCGTCAAGGTGATTTGTCGGGGCGTGCTGCCCGCCGACGGCACGAATAGGGGGCAAGTCGAGATGTATCAGGGAGGGCGGTATTTTGCGCTCACCGGCCACCGCCTGGCCTTCTCCCCTGTGGACATCCGCCCGGCGCAAACGGCGATTGATTGGCTTTGGCATCGCATCACGGCAAGCGACCCGGCCCCTGACCCCGCCCGGACAATCGACCCCGGCGCGACGCCGCCCGATGACGCCGATTTGCTGGCCACGGTTGGCCGATCTGCGCAGCGGGACAAGCTTGAAGCACTCATGGCCGGGCGGATGAACGGCTACGCTTCGCCCTCGCAAGCTGACATGGCCCTGTGCAACCTGCTCGCCTTTTACACTGGCGACGCTGCGCAGGTTGATCGCATTTTCCGGCAGTCCGGTTTGATGCGTGAAAAGTGGGATGAAAGGCACGGCAGCGACGGCCGCACCTATGGCGAGATCACAATCTCTGAGGCGCTGGCCTATGTGCGCACACGCGCCAGCTATGACCCGGCTTTTCGCAGCGGCGGGGCGGCCCAGGAGCGCCCCCAGGGGCACAGGACGGCCCAGGAACCATTAGAACATGCGAGCGGGCATGATTTGACGGCCCAGGGCGGGGAAGAGGGCTTTTCAGGGCGCGCAGCGGATGACTTCAAATCATCCGCTGGACTGGTGGCCGGGGATGACGGCCACAGGGGGGAGGTGAGCGAGACGCCCCCTCCCTCACAACGTTTCCAGCTTTTCACCGCGCGCGATGCGCTGCAACCCCAACCGCCGCCCGCCTGGATTGTAGATCGCCTTATAACGCCGGGCAGCGTTTCCGCCGTCGTGGGCGCGCCCGGCAGCAAGAAAACCTACAGTTTGCTCGATATGGCTGTATGCGTGGCAATGGGCAAGCCGTGGCTTCACCTGGAAACCAAGCAAGGGGCGGTATTGATCATCGATGAAGAGTCAGGGGCGGCGCGCTTAGGTCGCAGGTTGGGCGGCATTCTCTCCGCCCATTTCGCCAACGAAGAGACCCCCATCGCTTATACGTGTTTGGCCGGGTTGAATTTGCGGCAAGCCCTAGAGGTCGAAGCGTTGCAACGCCTGATTTTTGAAACGCGCGCCGCCCTGGTCATCATCGATGCGTTAGCCGACATCATGCCCGGGGCCGACGAAAACGCCGTCAAGGACGTGCAGCCCTTGATGCTATCGCTTCGCCGTGTGGCTGACGCGACCGGGGCGGCGATTGCGCTTATACATCACGCCGGAAAGAATGGCGACTATCGCGGAAGCTCCGCCATCAAAGGGGCGGTCGATCTGATGCTTACCGTACAGTCGGACCCTGACGAAGACATAGTGCGCTTTGGCTTTGAAAAGGCGCGTGATGTAGAGCCTTTCAAATTTGCTGGACAAGCGCATTTTTCCGACGGGCTTTTCTGGTTAAGCGCCATCGATGGCGAAGCCAGCAATGCCAAGCATACCCCCTCGCCAAGCGAGGGTTACGTTTTGCGATTCTTGGATGAAAACGGGCCTTCAGCCGTTTCCGACATTATGAACCAGGCGGACACATGCTCGCCAGAATCGGCGCGGCGGGCGGTCTACAGCTTGGCCCAAATCGGTCTTATTCGTCGCGAAGACGAGGGCGGACGGGGTCGATCAGCCGTCTACGCCCTTGCCGAAAAACCCCAGTTGTGAAGTTGTGAAGAGTTGTGAAAAGTTGTGAAATTTCACAACGAAAGTAAGTTGTGAAGTTGTGAAACCCCCTTTAGGGGTTCACAACTTTTTTCACAACTTTCGAGCCTCATTTCGCCCTCTTCCTCCTCCCTGTGGATTTCACAACTTTTCACCCTCGCAGGAACACATGATGAGCACAGTACAACACCCTCTCGACAATCAACCGACCACCGCCGCCGCCGCTCAACAAGCGGGCTACCTGGTGCGACGATCCGGCGAAAGCAAACAGCTTGCGCAATATGAGAAATGGGCGGAGCGTGAAGGGCGGCCTATGGTCTACGTGTTAGCCGGGCGCAAATTTGGCTACCTGATTTTTGACGCCATTTTCGCCCAGCGCGCCGGCGATCCGCTTGGGCCGGAAGTGGAGGCGCAAATCACGCAGCTTTTCGACCAGGCGATCCGGCAGTATCCAGCCTCGCGCAATAAGGCTTTCAGCGGCGGAATCTGGCAACAGCATCCCCGCTTGCCCCTGGCTATGGCGTGTGAAATGGCCGCGCAGATTGCAGCCATTCTCGCCGAATGTTAGCCCCCCCCTGTGGGCATCTTCCCCCCCCTCTCCCCATCCCGGTAACCCCATGAGCGAACCGACCCCGAACCTACACCTTGAGTACTTGCAACTGCTACGAAAAGCGGCGGCCAAAGAAGCGCAGCGCGCCCAGTATGTGGCCAATCGTTTGACGATGCTCACCACGCAGATCGATTTGCTGGCGAGCGAGCTACAGGCCGATCAGGAAGCGAGGCGACGTGAGCAGGAAGCGCAGACCCCGCCCGCCTGAACCGCCGGAAGCGCTGGCTCTTCGCCAAGAATTGGCAGCCGTGATCCTGGCCGGGCTGCATGCGCCGACGGCGGCGGAATGGCGGCGGCTCACGGCCCGGCGCAATGAGTTAGGCCGCAAGCTGGCGCACCTGCTGAAACGAGCGAGGCCATGAGCGAGGCCATGATCGACGAGCTCGAGCGGCTGGCCGCCCTCAACCCTGGCAGCATTTACGCCGAACCGGAGCGCGAGCAGGGCGCTTTGGACTTCGACGCGCCCGAACCCAAACCGATACCCGAACCAACCCCACCAACACAGGAGCCTGAACCCATGAACGAACCGACCCGAAACGGCAACCGCCCCCCGCAAACCGTGAGCGAAACTTTCCCCTCGCCCTGGCTGCGAGCTACCGACATCACCAAGCCCTATCTTGTCCGGATCGTACAGGCCGAACCGGTAGAGGTTCACAACAAGATGACCAACGAAAAGCTATGGCGGCCGGCGCTGGCTTTTGAGATCATCAAAGCGGACACCGGCGAAGTGCTGACCAAAGCGTCGAAGCGCCTGCTCTGCAATAAGACGCAATGCGAGCAGCTGACGCAGATCGCCCGGTCTGAGCGGTTTTCCGATTGGCAAGGCGTTAGATGTACACTAAGCCCAGCGACGGCCCCCAACGGCCGGGCCACAATCGGGATCGCACCCCCGCCGCAATCGGCGGCAATCGTTGCTGACTAACCAGGGGGCGACATGGGCAAGAATGGAGCGCCCCCCATTTCAGAAAGTGAGAGTGAGTGAACATGATATACAGACGGACAACCCAACGCATTACGAACAAAGAAGCGCGGCGCAAGCTGGAATTGATGCAGGCCCGGGCCCAACTGGAAGACTACGAAGCGGCCGTGCGTGACGGCACGCTCGACCCTCGCAGCAATGCGGCTAAACTGTGGCGCTTGAGCCTACGGCAGCGGATCGACCGCATAGACGGCAAGCCTACAGTCAGACCCATTGAGCGACTGACGATGAGCAGCACATGCGAAGTTGTGAAGAGGTGAGGCCATGAGTGCGGAGCAGGTGAAACGATTGACGGCGGAGCTCGAGGCCGCCCGGCAAGAATTGGCCGAAGTGTCGGAAGCGAAACGGACCAATGATGAGGACTTGCGCCAGTTGGAAGATTCAGCGGCGGCGGATTTGGCCGGGGCGCAACTTTCGCAACTGCGAGCGGCCGCCAAGCGTCGGGCGCAAAGCGAAGTCGATTTGATTGCTGCGCGGGCTACCGCCGAAGAACTGGCGCGGCGGATCGCAGAGACCAAAGCGACAATCGCCGCCCTTGAGCAGCGGCTTAGCAATGTGTGGATGGCGGAAGAACAGAAAGCGCTTGATGTCAACGCTTTGGCCATCACCGAACAATTGCAGAAGCTGGTTGACATGATAGACGCACAGCGAGCCGACGAAGATCGGGTTCATCGGCAATTCGGGAAAACGCCTCATGTCTGGTATTCGACGCAGTTTCGCGAGCATCTGAACAACAGGCTGGACTTCTTCCGGCGCGAGTTTCAGGCGCGCAACGCAGCATAGGCGAAACGCAGCGAGTGCACAGCGACGCGAGCTCAGCAACGCAACACACGAACACAGCACAGCGACGCGCAACCTCAAGAGGTGAACGATTGCAACCATGCAGCAACGAGTGGCAAGCAAGCATGACATCGTTTATGCTTCTCTTCGATGTTGCATGAATCGATGACTTTTCCTTCGACGAAAATCTCTTCGATGATGAGTGATTCGGATGATTGCGAATCAGGGCCAAGCGCCGGGGCCTGACACCGCCCCGGCCTGGTCTCTCTCCTGTGGGCTACGCCCCGATTACGCCCCATGATGGGCCGGTATGCGCACCGGCGGCGGCCGCTTACAGGATGCACAATGCCATGAGGCGGCAACCAGTGATGAAGCGTGAAACCGTGACCATGCAGCGGATCGACGCTGCGCTTATGCGACTGGATGCGAGCATATCTTACAACGTGAATAACGCAAGAACGCGTCAACTGCGCGCGGTGACTGAAGAACTCGCGCAACTGTGGGAATGCCATCGCGTCGAGGTCTTGCGCTATCCTGGATCGGATTTACTTTTTCGGCTGACGATACCAGAAGAAGATCGTCAGGAGGGGGAGGGCGGGTGAAATCTCTGGCGTTCGTCGAAAGCGTGACCGCACGGTGGCTAACTTTTTACGCCGTCAAGTTGGTTTTGAATCTCCTAGAGGTTGAAATATGAGTCAAACCGGCCCCAGGCCGAAACCTACAAACCTGAAAATCTTACAGGGCACGGCCCGGCCGGACCGGTTGAACCGACATGAACCGCAACCGGCGGCCGCTTCCATCCGGGCCCCCGCTAACCTCCCAGCTGGCGCAAAGAAAGCGTGGCGAGAACTGGCCCGGCCCCTGGCTGATTTGGGCCTGCTCACCGAGATCGACCGCCCCGCCCTGGTGATGGTGTGCATCCATCTTGACATCGCCCGGCAAGCGGCGGCGGAATTGGAAGAGCAAGGGCTCACCCGCCTTGACGAAAACAAAGTCGAGCGCAAGAATCCCTATCTGCAAATCCTGCGCGACCAATCGGCCCAACTGCGACAATGGGCGCTTGAGTTTGGCCTCACCCCATCGGCCCGAACAAGGGTGAAGGGGGCGGCGGTCGAGGTCGAAGACCCCTTTGAAGAGCTTCTCGAGCGGCGGCGGCGCTAGTCCCCCCCCTGTGGGCTTCAACCGGCCTGGCCATGAATGCGCGCGCAATCACCGAAGCGATACCACACAAACCGCAAGAAACTATGACTTCTAACACCTCGCCAAAGCGACTATTTGATTTTGTTGACCTGCTCTTCGCCGCCGGTTTCGTGCTCATTACCGCTGGCCTGGTCGGCTACGATTGGCGGATCGCCGCCGTCGTTTGCGGGCTGCTGTTGCTGGCGCTGGGCTTATTTGCTGCATGGCGATCCGCCCCGAGCGCGTGAACTGGCTGCAATGCCCGCATTGCAAAACCGCCGTGGGCAGGATTGAACCGCCCTTGCTCTATCTGAGCCTGTTTGCTGCTGTAGACAGTCGGCTTCGCTTACGCCTCATGTGCGGCAGGTGTCAGGGTTTCTTCACCTATCGGGGCAGTCCTGACGCCATGGCCTCACCGCCACCGGCGGATGACAAAACGCCGATTCGCACTCTCTGACGAAAATTCCCCCTTGACATAGAACATGTATTCTGTAATACTGGCCTCAGAACAAACAAACGGCCCGACCAGGTGTATCTAGCACCCGACCGGGCCTAACCACAAACCGCTGAGAAGCGCGCAGCGGCAGGGCTGGTAGAATTTTACCAAATCACCCGCCAAAAAGCACCCCTCAGCGGCCCGCACTGAGGGG
>JAGFJG010000105.1 GCA_024102915.1 Caldilineales bacterium
CATTTGGGGTATTTCGATACCCAGGTTCTCATTGCGCAGCGAGATGATTTTGATCAAGTCGCCAATCCGATAGCGAATGAACGTGCCGCCGCTGAAGTTGGTCACTACGAATTCGTACTTCTCGCCCGCCTGAACTTCATCCAGAAGGACGGCTTTAGGCTGGTATCCCGGTTCTTCGCGCGAACGCAAATGTTCAGCCTCTGGAATGAATTCCAGGAAACCTGTGTCGGGCACAAACGTCATCCCCGTGTGATCCCATGTTTGCGTCGCAATGAAATTGATCTCGGTGCCGCCGTACATCTCGATCGGTTCACATCCCCAGTAATACTTGATTTTTTGCCGATAGACCGCAGTGTCGGTACCGGCGGAAATGATGCCTTTCATCTCCCAGAGATCGGCCGGGATCATCGGCCGTTTGGCGAGGCGGCTGCGTATCAGACCTCTGATGAGACGCGACAATACCGCGGGATGCAGCATGTTCTTGGATAGTTTCATATTGCGAGAGCTGTCGCTGAACTGATCGCCTATTCTTACGAGAACGCTTCCTAACCCAAAGAAAACGCTGAGTCCTTCTCGCAAAGCGAGTTCAAATCCTTTGGCCGTCCGTTCCTGGAATGACATTTTTTCGGCTTCTTCGACCGTTGGCATAAACCGGAACGGAAATTCCGCCACGATACCATACGGCAACATGCCCGAGATGAAGGGCGGAGGCGCCATCGCATAAAGAAAGCGGTCGTCCGCCTCCAGGGGAAAGTCACCACGCTTTTTGGCACAGGAAAAAACGATACTCGCCAAAGCCAGTCGTGTGCCCAGCTCGAGGAAGCGTTTGGGATAAGGAGCCCATTTGAAGTTCTGACCTTTTGTCCGGCCGGAAGTCCGAATCCAATAGTCAGGCTTCTCCGGAAGACCGGCAACATTTTTAGAATCCAGATAGTCGGCGTAGTCCTCATAAGTCGTCAGCGGCACACGTTCACGGAATTCCTCGACAGATTTTGGCGGCGTCTCGCCCAAAATCTTCTGTCCAAGCTCGCACCGGCTCTGTAGTTCAACCTGTTCCATCAGTAGCCGTTTCTGGATTTCCATGAACTGCTCCATATTCAGGTCGATAAAGCCGCAGTATTTTCGCCAAATCTCGTTGGTTCTTCCTTCACGTAACAATTCTATTGCTGTTGGCATATTAGACCACCTTTGCTGTCAAAGAGTCCTGAAGCGAATCAGGACGGGATCGGGTAAACTGGAATCTGTGCTAACGATTAGGTTGCAATGCCTTGAATGATGACCGCCGAAGGGTACCATTTGTGCCGGGCGGGCAGTTCGAGAATTTGAATATGCGTGAACTGATTATGTGACACAAGTTGCCTCCACTCATCGACCGTTCGTAAATTGACGACCGCCTCTAACTCAGAACGACCCCTGGCCGTGTCGTTGGTCAGTCCATAGTGCCACATCAGAACTCTGAGCAAGCCTTTGCCTATCAAGCCGCGCCAAAATGGCGTTGCCGCAATGTCCGCCAGCAATATGCGGCCGCCTGGGCGCAACGCTCGCCGCATTTGCGCCAGCATGGTGGGGACGTGCATGTGATGCGTGGCGAGGCCGCAGATCACGATGTCAAAGACGCCGGGCCGGAATGGCATTTCCAGGGCCGAAGCTCCCACAAGATCGGTCTGTTTTCCTGCGCCCGATTGAGCGAGATTGCCACGGGCGTATTTCAACATCTCGGGCGTGATGTCCAGCCCCACTATCCTTCCCTGCTCTCCCAGGCTGCTGGCGACGGTCAACGGGATTTTGGCGGTGCCGGTCGCAACGTCAAGCACTTTCTCGCCAGGCTGAAGGTTGGCTTTCTCTAGAAATCGATTGACAAACTCCTGATAACCAATACCCAAAAAGCTCCTCAATTCACCGTCCACCGTCTGCTCATAGTTGGCTGCCATTTCCGTAAAGGCCGCCACAACATCAACGCCCGGCTTGGTAACAGATTCGATGTTAGCGTTGTTGGTATTGTTTTTCGTCATCGTGCGCAGGCTGTGGTGTAACGTCAGGGCGATGAGGCGTTGGGCGACTGATAATCGACGATTCGTTTTCAGACCCGGATGCTGCGAGAACAGATCGGGCTATGCTATTCAATCTTCAGTCATCGACATACTTATTTATCTGTGCGAACTAAATTGTTACCGGATTCTCGCGTATGCAGCCTTACATGTCAACAATTCCGCGGACGAAAATAGACATTCAACGAGTAAAGTGGCCTGGAACGCCGCGAACCTAATCCCGGCATTGTAGATTTGCCTACGTCTTTCAAGATGCATCGATAGCGTAGACAAATCTCACCACCGACTGCTATACTTAAGGTATCGAATCGGATCGCCTATTCACTACTTTTAAGGGTGGCAACCATGCGGAAAACTAGCGTACTTCTGATCGTCCTTGCCCTGCTCTTATTACTGACTTCGGTGGCTAGCGCCGCCGGCCCTGATCTGGAGCCATTCTCCACCACCGGCTACACGACGAACCTTGTCCCAAATCCCTACTTCGACCCTGGGCAACTACCAAGCCTTACAAACCCGCCTCTACTCCCCTCTGAATTCGTACCGCTTCCCACCGGCCACATCAAATTCCACATTTCGGCGCAAGGCGGTCCCGCCGTTGACAATGACACCCTGTGCACAGCCCTGTTCGGTGCGCCGTGCCAACTTGTCTGCCAGGTCTTTGCCGGACAGGCTTGTGGCACTGGCGGCTATTTTGACGGCGGCAGTTTCACCTTCGAGGAATGGGGCCTCTACTACCCACTTCCCTCGCCGCCCTTCAATGCTTTGGGGGCAAACTACGGCCTCATGACCATTGCGACCGACACCGGCGAAGCTGATATGCGTTTCGGCGGATTGGCTGTGCTAGACTCTATTAATGGCGGCTTGGACGCCGTTGGCAGTTTCCAGGTGCTCGATGGCTCAGGCGAATACAAGAGACTCAAGGGCCAGGGCGACTATTTTGGCGATGCTGACCTGGTGTTCACAGTGGATTACACGCCCGCCGAAACTTTACAGGGCTGCGCTGCCTTCGGCGGCGACCTGAAGGTCAAGAACGACAAAATCGAATGGCAGATCGAGAACGCTGGGGCTGGCGACATCGCACTCAGCAACGTGTCGGTCTGGTGGCCGGCTGGTGCAACCTTGGATCGGGTGAAGTATGAAGGCAAGTCCCTATTCGATGGCGAGAACGACGCCAGCTATGCTTCACTCGATGTGAGTACTGACGGCCTGGCGCTCAAATCTGGCCAGCAGAGAAAACTCAGCTTCGAATTCGATAAGAAACTCGAAAGCGATAGCCCCAGCGACTACACCATCCTGGTCGAGTTCGACAATGGCTGCGCAGTGCCATTTGTCGCCTTTTAGCTGATCCCGCATCGATAGTTCCCAACCACGCAACGCCCGGACGAGATCAAACGTCCGGGCGTTTTCATTTTATGTCGAGAATATCGACTGCAAAACTTAAACCCCTCCCATTTTCACGGGAATCAGCGCTACGACACGCAATATGTGATCATGCGATAATTGGATGATATGCGAATCGATGTCCGCTATAGCCAGGAGAGATTACTTGAACCCCTGTGCTATAATGGCATCGGTGAGAATCGCATTTTCATGACACGATTTCCGCATCTGATTCAATTTTCTACCCTCTAGAACAAACAATATGGGACCTCCTTCCTTACGAAACGGTTTAGTTTACCTGATCGTTCTGGCTGCCATCGGCGCCTTTTTGCTCACTTCCATCACCCGCAACAACCAATCCACGCAGGAAGTCGAAGTTCAGGACCTCAATCAGGTCGTGTTACAAATCAATAATGGCCAGGTCAAAGCGCTTGAACTCGTAGGCGATGAAATAAAGATCACCTATGTCGATGACTCTCGCACCGGCCTCAGCCGCCTGGAGACGGGCGTCAGTCTGACCGATTCGCTCAATTCATTGGGCGTCGACCCGCAAGAACTACAGTCAGTCGAGATCACCTTCGTCACACCTAGCCGCTGGGCGAACTGGGGCGTCATCCTGGGCACGATTTTGCCCATCCTGCTGATCGGCGCGTTCTTCCTGTTCATTCTGCGCCAGGCACAGGGCGCGGGTAATCAGGCTTTCAGCTTTGGCAAAAGCAAGGCCAAGATGTTCACGGGCGATAAGCCCACCGTCACATTCGACGATGTCGCCGGGGCGGATGAGGCCAAGCTGGAGCTCACCGAAGTGGTCGAGTTCCTCAAGGAGCCGCAGAAATTCGCCTCGCTGGGCGCGCGCATCCCCAAAGGCGTGCTCATGGTGGGACATCCTGGCACCGGTAAAACGCTGATGGCGAAGGCCGTGGCCGGTGAAGCGGGCGTGCCCTTCTTCTCCATTTCCGGCTCCGAATTCGTGGAGATGTTCGTGGGCGTCGGCGCCAGCCGTGTGCGCGACCTGTTCGAGCAGGCGCGGCGTAACAGCCCTTGCATCATCTTCGTGGACGAAATCGACGCGGTGGGGCGGCACCGCGGCGCTGGCCTGGGCGGCAGTCACGACGAGCGCGAGCAGACGCTCAACCAGATTTTGGTGGAGATGGACGGCTTCGACACCGACGCCGGCATCATCATCATCGCCGCCACCAACCGCCCGGACATCCTCGACCCCGCCCTGCTCCGCCCCGGTCGTTTCGACCGTCAGGTGGTGATGGATCGGCCCGATATCAAGGGCAGGCAGGCGATCTTCCAGGTGCACATGCGCGGCAAACCTCTGGCCAACGACATCAATCTGGAAACGCTGGCCCGCATGACCCCCGGATTCGTCGGCGCGGATATCGAAAACGTGATCAATGAGGCGGCCATTCTCGCCGCCCGCCGCAACAAGCGCTCCATCGGCATGAGTGAAATCCAGGAGGCGATTGAGCGAGTGCGGCTGGGGCCGGAACGCCGCAGCCGCCTGATGACTCCGCACGAGAAAAAGGTGGTCAGCTATCACGAGGCCGGGCACGCGGTCGTCGGGCATTTTCTCACCCACACCGACCCCGTGCAGAAAGTGACCATCGTTCCACGCGGCATGGCTGGCGGCTACGTCATGCCGTTGCCGGACGAAGATGCCGTCGAGAGCCGCAACCGCTTCCGTGACATGATGGCCTTTCTGCTTGGCGGTCGTTCAGCCGAAGAGATTTTCTTCGATCAGATCACCACAGGCGCTTCCAACGATCTGGAGCAAGTCACGCGCCTGGCCAGAGCGATGGTCACCAGCCTGGGCATGAGCGAAAAGCTGGGGCCGCTCACCTTCGGCCAGCGTGACGAGTTGATGTTCCTCGGTCGCGAGATCAGCGAGCAGCGCAACTACAGCGAGGAAGTCGCCAAACAAATCGACCGTGAAGTGCGCCGCCTGATCACCGAAGCGCATGAACGAGCCCGGCAATTGCTGTTCGAGCATCGCGACAAAGTCGAACTCCTGGCGCAAAAGCTATTGGAAGTGGAAACAGTCGATGCCGACGAATTCAAGACATTGATGTCAGGGGCCGCGCCTGCTGCCGCTTGATTGAATCCCAAACTTTTGGGGACGCCTAGAGCCGCTGGTATGATGCCAGCGGCTTTTTCATCTCCTCGTCTCTTGGCCTGCCTACTCGTTCGCTGTTTTCAGATGTGTTCGTCAATGCGGCCAACTTCGAACCTCAAACTTCGCACTGGATTTGTTATGCACCGCCTAGTTGGATCCTACCTGCGTTTTCTACATGATAGCCGCAATCATTTATTAATCGAGGTGCGCATCGCCACCTGGTTGAGCTTTGCGCTTTTGTTATTGGCGGCCTTTGCGATGCTGGGTGGCGGATTCGGAGGCCGGGCGATTGGCGTCGTGTTCCTGGCCATCTTCCTGACGTTGACGATCAGCGACCGCATTGCCCGCAGGCGTAATTATGTTCATTTCGTCCCCCGCCCTTTTACTGAGTCCGAACAACCGCAGCAGCCCCTCTGGTCTGAGGACAAAATCCTGCACCGGGCCACCGGCTATTTTTGGGCTGAGACTGACGAATCCAGCTTGACCAACCTGCTCGCCTATTATCGCACCTTCGAAACGCGAGAGCATGCCATCATGGCCCGCAAAACGCCGACCAGTTTCCTCGGCCTGGGCCTGCCCGATACCAGCCAACTGCACATGTGGTATCTGTTCTGCGCACCCAACGATCTGAAAAATGTGGATCCTGGCGAACTCTACTTCGGTCCCGATCCTCGCCCGGCGTTGCGGATAGACTTCAAGCGCTATGAGCAGCGAGGGGCAAAACAGATACCGGTCGCTTCAACAGCCTATCTCAGCTTTGAATCGGAAAGCGATTGCCATCGCGTCTACGAAGATTTAGCGTTGGATTTGGGCGGACCGCCGCGCAGGCCGTGGCGGAAGCCGGTTGAAGACAGGGCAACATAAACGCTTTGTAAATTGGATGCTCACATGTCATGACCATTTGCCGTTTCGGACACAGATTCAAACTCTTGCGGGCCGATTTCATTATGGCAAGACAATCTCAGGGAATTATCAGGGGAATGCACCGAACCCATTGAGTTTTGCTGGCAATTTGCTATAATCGTAAGTGTCTACACATTTTAGCCAGCCTTTTCGGGAGCGCTCCTCGTGGCGCAAATTTCAATTCAGTTGTTGGGCAATTTCTCCGTAGCGGGAGAGAGTGGCGCGTCGCCGGTCTTCGAATCGGGCGGGGTGTGCGCGCCGCTGGCCTCCCTGTCATCGGAGCCCGCGCGTGTTCATCGCCGCCGTTTTCCGATCTCCCCGGTCGCGTTCGGCAGCGCCTGGAAAAAAATTATCATCCATCATGAGGAGGACTGAATCGAACGCCATGGCAATCGAATCCACTGCTCTTGCCTCCACCGCAATCATTCCTCGCAGCCGCCGTTACCTGGGATTTCTCGTCCTCTTCATCGGCTTCGTCGCCCTGATGGACGGCTATTTATCGACCATCGAAGCCACAGCCGTGCCCTATCTACTGGCCGATTATGGCATCGCCGCCGCCGACTTTTCCTGGCTGAAAACCAGGTTCATGGTCGCCACGTTTTTTGTCTTTGCCCTGAACGCGCTCAACGACATCATTGGCCGCCGTTTCGCTATCCTCGTCCTCATCCTATGGATGGGGCTGGGCGCGCTCGGCATTTTGCTCTTCACCCCCACACTGCTCTCGTTCATGATTTTCTACACCCTGGTCGTTTACGCCACCGTCTCGAATATGTGGACGATCCCGATCAGCGAGGAGGCGCCCGCCGTTTCCCGCGCCCGACTCGTCGCCATCGTCTATGCCGTGAGTTCCATCCCGCTCAACGCCATCCTGCCGCCCCTGCTATTGGAAAGACTCGGCCTCGATTGGCGCTGGCTCTACGGGGTCATGTTCCTCCTCATGCTTCCATTGCTGGTGATGTGGCTTTTCATGCGCGAAACCGAGCGGTATGAAGCGATCAGACAACACGAGCGCTCGCAGCGGGGCGTCCTGCACTGGCTGGGCCTGGATCGCATCAATCGCAGCGACATACGCTACATCGCCATTGGCCTTCCCATCTTGATCGGCATCCTGCTGGGCGTGACGTTGTACTTCTGGGCGGGATACTATTTCTTGAACATCAAAGGCTACACGCTGATGCAATGGTCTACGATCCTGCTCTTCTCATCGCTGCTCGTCCTGGCGGGGGGATTGTGCGGCGGTTGGATTCTGGATCGGTTGGGACGCAGCCTGGGGCTGATCATCGGCTGCGCGGGGATGGGCGTGCTGCTGATGGGCTTGGGTCTTGCGCCCGATGCCATGTTGTCGGTCGTCTTTGTTCTCAATGGCTTTTTCATCGCCCTCTGTTCGGTGTGGGCATTCGTGTTCCTGGCCGAGATCTTCCCCACCGATCGCCGCGGCGTGTGCGTGGGCTGGACGACCTCACTGGCTCGCGTGTCCTACATTCTCGGCCCGGCCCTGGCGGCAATGCTTCTCACCCGCTTCCCCACTATGCGGGGGTTTTGGCTGAGCGCCGGGGCAATGATGCTGATCCCGATCGTCGCGGTGTTGCTCGCCCGTCCGTTCGAGACGAAAGCGGTCGAGCTGGAGACAATCGCCGAGCAACGCTAGGTCGTCACTGGCCGCACCTCGTCGCGCAGCAGCCCCATCACACGCACAATCCATTCCTCATCGCCGACCACGCGCACCATGCCCGGCTTGCCCTCCATCTTGAACCCAATGCGTTCATAGCACCGAATCGCCGCGTGATTGAAGTCAAATACGGCCAGTTCCAGGCGTTGCAACCCCAATTCTTCAAAGCCGATCCGCACCAGTTCACGCACGATCGCTTCGCCATACCCTTGCCCGCGCAACTCCGGCGGCCCCACCAGGATGCGGGCGACCCAGGCGCTCTTGTGCGTGTGATCGACCCGTAACAGTTCGCCGTGACCGATGATGCGACCATCCCCACCGCGGGCGGAATAGAAATAGGCGTCGGGCGGAACGCTTTCGGCGGGGACCAGCCACTCACGCAATTGGGCGTGGTCGAGCGGAAAAACAGCGCGCGGCCCCGCCCATTGCATCAGGAACTCGGCGTCCGGCGTCCATTCTATCAGTAGATCGAAATGATCCTCGGCAAATGGAACCAAATCGATCATGGCGTGAAACGTGACACGTGGAACGTGATGTGCAAAAAAGGATGGCCGCTCAGACGGTTGAACCGTAGATTTCGCTGATGACGCAGATTGGAAATGTGAACAATCTGCGAAAATCTGTGCAATCCGCGGTTAGATTTCTGCGCGCAGTTCTAACGAGCTTTAGCTTCCGAAGCGCCGGAACAGTTCGACCAAAAACTCGACGTGCTTGAGATAGTCATCGACCCTGATATTTTCGTTTGGAGCGTGCATGTTGACGCCGGCATAGCCCACGCCCACGGTCACGGCATCCATGCCCAGACCCTCGGCCAACGGGTACATGGGGCCGCTGCCGCCGTGCGAGGGATAGACCACCGGCTGGTGGCCGTACACATCGGCCAGAGCGGATGTCACCGTCTGCACGAATTCAGCCTGGGGATTGGCTCTGGAAGTGCTCAATGAACCCAGGCGCACCACTTCGATCTCGTCAAAGCCGCGGCGATCGAGATGCCGCCGCAATAAATCCAGCACGAGTTCTGGCGTGAGGTTGGGCACAAGACGCAGATCGAGTTTGGCCATGGCCGCATTGGGCAGCACGGTCTTCTGGCCTGCGTCGATGAATCCCGAATAAATGCCGCAGATGTTGCACGTCGGTGCGAACAAAAACCGCTTCAACGCTTCTCGATCATCGACGCCACCCTCGAATTGTTGCAGGCCCCATTGCGCCTTGCGGGCAGCGCCCTCGAAGGGGATGTGGTCGAGATACGATTCTTCGGCTGGTGTGGGCGGGCGAACGTGCTCGACAAAACCGTCGATAGTGATGACTCCATCCGCCGAGCGCAACGTATTCAACGCCTGCACCAGCCGCCAGGCCGGATTGGTCACCACCGGGGCATAGGCGGAATGCAGATCGCAAACGGCCCCGCCCGCGCGCAATTCCACGTAGAGCATGCCCTTCACACCCAGATAGATGGTGTATCGCTCTTCATTGTCGAACCCGCCCGACTCCCACAAACAGCCGTCGGCCTGCAACTGCGCGGCATGCGTCGCCGCCGCCGGGGCGAGGTTGGGGCTGCCGATCTCTTCCTCCCCTTCCACGAAGAATTTGAACCGCAGGGGCAATTCGCCATAGATCGCCTGATAGGTTTCCACGGCATGAATGCGCGACATCACATCGCCCTTGTCATCGGAAACGCCGCGTGCGAAGAGCTTGCCCTCTCGCACAACCGGTTCGAAGGCGGGCGAATCCCAGAGATTCAGCGGGTCGGCTGGCTGCACGTCATAATGGCTGTACGAGAGCAGGCTGCGCTCACCCGCCCCGATCTCACCCCAAACCACCGGCGGCCCCCCTGCCAGCGGCCACTGCTCGACCTGGCATCCGGCCTGTCTCAGCCTGGCAGTCAACCAATCCGCCATTTCGTGCAGGGCGGCATCGTTGCCGAACACCGAAGGGATGCGGCATGCCGTACTCAAGTCTTCGATGAAAGCGCGCTGGTTTGCGAGGATATGGCTTCTGACTTTGTCGTTCATGTTGATTCTCCTTTGCCGGATTACAGTAGCGCCACGATTATAGACTTCCCGCAATGGCATGTACAATTAGCGCCACTTTGGAGATTTTCGCTCCAGTTCTCAAAATACCATCAATTCACAGATCCGAACATGGCCGACACGCTCGTCATCATCAACCCCTATTCTAATCGCGGCGACGGCAGGCACCAGCTTGACCTGGCCCTGCAGGCGCTATCGAGCAGCGGCATGGAATTCGAGATCGCCCTGACCGAATATCGCGGTCACGCCATCAAATTGGCCGAGGAAGCCGCACGCAATGGGGCGGCCATGGTGATTGCAGCGGGCGGCGACGGCACGGTGAACGAAGTGGTCAACGGCATCATGCAGGCGAACGGTCATCACGACGATATCGCGCCCACCACGCTCGGCATCCTTCCGGTCGGCAGCGGCAATGACTTCGCCGGGGGATTGGGTATGGATCAGGGTTTGGACGACGCCGTCTTTCGATTGCGGCGGGGCTTCACCCGGATGTTGGACGTGGGCTATGCCGAGCACGATGCCGGCCCGCCCCTCTATTTCGTCAACATCCTCGGCGGCGGTTTCGACGCCCGCATCAATGTGGAAGCGCACAAAATCAAGAGGCTGCGCGGCTTCTCGATCTACCTGGTGGCCGTGCTCAAGACAATCGCCATCTATTATCGCACGCCGCTCACCACCATCCACTACGGAGATGTCGATCGCACTTTCCCCATGCTGATGACGCTGGTTTGTAATGGCCCGCGCTTAGGGGGCGGCTTCCTGGCCGCGCCCGAAAGCTCACACGACGACGGCCTGTTTGACCTGGTGATTGTGCGCAAAACCAGCCGCCTGGATATGTTGTGGATGATTCCCAAGTTTATGAAAGGCAAGCACCTCGACCATCCCAAGGTGACGATGGCGCGCACCAATCGGGTGGAAATCGAAAGCTCAGAGGGGTTTCCGTCGCAGGCGGATGGCGAGATGCTGGGCATGAACGTCAAGAAACTGACGATCTCGATTCAGCCGCAGAGGTTGCGGGTGGTGGTCTGAGAGCGATCTGCTGTGTGACTTGCATCTCGTACAGTTCGGCAGTAATCACAGTGGTAGAACCCAACTGAACACTGATTACCGATAACTGCTGACTTAGCTACGCCACAGCGTACTAGCCAGCCCCCAACACCCTCGCCAGCGCCGCCATCACCTCAGGCTCGGTGACATCGCCGTGCACGGCCACGCGACCGATCTCGTGCGGCAACACAAATCGCAAACGGCCCGATTGTCGTTTCTTGTCCGTCGCCATCGCCGCATAAACGGCAGCGGCATCCAGCCCGGATAAACGCGTGGGCAAATCGAGATGCTTGAGCGCAGCCTTGATCTGCTCGGGTAGTTCGGCAGCGCAATCGCCGCGCGCCGCCGCCAGATGAGCGCTGGCCGCCAAGCCCACCGCCACCGCCTGGCCGTGCGGAATGCCGAAGTTGCTGACCAGTTCAAAAGCATGGGCGAAGGTGTGGCCGAGGTTGAGATGCGCCCGTTCCCCATGTTCAAAAGGATCACGTTCGACCACGCCGATTTTTACACGCAAGGCGCGGGCGACGAGCGATTCTAATGACTCCGGCCCCGCGCCTTCGAGATCGGCGAAAAGGTCGGGGTCGGCGATGACGCCGTGTTTGACGACTTCGGCCAGGCCGTTGCGGAACTCGGCGGGCGGCAGGGATGAAAGCGAATGGGTGTCGATCAGCACCAATTCCGGCTGTTTGAAAGCGCCAACCAGATTCTTGCCTTGCGGCAAATCCACGCCCGTCTTGCCGCCGACCGACGCGTCCACCATCGCCAGCAGCGTCGTCGGCGCCTGCACAAAGCGGATCCCGCGCAAATAGCTGGCAGCAGCAAACCCGGCCATGTCGCCGATCACACCGCCGCCCAATGCCACGATCAGGCCGCTGCGATCCAGGCCAGCCGCCAGCAGATCATCATAAATCCGGGCAATGGTCGCCAGGTTTTTGTGCGCTTCGCCCGCCGGCAGGGTGATGAGGGTATATGATCGCCGCGCCGCCGCCAGGGCATCGGTCATCTCAAGCGCGCAGTGCTTCGCCACAATATCGTCAGTGATGATGGCGACCGTTCCAAACAGGGAGCGCTCATCCAGATAGGTTGGCAATGACCGCAATGTCCCTGACCCGATCAGGATGTCATATCCCCCGCCGCCCGGCGTGGCCACGGGCAGCCGCAATATCCCGCCCACCCCGCGCTCACTCAGGCTGATCACCTCGGCGGCTATCGCATCCACGTCGCGTGCGCTGGTGTCGATGCGATAGGGCATTTCGGCGTAGGCTGGTTCCCGCCGCGCCAGCAAATCGAGAATGCGTTGCCGCGCTTCGCCGCCATTCAACATGGGGCGGTTCGTGTCGCCGCCGATGCGATTGATGATGATGTCGGGTGTCGCCGTCAGGCAGATCAGCAGGCTGCTGCGCGCCATCGCCTCACGATTGCCGTCATCGACCAGAGCGCCGCCGCCGGTCGCCACCACCAGTCCTCGCTGCCCGGCCAGTTGGCGCACAATGGCCGATTCAAGCAGGCGGAAGCGCTCCTCGCCGTAGCGTTCGAAGATTTCAGGGATGCTCATCTCGGCCTGGGTGACGATCAGGTCATCCATATCGACGAATTCCCGGCCCAGGCGGGCGGCCACTTCCCGGCCCACGGCGGTCTTGCCCGTGCCCATGAAGCCGGTGAGGACGATGTTGAGAGGTGTCATGTGTCAGGTGTCAAGTGTCAAGTGCCAAGTTTCAAGTGCCAAGTTTCAGGGGTCAGGCGGCGCCGAAGCCGAAGCGCCAGGGTGCATTGTCCATGGGCAGGTCGTCCAGATGCGCCCGGCGCAAGGTCTCGAATCGGGGTGACTGTTCGGTGATAGAATCGCCACCGAGCTTCTCAAGCAGGGCGTCGGCCAGCACGAAGGCGACCATCGCCTCCCCCACGACCACAGCTCTGGGCACGGCGTTGAAGTCCGAGCGTTCATAGGTGGTGGGTTCCGGCACGCCCGTGGCTAGATTCACTGACTGCCGCGGGTTGAGTACGGTGGAGATCGGTTTCATCGCCGCCCGCACGACGATGGGTTCGCCGGTGCTAATCCCCCCCTCCAGCCCGCCGGAACGATTGCTGTGCCGGATGAGATTCCCGGCCTCATCCCGGAAAATCTCGTCATGGACTTCGGAGCCGAAGCGGGCGGCGTTAGCGAAGGCCGGCCCGATCTCGACGCCTTTGATGGCGTGAATCGAGCCGACGGCAGCCAGCAGCCGGGTGGAAAGCCGCCGATCCCAATGCACGTGGCTGCCTAAACCGGGCGGCAGACCCAGCCCCACCATCTCGAAAACCCCGCCCAACGTATCTTTGGCCTGCATGCATTCCCACACCAACCGGCGCATACGCTCGACCGCTTCCAGATCGGGACAACGCAGGTCGTTGCTCTCGGCCAGTTCAAATCGCCGGTCATAGGGCATGTCGTCGGGGATGGCGGCGGTTTCACTGCCGATGCTGAGCACATAGCCTTGCACCCGCCCGCCGAAAACGGCCAGATATTGTTTGCAGATGGCGCCCACGGCCACGCGGGCGGCCGTCTCGCGGGCGCTGGCCCGTTCCAGGGCCAACCGCAGTTCAGGGTATCCGTATTTAACCGCGCCGGTCAGATCGGCGTGGCCGGGCCGCGGCGTCGTCAGCGGCGGGATGTCTTTCGTCGCCCAGTTTTTCCAGTCCTTGTTGGCGACGGTGAGGGCAATGGGCGCGCCGGTGGTATGGCCGTTCATCACCCCAGCCGTGATACGGGCTGTGTCGCTCTCGATTTTCATGCGTCCGCCTGCGCCATAAGCCTGCTGGCGGCGAGCCAGTTCGGAAGCGATAAAATCCGCATCGATAGGCAGTCCCGCGGGCATGCCTTCGAGGATGGCGGTCAGTTCGGGGCCGTGCGATTCGCCGGCGGTGAGGAAGCGGAGGGGCATGGGCGTCGAGTGTCAGGTGTCAAGTTCCAGGTGTCAGGTTTATCGTTTGTGCGCTCAAAGGCTTTTGGTCAACGCATTCGCCATGGCTTCAACCGGAGCGGGCTGGCCTGTCCACTGTTGCCAGGAGAGCGCGCCCTGGTGGACGAGCATGCCCAGGCCGTTGATGGCGCGTGCGTGGGCGGTGCGGGCCTGTTGCATGAAGACGGTGTCTGGCGGATTATACACCAGGTCGTAGATGATTTGATCAGGTTGGATAGGCGTGTCGTCGGGCCAGGGCGAGGCGTCTGGGTGAGGATGCATGCCGACCGGGGTACAGTTGATGATGAGTTTAATCTTCAATCTTTGTGATTGATTTATTGATAATTGATGATTAAGGATTAAGAATTCGTCGTCGAGGTGCGGGCGGAGGCCGGCGATGAGTCGCTCAGCCTGTTCGGGGCGGCGGGCGTGGATGTGAATCGGGACGCCCACGGATGCCAGGGCGTAGGCCACCGCGCGGGCGCTGCCCCCGGCCCCAAGCAACAAGGCCCCACCGGCTCGCAGTTCCTCGACCGTGATGCCATGCCCGGACAGATCGGCCATGAACCCAGGCGCATCGGTGTTGTCGCCGAACAGGCTGCCGTCCTCGCGCACGACGATGGTGTTCACCGCGCCAATCGCCCGCGCTGCTGGACTGAGTTCATCCATCAATGGCAACACCGCCTGTTTATGGGGGATGGTGACATTGCTGCCGCGAAAGCCCAGCGCCCGCAGCCCGATCACCGCTTCCCGCACACGCTCCGGCGGCAGCGGCATAAGCAGATAGATGCCGTCGATGCCAGAAGCAGCGAATGCGGCATTGTGCATGGCGGGTGAACGGGAGTGGCCGAGCGGCCAGCCGATGAGGCCAGTGAGGAGCATGGGTACAGTTCGAGGTTCGAGGTTCGAGGTTCGAGGTTCGAGGTTCGAGGTTCGAGGTTCGAGGTTCGAGGTTCGAGGTTCGAGGTTCGAGGTTCGAGGTTCGAGGTTGGAGGTTCGA
>JAGFJG010000106.1 GCA_024102915.1 Caldilineales bacterium
TGTACAGTGTTGTTATTCGTTTTTGCCACGAATGGCACGAATTCACACGAATAAAAGACTTCAATTCGTGCCAATTGGTGAAATTTGTGGCTGATTTTCTAATCGGAAATAGATACCAACACTCCAGGGGGAGACTATCGAAAAATAAGAATGGCAAGTTGTGATTCAAGGGATGAGGTCTTACAGGCTGACGTCGGTCTGTAATAATGTGTAGACAGTCGATGTATGACGAAATGATTTCGCCAACTGTGGCTCCACCTGTCATTGTGTCAATCGTTTATGACATCGACCTATCGTTTGTATGACAATTGTGTGACGATTTGAGAGAGGTTTACTCGTCCGGCTGACCGAAATCAAAGCCCAATCCTCGTAGATAGGCGATCAGCGCCCATAGTTCATCTTCGGTGTAGATCGTGCCCCAGTAGGGCATAGAGGTGCCCATGCCGCCCCGCACCAGCTTGCCGTAGTACAGCATGTCGGATGCGCCCGCCTGCGCCGTCAGGTCGGTGAAATCGGTGACGGGGCGTGACATGTCGTCGTATTCGTGCTCGGTATGCTCGATGGCGGCAGCGCCGGGGCCATCGCCCTGGCCGGAGAGGCCGTGGCAGCCGGTGCAGTCGCGTTCGTACAGGCGTTCGCCCAGTTCTCGCATCTGCAACGTGCTTTGCTGCGCCCAAAGATGTGCGACCACATCCCAGCGTTCGACGTCGCTCAGGCTGGTGGCGGGGCTGGCGGGCTGTGAGAGGCGGGCGAAGGCGTCGCTAGGGCTGAGCAGCCGCAGGTCGGCGTCAGGAAAATGATCGAGAATGGATTCGTCACTGAATTCCGTCCAAATGGTTTCGCCGTGTGCGGCGCTCGGCGGGACGAATGGAACGAACTCGCCGGGATGTTCGGCGTCGATGTCGATGCCGGTGGCAACCCAATCGGTGGCCGGTGGCGAGATGTCACGGGCGGAAGCGATGGGATCGTTCGGGTCGATGACCTCGATGGCCCCGCGCATGCGCCAGTGTCCGGCTTCACACCAGACCGTGCAGAGAAACTCGTAGCGTCCCGCCTGTTCAGCCACGAAATCTATCTCTTGCACTTTGCCCGGTTCCAGCCATTTGTCAGTCTCGATGCCGAGCTTGGGAATGGTGAAGCCGTGGACGACGTCGGCGCTGGTGAGGCGCAGGCGCACATGCTCGCCTTTCTGCACGGTGATGGTCTCCGGTGTCCAGCCGCCCTGTTCGGACGTGGGCAGTCGCCCGACCAGTTCAATCACCCGCACAGGCGCAAGGGCGGGGCGTAGCAGGAATTGGTAGCCCAGCGCGAGCAACGGAATCCCCACCAGCGCCAGCAGCACGAAGGCGAGGGCGATGCGTTCTGCGGCGGAGTGGCGGGGATAAATGAGGTCTTCGGACATGAGTGAGTGCGCGGTTGCAGGAGACGATGGACGATTGACCGCGGACGATGGTTTAGTTCCATCGTCTATCGTCCGTCTTCCATCGTCCGCTTTAGCCGAGATACAACCAGAGAAACCCAAACGTCGCCAGGGTGAGGAAGGCAGCCGGAGGCAGGGCGGCGGTGGTGATGCGGGCTTGTGTGCGCTCGCCCATGATGCGCCAGAGCGTGTAGAGAGCGAAGGCGAGGCCACCGAGCAGCACGGGAACCTGGAGATAGGGCACGAGGTCGGGGAAGAGGGGCGTCCAGGCCGCATCCCGCAGCCCGAACAGATTCCAACCCCAGCCGAAGGGGTCGGCGATGACGGGCAAGGCGTAGCTGATGTTGACCAGCACGAAGCCGAGGCTGAAAGCGATCCAGGCGGCCAGTCCCAGGGGAATGAGGCTGTAGCTAAGGTCGATGAAATGCGTGCGTGCGGAAATCTTGGGGAAATCGCCCAGTTTGCGGCTGGCGGCGGCGGCGAGATAGAAGAGGCCGGGCAGCACCAGCAGGTTGAGTGCGAGGAAGCCGGCGGCGTAGAGCAGCCACCAATCCATCCGCACAAAATTGGCGGCATCTTTAAGCAGACCCCAGGGACCGAGCAAAACGACCGAATAGGCGAGGGCGCAGGCCAGCATGATGAAGGCTTTGTAGGCCTCGTCCAGCCGCCGTTGCTTGGCGACGAAGAAGTCGAGGCCGGGCAGGCGCAGGTTGACGGCGACGTTGTTCATCGTGCAGGTTTTCAGGCATTCGGTGCAGAGGCCGCAGTAAGTGTTGCGCTGCAAGCTGCCGGGGAAGACCATCCACGGGCAGCCGAAGCCATGCTCGTTGCCCAGATAGCAGTCTTTGGTGTCGTGCGTGCGACAGACGTCGATGTCTTTGACGCGCAGTTCGATGGGGGCGGCCATGCTGTATAGGCCGATGAAGCCGCCGACCGGGCAGACATAGCGGCAAAAGGTGCGGCGCTCGTAGACCAGGCTCAGACCCAGCGCCACGAGAATGAAGGCCAGGAGCACGATGCCGGTGGCGGACGGACGGGTGAGGATGATGGCCGAGAACAGGGCGACGGTGAGGAAGGAGAAGTTTTGCAGCCAGATATTCTTGAGCTTCTTGGGCCAGCGCTTGCCCAGCGTCCACAGGGTGCGGCGGCGAGGATGTACAAAGCTCTGGCGTTGCAGCCATTCGCCCGGCGCTGGAATGGGACAGATAGCGCACCAGGCCCGGCCCAACGCCGGCACCATGAGGATGATGACCAGCGCCCACCACACGATCCACACGAAGATGATGGCGAAATTGCGGTTGCCGGCGGGCGTGCCGAAGAAGCTGGTGAGGATAGCCAGCACGAAAAAGGCCAGTGTGATCAGCACCAAGATGAATTGCAGGGGCCGCCAGCGCAGTAGCCGGTAAATCCAAGGGATGCGGGTGAGGTCGAAGCGCCAGGAGGCGTCGGGGCGAGTGGTTGGTGTCATGTGTTTAGGTGTCAGGTGTCACGTAGGGGCGTGCCCTTGCGGTCGCCCTCGCGTCTCGCTCCCAGCGTCATCATCGTCCCCACCGCCACGACCAGCAGGGCTACGCCCGCACGCCAGAAAGGCAGGTTGGGTCCGACGACGAGTTCGCCGATCATGAAGGGGTGGAGGGCGCCGCAGGTGACGGAGCAGCGGAAACGGAATTTGCCGCGCTGGTAGGCGACGAAGCTCGCTTCAGCCGGTTTGCCCGGCTCGGCCACGATGTTGACGCCGTATCCATCGACATAGACGCCATGCGCCACATCCTCGGAGCGCAAGGTGATGTGAACGGTGTCGCCCCAATTCACCTGCACGCGCTCCGGGGCGAAGGCGAACATGCGGGCGTCCAGATCGATGTGGTGCTCAGTGGGTGCAGCTTCGACGAGCGGGAGGGGAAGGAGCAAGGCGGCCAGAGCTAGGAGGATGGTGAGGGCAGCGAGGATGGCGGGGCGCATGGGTTGGGATGGTCAGTGATCAGACTGACTACCGATTACTGCTTACTGTTTACTGGTCAGTGGATGGGCCGAGATTGCCGTAGCGGGCAATGATGATTTCGCGCATTTCTTCCACGGTCTTGCCTTCGGGGAGCATTTTCATCACGTCACGCGTGATATCGACGCAGATGCCTCAGCCGAGGGCGTGGCTATCAAATTGCAGAATCGTACCCGGCCCGCCATCTTCGGCCACATAGCAGGCGTAATTCGAGGTATGACCGACATTGACGCAGCCGCAGAAACAGGGGATTTGCTCAAGGAGGTCTTTGTTGGCGATGGCGAAGCGGTAGGCTTCTTTGACTTCGGCGGGGGCGTCTTTCATGTCAGCAGGCAGCGCCGATTCGGGAGCCAGTTTGACCTCCGGCGTACCAGCTTGTTGGCCGCCTGCGCAGGCAGCCATGACCAAAAATGTGACGGATAATAGAAACAGGAGCAGCAGCGATTTTCGATGTTGTAGACGATGCATGGGATTATGGTTGAATGGTGGAGTTTGTAGGTGAAGTGTCAGTGCGATAGTTGTTGGCGCATCGTCTCGAATTCCGCCTGGGTGAGTTCGCCGCGGGCGTATCGTTTTCGGGCGATCTCAAGCGCCGTTTCCTGGCTGGCTTCCTTGTCCACTAAGCTGTGGGGGGAATTTGAGCGTGTGTCAAAGCGAGGAAACAGAAGCGTGACGAGCCAGATGGCCAGACCGATGGTTAGAATCAAGATCAAAAACATGACAAGGAAGCCGAAGCCTCCGAATCCAAAACCCATCATATGACACCTCCGAACAGGGTCGTGGAATAGAATGGAACGACCTTATCCTAGCCCACGAGTATAAAGTTCTTGCCGCGTCAATATGACGATTTGATGAAGAACTAGGAAACAGAAGTCGGCAGCGTGAACCCAAACGTGCTGCCACGCCCCTCGCCTTCGCTCTCCCCCCAAATCCGCCCCCCTTGCGCCTCGACCCAATGCCGTGAGATCGTCAGGCCAATGCCGGAACCTCCGCCCGCCCGCGACCGGGATTTGTCCACCCGATAAAAACGCTCGAACAGATGCGGCAAATGTTCGGGTGCGATGCCGATGCCCGTATCCTTCACCAGGAATACCACCTCGGCCCCCTGTTGTCTGGCCGTCACCGTGACCTCGCCCCCTTCTGGCGTGTATTGCAGGGCATTGCCCAGCAGGTTGAGCAACACCTGCGTCGAGCGGGCCGCATCGGCCAATACCTCTGGCAGATGCCCAGGGACATCTTCTTGCAAACGAACGCCCTTATCCTCGAATTGCAATCGCAAGCGCTGAGTCGCCGCGGCAATGAGCGCCGCCGGTTCGATCGGGCGCAGTTCCAACCCTGCCTGCCCCGCTTCCGCCTTCGATAATTCTTGCAGATCATGCACCAGCCGTTGCAGCCGCGAAACCTCGCTCTGCACACCCTGATAAGTGGCCGGTTCTGCCGGCAACACGCCGTCGATCAACCCTTCCATCACGCTGCGGATATTGCTCAAAGGTGTACGCAATTCATGGGCCACATCGCCGATCAATTCCAAACGGCGTTGCTCCGTCCGTTCCAGCGTATCGGCCATTTGATTGAAGGATGTCGCCAATCCGCCCAATTCGTCTTCGCTGGGCACGAACACGCGTTGTTGATAATTTCCTTCGGCGATGCGCTGGCTGGCCGCCATCATTTCGTGGATGGGGGTGACGATGCGGCGAGCCGTAAAAAGGCTGACGACGACGGCCACAATGACCGCCGCCACCGCCGCCACCAGCGTCACTTCACTGATGGCCGACGTGAAATTGTGCTGGAGATCGACCTCAAGGCCGGGATCGGAGGCGATGTGCGAGGCCATGCGCTGGATGTGGCGGGCGATAGCGCTGGGGGTCTGCACCTGCACCATGACGACCAGCACGACCGCGCCAGCGGCAATAACAACCAGATAGGATAGCATCAGCTTCCAGCCCAGATGACTGCGTATCCTGGTGAGCAAGTTCATTTCGGTTCATCCTCGAACCGATACCCCACGCCGCGCACGGTGGCGATCACTTCGGGCGTGTCGATGTCTGCCGACAACTCCAGCTTTTTCCGTAAGCGGCCAATGTGGACATCGACCACCCGCTCATCGCCGTAATAGTCATATCCCCAAACCTGCTCGATCAATTGCTCGCGGCTGAGCACATGGCCACGGTGCCGGGCCAACGCCTGCAACAAATCATATTCGATCGGGGTGAGGTCTACAGCCGATCCATCCGCCCAAACCAGCCGCGCTCCCACGTCGATGCGGACGTGATGAAAATTCAGCGTTTCGTTGTCCGGTTCCGGGACTCGCCCGCGGCGCAGGATGGCCTCAACACGAGCCACCAATTCTCTGGGACTGAAGGGCTTGGTCAGATAATCGTCCGCCCCCATCCTTAGCCCGATGATTTTATCCACCTCTTCGGCTTTTGCCGTCAGCATCAATACATAGACATTCGATTCCTGCCGCAACCGCCGCAACACCTCCAGGCCGTCCATCTTGGGCAGCATGATGTCGAGCACGACCAGGTCGGGGTGATGGGTTTGCGCTTCGGCCAGCGCCTGCGTGCCATCGGTAGCCGTGATAACATTGTAGCCTTCCTTTTCTAAATAGGCCTGGATGGTGCTGCGAACAGTTCGTTCATCATCGACGATGAGGATTGTTTGATCACGCATGGGTCTTTCGCGATGGTTGGGATTGGACAGTATTATAAGCTGAACCGCCGATGGAGTCATGCGGCATCGCACAAAGACGGTTCCGGCTCAGCTATCCTGTTTTGACGCTGCATTCACCCCATGCTAAACTCGCCACACAACAGAATCGTTCAAGTATGCAGGCGCTGGTGCTTGCCCTCTCGGCTGTCGGGAGGGCGTTTTGTTACTCGGCCTCCTGCAATTTTCAAAATACGCCCCTCACCGCCAACGTAATCCCGGATACCCAACATGCTCGTTCTCAAATTCGGCGGCACTTCCGTCGGCAACACCCAGGCTTTCGCCCAAACAGCAGAGATCATCGCCCGCGCCCGCCAGAAAGACCCGAATGTCGTCGTCGTCACTTCGGCCATGAGCGGTGTAACCAACATCCTCATCCATGCCGCCCGATCGGCGGCGGCTGGGCACGAGCAGCCGTACCGCGAAGCGCGCAGCGACCTCTTGCTCAAACACCAACTTGTGGCCGGACAATTGATCGAGGATGGCGTCGAGCGCGCCGCCTATGGCCGCCTGATCGACGAGCGGCTGCGTTCTTTCGAGCGCCTGTGTCAATCGATCTTCGTGTTGGGCGAATTGACCACGCGCGGGTTGGATGTTGTCTCCGGCGTGGGCGAGCGTATGGCTGCGCCCTTGCTTTCGGCGGTGCTCCGGGCTAACGGCGTCGATTCGGAATGGGTGGATGCTGCTGAAATCGTCGTCACCGATGCCGCCTATGGCGCGGCCAGCCCGCTCATGGAACCCACCTGCGCCCGCACCAACGCCCGTCTGCGCCCGTTGTTGGAACAGGGCAAGGTCCCGGTCATCACCGGTTTCGTGGCGGCCACGGCCAATGGCATTGCCACCACCCTTGGCCGCGGCGGTTCCGACTACTCCGCCGCCATCCTGGGCGCCTGTCTCGATGCCGATGAGGTGCAAATCTGGACCGATGTCGATGGCGTTTTGACCACCGATCCCCGCATTGTCGCCACCGCCGAAACCCTGCCCGAACTCAGCTACATCGAAGCCGCCGAACTGGCCTATTTCGGGGCGAAAGTGCTGCATCCTAAGACGATTCTCCCCGCCATCGAAGCATCCATCCCCATCCGCGTGGCCAACACCTTCAACCCCGATGGCCCATCCACCCTGGTCGTGCCCGAAGTGGATGATGCCGGTTCGGTCAAAGCGATCACGGCTATTCGCCATCTCAGCCTGGTCAATGTCGAGGGCAGAGGGATGATCGGCGTCCCCGGCATTGCCGCCCGCACCTTCAAGGCCGTGGCGGAGGTGGACGCGAATGTGCTCATGATCAGCCAGTCCTCGTCGGAACAGAGCATCTGTTTTGCCGTGCCGGAGTCCGACAGCGCCGCCGTGATCGAAGCATTGGAAGAGGAACTATCGCAAGAATTGCAGCGCCATTTCATCGACCGCGTGCGTGCGCATCACAACATCGTGATCGTGGCTGTGGTTGGCTCTGGCATGCGGGGTACGCCCGGAATCGCCGGCAAAGTCTTCAGCGCTTTGGGTGAGGCCGAGATCAACGTGATCGCTTTGTCACAGGGGTCGAGCGAGGTCAATATCTCGTTGGTGGTTTCGGAAGAGGATGCAGACGAAGCGGTGCGCAGGATTCATGGCGCCTTTTTCAATCAGGCGGATTGAGTCAGCCTCATGAGAACCATCCCACTCATCCAGTTTGGCTTTGGCGGCGTAGGCCGTGCCGTCGTGCGCCGCGTGATGAAAGCGCGTGACGAATTCGAGTGGCGCTACGGCATCCAATTGCAATATGTCGCTCTGTGCGATAGCAACGGCGCGGCGGTGGAAGCGCAGGGCATCAGCTTTGGCGACCTGGAACGGGCCATGGCTGCCAAAGAGGCCGGACGAGGTCTGGCGGATACGCCGATCGGCTATCAGCACGAGGGCTTGCTCGACATCGTCGATGTGGCGGGGGTGACCGGCGCAATCGTCATTGATGTCACCGCCAGCGACGAAACCGTACCCGCCCTGCAATGGGCGCTGGACAAAGACTACTTCGCAGTCCTCGCCAACAAGAAGCCCTTGGCCGGATCGATAGCCAGTTTCCGCCAATTGACGGACAGCGACCGTCTGCGTTATGAGGCGACGGTCGGGGCCGGGATGCCGATCATCGCCGCGCTGCGCCAGGCGCTCATCGCCTCAAATGACCATGTCCGCCGCATCGAAGGCTGTTTCAGCGGCACGCTGGGGTTTCTCACCACCGGCCTGCAAGCGGGTGAATCCTACTCCGCCCTGGTGCGCCATGCCAAACAGCAAGGTTACACCGAGCCCGATCCTCGCGATGATCTGGGCGGGATGGATGTGGCCCGCAAGGCTCTGATCCTGGCCCGGACGATGGGCTGGCCCCTGGAGCTCTCGCAGATCGAGGTCGAATCGCTGTATCCGCCGGAACTGGCGGCGGGCTCGCCCGCAGACTTCCTGGAAGCGATCTCGGCGCTGGACGAACCCTTCCGCGCCCGTGTGGCCGAAGCGCAGGCTGCCGGTCAGACCTTGCGGTATGTGGCAGCGCTCGAAAGCGGAGCGGCGCAGGTGGGGTTACGCGCGGTGCCGGTCGATAGCCCTGTCGGCCGTCTGCAGGGCACGGACAATCTGGCCGCTTTCTACACCGATGTTTACGCTCCCAACCCGATGGTCTTGCAGGGCCGTGGGGCCGGGGTCGATGGCACTGCCGCCGGTGTGCTGGCCGACATCGTCTCGCTGGCGCTTACGGATCGCTAGGCCAGACCTGAGCTTGGTTTTATCGTTTCTTCTCAAGAGAAATCATCATGTCGAAAATCCCTGTCGGAATCCTCGGCGCTACAGGCGCTGTGGGTCAACGCTTTATTTCACTCGTCGCCGGGCATCCCTGGTTCGAGATCACCGATCTGCTGGCCTCGGAACGTTCTGCGGGTAAGCGCTATGGCGACGCCGTGAAGTGGATTCTGGATACACCCTTGCCCCGGCAGATCGCCGACATGCCCGTCAAATTGGGCAGGGCGGGCGAGGCCGATGCCAGGGTGCTGTTCTCGGCGTTGCCATCTGGCCGGGCCAAGGAGATGGAGCCGCTCTTTGCCGCCGCCGGGCATTACATTTTCTCCAACGCCTCCGCCTATCGCATGGCCGCCGATGTGCCCCTGGTGATCACCGAGGTGAATCCCGACCACGTGGCCATGGTGCGGGTTCAGCAAGAACGTCGGGGCTGGGAAGGATTCATCGTCTGCAATGCCAACTGCACGACCACGCATCTCGTGGGCGCACTGCACCCCCTTGACCTGGCATTTGGCATCGACAAAGCGTTTGTCGCCACGCTTCAGGCTGCGTCCGGCGCTGGCTATCCCGGAGTCCCCTCGCTCGACCTGATCGACAATGTGGTTCCGCACGATTTTGGCGAAGAGCACAAAGTGGAGACCGAACC
Source organism: Caldilineales bacterium (assembly GCA_024102915.1). Taxonomy (GTDB): domain Bacteria; phylum Chloroflexota; class Anaerolineae; order J102; family J102; genus JAGFJG01. Next base: position 9,529 of record JAGFJG010000106.1, read on the forward strand.
TTTGAAAATCATGGGCGGCTATGCCGACGGCGCTTTTATCCCCGCCGATTTCAAGATCAGCGCTCATTGCCATCGCGTGCCCGTGATCGACGGCCATTTCGAAGCGGTTTCCGTGGAGTTGCACTCCAAGGCGTCTGCCGACGATATGGTCGAAGCGTTCCGCAGCTATCGCCGACTACCGCAAGAATTGGGTCTGCCCTCGGCCCCGGACCCGGCTGTCGTCGTCATCGACGGCATGTTCAGGCCCCAACCCAGGCTGGATCGCATGATTGGCAAAGGCATGGCCACCGCCGTGGGCCGCATCCGCCCCTGCAATTTGTTGGATTGGCGCTTTTCCCTGCTCGGCCACAACACCATCCGCGGCGCTGCGGGCGGTTCCATCCTCAATGCCGAATTGATGGTTCATCAGGAATACATCGGGAATTAATGACGCCTGATCCGATGGCGTGAATCGTGAACGGAAGTCACCTTTGCATCATACAAATTGCACACCATAATTGATCACGTGAACTTACGCTCGCTCGATGAACTGACTGACGACTTTGTCGTCTACCGCAACCTGGAGCCGTTCGACCCGCGTGTGCCCGGCCTGAAACATGCCTGGCGACAAATGGGGCTCGATAGCCCGGCCATTCTGCGCAAACGAGATCCGCTCTATTCGCAGGCTGCGACCTGGCTGCTTCAGCGTTTTCAGGCGCTGCACGCGCCCGGCGTCGAACTGGCCGAATTGCTTTTGATCGGCGACACCCTGGGCAATGACGGCGGCGCTTATCAGCGATTGGCCGAGTTCACAGGGTGGCGGGGTTCCGCCTTCATCGGCAGCGAGGCGTTGGCGCACGAACCATCCGTTCGTTGGCAGGGTGATCTCTACATCGCCAACCGCTGGATATGTCTGGCCGATTGGTTGATCGAACTGAACCGGCGAGGCCTGGCTTTGGATGAGCGCACCATTGTCGTGGTGGATATCGACAAGACGGCGCTGGGCGCACGCGGTCGCAACCACAAGCCGATCGATGGCACACGCCTGGAGGGGATGCGCCAAACGGTGGAGGAAGCCCTGGGCGCAAACGCCGATCTCGATGCGTTCACCGCCATTTATATGGAACTCAACCAGCCGGAATACCACGATCTGACCGGGGACAACCAGGATTATCTGGCCTATATCAGCATCATGACTGGGGCAGGCGTTGTCGATTTCGGCTGGCTGCAACAAGAGCACGCGGCCGGGCGCATGAACGCCTTCTTCGATTTTCTGGCAAAGATTCAGGACAGGGCCGGAGAATTACGGCCTTCGCTCATGCAGATTCATCGCCAGGTCAGCCGAGCTGCTCAGGATGGCGATCCCACGCCTTTCAAGGATTTTCGCCGCAACGAATACCTCGCCGCCGTCGCCCGCATGGGGCAGATCGATGACGAGACGCCGGTGGAGATTCGACGGCAGGAAGAAATCTGCCTGACTCGCGAGGTTTGGGATGCCTGCCGGTGGTTACAGGATCGAGGCTCTCTGATCACCAGCTTTTCGGACAAACCCGACGAGGCCTGTGCGCCGGTCGCTGAAATGGCCGCAGCCGGATATCAACCAATCCACCGCACCCCAACCCACATGTTGGGCGAACCACTGAGCATTCCCCCGCTCTGATCCGGGAAAAGTATGGCTGAAGTTCTCCCATTTCGCGGCTGGCGATACGCCCCGGATATGCCGCTCGACGAAGTTTTGGCGCCGCCGTATGACGTGATCGGCGCCGACCAGCGCCGTGAATTCAGCAAGCGACACGCTAACAATGTCGTACGGCTGACCCTGCCGCAACTCGACGAGACCGCCGCCTTCGAGAGCGTTTACGAGCAGGCGGCCAGTCTTTACAGAGAATGGCAAGGCGAGGGCATTCTGCGGCAGGATGAAAGCCCGGCGCTTTATCTGTTGCGCCAGCATTTTCGAATGCCGCACGGGGAGCCCGCCACACGGTTGGGTTTCATCGGTCGCCTGAGACTCAGGCCGTGGGGCGATGGCATTCTGCCGCACGAGCAGACCTTCCCCCAGGCCAAGGCTGATCGCCTGGCTTTACTCGAAGCCACGGGGTTCGAGGACAACCCCATCTTCACGCTCTATCGGGACCCACAAGGGGAAGTACAATCCCTGCTCGATCAGGTCGTCGGCCAATCGCCGACGGCTGCTTACCGGGATGGCCATGGTGTAGTCCATGAGATGTGGATGGTGCAGGAACCAATGATTCTGCAAACGCTCACGACTTTTATGGCGCAGCGAATTCTCTATGTGGCCGACGGACATCATCGTTATGAAACAGCGCTGAATTATCAGGCGCGCAGTCGTCAGCGCCAGGGCGATGGCGCGTCGCCCGCCCCGTATGATTATGTGCTGGCCTATTTCGCTGCCATGGAAGACCCGGGTACGGTGATCTTGCCCGCCCATCGCCTGGTGGTGCGAGGCCGTTTGCCCGACTTCGATACGCTGGTGCGAAACCTCGGCGATGACTTTGACATGACCTCGCTGGGTGATGACGCCGCCTTGATCTCCGCCATTCAATCCGCTGAAGCCGGGCAGCCGCTTTTTGGGTTGATAACCGCCGGGCATGCGCCTCAACTCCTGGAGTTGAAAGGAACGCCTGACCAGCAGGCGCGGCTCTTGGCCGAAAACCCTGCTCCGGTGGCCGATTTGCCCGCGGCCATCCTGCAGACGCTGATCCTGGGGCCGTACTTCAATGTGCCCTCCGAGCCGCAGGCGCAAAAAGCGCAATTGCAGTTTGAACCGGATATCGAATTGGCCGCCGCTCACGTGCGTGCATACCGGGCGAAGGCGGCGCTATTGACCACCGCCACGAGCATGGAACAATTGCGACGCATCGCCGACGCCGGCGAGGTCGCCCCGCCCAAGGCCACTTATTTTTATCCCAAATTGCCTTCGGGAATGGTGTTTTACAGCGTCAGGTAGGGAGGGGTATTGGTCGAGAGACGTACGAATCCCGACCAATATCCAATAACCAATATCAATTACGCCAGCGCCAGCCTCTTGACGGCATTGGCGACCTCGGTGGTTGTGGCGCGCCCGCCCATATCTCGCGGGTGAGGGCCAACCTGCAGGACCGTGTTGATGGCGGTTTCCAGGCGCGTGGCCTCCTCCATTCGCCTCAAATGCTGCAAAAGCATGACGGAACTGCGCAGCGCCGCAATCGGGTTGGCGATGCCCTGACCGGCGATGTCGGGCGCGGAGCCGTGCACAGGTTCGAACAGGGCGATGCCGTTGGCGCCCAGGTTGGCGGAGGGGGCCAGACCCAACCCTCCGGCCAGCCCTGCCGTCAGATCGGAGAGTATGTCGCCGAACAGGTTGGTCGTGACCAGGACATCGAAGCGGCCGGGGTCTTTTGCCAGCCACATGGCGGCGGTGTCGACCAGTAGTTCATCCACGAGCAGATCGGAATATGCCGCCGCAACTTCCAGGCAGTTTGTGCGGAAGAGGCCATCGCTTTTCTTCAGCACATTGGCCTTGTGCACGATGGTGAGGTGAGGCCGTCTGCCCGTGCGAGCGGATTGTACATACGCCTGTTCACATGCAATCTGGGCGATGCGGTGGCTAGCCACGCCGGTAACCACGCGCTCGGCGATGAAGCCGCCGGGGATGGGGCGTTCCCGCCCGCTGTACAGGCCCTCGCTGTTCTCGCGTACGATCAACAGATCGAATTCCGGGCGTGAATCGGGGAGATTGCGAGCGGGGCGCAGGTTGGCGAAGAGATTCAGTTCTTTGCGCAGGCTGAGGATGGGGCTGTTATAACCAGGGGTTTCGCCCATCGGCGATTGCGTGGCGCCAAAGAGGATGGCGTTCGCTTGTCGGGCCATTTCCAGGGTGAGGGCGGGGAGGGCTGTGCCCTGGCGCTGGAAACAATCCCAACCTGCTTCGGCCTGAGCGAAAGTCAGGTCAGGGGCGATGGATGCCAGGACGTGGGCGGCGGCGTGGACGACTTCGGGGCCGATGCCATCGCCGGGAATCAGGAGGATATGAACACTGGTGGGCATGATGATGAATTGATGACAAGAAGCGAGGAGGCGTGGTGATTTGGTATTGGGTATTGCACAAACTTATGGCACGCAATACCCAATATCCGACAAGTCTGTAGACAGATTTAAGCAGGGGCGATTGTATTAGAGGCTTGGCAGAATCACGGCAAAAAACCACGAGATCATAGAAAAGCTGGCGCGTTTCTGCTATGCTAGGGTGTAGCAGTCTACGCCGAACAGGATTGGCAAGCAAACTGCGTCGAACACTCAAGGAGATGCTCGATCGATGTTCAAAACAATCCTCTGCGCCATCGATGGATCAGCCGCCAGCGAACGGTTATTGCTCTATGTGATGCATTTCGGCAAAACCGAGAGCGCCATTCTGCATCTTGTACACGCGTATCAATTGCCCGATCACTATGCCGCCAACGAGGGCTATGAGCAGTTGATCGAAGCTTACCTTCAGGTGGCGCAACATGTCGTGCAGGATGCCCGCAGTTACATGCGCGAATACGATTATGATGTTACGGGCGAAGCGATCGAAGGCGCTCCGGCTGAGGTGATTCTGGCTGAAGCGCAGCGCGTCGACGCCGACCTGATCATGATGGGGATGCGTAATCCTGCCGATGTCAGCGACTTGCTGCTTGGCAGCGTCAGCCAGCGCGTCTTGAACAATGCCCGCATCCCGGTTCTGTTGATCCCGTAACCTGGGGCTTCTCGATGGGAGGCGAGTCAGGATCATGTCACAACATACGTCTCCACAACCGACATCCAACATCCGCAAACCGGCTGTGGCGGGGTCTTTTTATCCTGCCCATGCTGAGCGCCTGCGCAGAATGGTCGAGGGGTATTTGACAGCAGCGGAAACGCCAGCGATGACGGGGCGGCGCGTGACCGCCGTGATTGCTCCGCACGCCGGTTATGTCTATTCCGGCCCCACCGCCGGTTATAGCTTCGCCTCGCTGCCTGACCTGACAGGGCGGACGATTTTTCTGATGGGGCCTGCTCATTACGTACCGGTCGACGGCGTGGCCCTCACCAGCCACGCCGCTTTCGAGACGCCGTTGGGCCGGGTGCAGATTGCGGGCGGGGTGAATGAGGAATTGCGCTCCGCCAGCCCCGTTTTCCATGTGAACGATATCGCCCATGCACCCGAACATTCGCTGGAGGTGGAACTGCCCTTCTTGAAGGTGTTGGCCGCTGATGGCTGGGAATGCGTCCCTCTGCTTTTCGGTCAGGTTAATCCGGAAAGGGTAGCGGCGACGTTGCTTGCATCGCTAACCGCCCATCCCGATGCCATCTTTGCAATTAGTTCTGACCTCAGTCACTTTCGCAAGTATGCGGAGGCGAGGCGGCTCGATATCGATTTGTTAGAATCGATAGTCCGGGGCGACATTCCCGGCGTGAGCAGGGGCGAGGCTTGCGGACGGCTGCCAATTCTGATAGTGATGCACATCGCCCGAAACCTGGGGTGGCAGGCGCAGGTGTTGGATTACCGTAATTCGGGCGATACTGGTGGGGATAGGCAGCGGGTGGTGGGGTATGGAGCGGTGATCTTCACTTCCGCCGCGGAGGGGCTGGCATGAGTGAGACGAACCGGCTGACGGATGCTGAAGCCGCAAGTCTGTTGCGTGTGGCGCGAGCCGCCCTGACGGCAGCGGTGGAAGAGGACGAAGCATGGAAACCCGACCTGTCGAAATTGCCTGACCGCCTGCGTCAGCCCGGAGCCGCCTTTGTCACCCTTTACACGGATGATCTGCTGCACGGCTGCATTGGCAGCATTACGCCGCGCATGGCCCTGGCGTTGGATGTGGCCGGGAATGCCGAAGGCGCCGCCTTGCGCGACCCCCGTTTCCCGCCGTTGCAACCACATGAATTGGCACAGACCGAAATCGAAGTCTCGGTGCTGTCGCCATTGCAGCCGTTGAAATATACTGATTTCGCCGATCTGGTCGCCAAAGTCCGCCCATTCGTGGATGGCGTGTTGGTCGAGCGAGGCTGGCAGCGGGGGGTGTTGTTGCCGCAGGTGTGGGAGAAACTGCCTAATCCGCGCGAATTCCTCGTGCACGTGGCGATGAAAGCGCAGGCCAGCCTGGATATTTACGATGCGCCGGAGACAAGGGTGTATGTATTTCAGGTGGAGCATTACGAAGAGTGAAGCCTGGGGGGAGGGACAAAAATTGACAACTGTAACTTGACTCACAGGCGGGTTTGACAGAGGCCGGACATGCTCTTAGACTCTGTGAGGTTACGCAGCGGACGCGCTGAAATCTGAAACTACGTCGCGGGAGCATCCGCACACAAACGCTATTGATCTGCCAAAGGAGCCAGCCCATGATGAACCTCGCCACCCTTGTCGAAGCCAGCGCCCAGGACTATCCGGGCCAGACCGCCGTCATCTTTAACGACCGTAAGCTGAGTTATGCCGAACTGAACGGCGCAGCCAACATGTTCGCCAACGGCCTCAAGAAACTGGGGATCGGCCGGGGCGACAAAGTGGCGGTGATGATCCCGAACCTACCCTATTTCCCCATCGCTTACTATGGCATCCTCAAGGCTGGGGCGACGGTGGTGCCGTTCAATGTTTTGTTCACCGCCCGCGAGGTGGCCTACCATTTGCAGGATAGCGACGCCGTAGCGCTGGTGGGGTTCGCCATGTTCGCCGAATCAGCCTACGCCGGATTCAAGCAGGTCGATTCCTGCCGTCACCTGATCATGGGCAGCGCTGATCCGGCTCAGCCATTCGCACACGAAGATGAAGCGGTCATGGATTTCAACCGTTTTCTCGGCATGGGCGGCTCGCCGGTTTTCGATACCGTGCAGACCAGTTCCAGCGACACCGCCGTGATCCTGTACACATCCGGCACCACGGGCAGCCCCAAGGGCGCGGAATTGACGCATAGCAATATGATCATGAACGCTATTCTCAGCGCCGAACTGCTCGACGCAAAGCCGGGCGAGGTGGCACTGACCGCACTTCCGCTCTTCCATTCGTTCGGGCAATCGGTGCTGATGAATGGCTGTTTTTACGCAGGGGCGACCATCACATTATTGCCGCGATTTATGCCCGATGCAGCGCTGGGCATCATGCAGCGGGATGATGTCACTATATTCGCCGGGGTTCCCACGATGTATTGGGCGTTGTACAGTTATCCGAAGGCGGATCAATACGATATCGCCAAGATCGCCGACAATCTGCATACAGCCGTTTCAGGCGGATCGGCGCTGCCGGTCGAGCTGCTGCGTAACTTCGAGGAGCGTTTCACAGTGCCCATCCTGGAGGGATATGGACTGAGCGAAACCTCGCCGGTGGCCAGCTTCAACGTGCGTCGCAAAGCCCGAAAACCCGGCTCTATCGGCATCCCGATCTGGGGCGTGCAGATGGCGCTCGTGGATGAGAATGACAATTTCATCGCCAGACCGAAGGATGGTGCGGACCTCAGCGAAGTGGGCGAGATCGTTGTGCGGGGTCACAATGTGATGAAGGGTTATTACAAGCGCCCCGACGCCACGGCAGAAGTCATGCAGGGGGACTGGTTTCATACCGGCGACCTGGCTCGTGTGGACAGCGAAGGCTACTACTTCATTGTGGACCGCAAGAAGGAGATGATTATCCGCGGCGGCTTCAATGTGTACCCGCGTGAGGTCGAAGAATACCTGATGACCTATCCCAAGGTTTCGTTGGTGGCCGTGAAAGGCGTGCCGGACGACAAGTGGGGTGAGGAAGTCAAAGCTTATATCGTGCTGAAACCGGGCGAAACCGCCACTGTCGCTGAGATCATCGATTTCGCCAAGGAGGGGTTGGCTTCGTACAAATACCCGCGCCAGATCGAATTTCGCTCGGAACTGCCCATGACGGCCACCGGCAAGATATTGAAGCGTGAGTTGGTCGACGAGGATTGACTCTATTGCAAAAAGGTTCAACGCAAAGTCGCAGAGGTCGCAAAGAGTGAAAAAGAGGCGATTTCGATATTGAATTCTTTTCGAACCTCAAGGATTTTCCTTTGTGCCTTTGCGTTGAATCAACTTATTCAGGGGAGCCAGGATTAAACCTGTGATAAATCAAGGAGCGCCGACACTCTTCAACGGCGCTCCTCATTTGTGGATGGGAATCGGGGCTCCTTGCCAGCGCGAGAAAAGAATGATATGCTGCCAAATGATGACGCGTCGCGTCATTCTTACTATGAACCAATTTCACTTTTCTGTGCACGAGTTTTTCGCGGCGGATGGGACTCGGGTGTGGGTGCGGCCCCTGACTTCTGAAGATGCTCCCCATCTGATCGATCTCTTTGAACACCTCAGCCCGCAGAGCCGCTATCAGCGATTTCATGAACCGCTCAATGACCCTGATCCCGTGCGTGTTCAATCAACGGCGCGTGAGATCGCGACTGAAGCGCCCATGAAGGGGCGGGGTTGGCTGGCGTTTGCAAATCTGCCCGGACAGCCCTGTGCGCCGGTGGGGGGAGTGCGCTGGGCGAGAGTTGAGGCGGACGTGGCCGAGGTGGGGATCACTGTCCGGGATGACATGCAGAACATCGGCATTGGGCGTGAGTTATTGCGGTTGACCGTAATCGATGCGCACCGCTCCGGCGTGAAAAAGCTGATCGCGGTGACATTGGCTAGCAATCGAGCCGTTGCGGCGCTGGCGCGAGATAGCCATGTGCCACTGACGCGCAGCATTCATGCCGGCGAACTCTATCTGGAAGCGGATATCAGCGACGAGGCCAGTATTGCCCGATTAGCCTCCGAGCAAGCCCGCTCGCGTTGATTGTCGGCTTTGCATCAGGCTAGCCTGAGCCGCTGGAAAAGCCAGGGGCCGAAGCCGATGATGATGAACCCGATCAGGCCGTAGCGCAGCCCGCGGAAGGTTTGATCGAGCAGCCAGTTGTTGGCAGCGATGGGTTCCAGGATGATGTCCAGCCCCAGATAGACGATCAGGACGAGGACGATGCCGATCACAAATCGCAGAATCCGTTTCCACCACACGCCCTGCGCCGAGAATGAGAGTTTGTGATAATCCCAGATGAGGCCGAATAGCGCCCCCATGATCAGGCCCGCGTCGCGCACGCCATCACCTGCCGGGTGCAGGTCATCGTAATCGCCGGGGAAGAGGATCAGGATAGCGGCTCCCAGCAGGATGACGGCCACGATTTGCAGCCAGACGGGCCAGCTCGCCAGCGATGGGGCCAGCCTCGGCGCCAACCACATCACGAGCCAGATCGCAAACAGTCCCACCAGCCAGCCGCCGATGACATCGGCCGGATAGTGCACCCCCAGATATAGCCGGGTGACGCCAATGCTGAGGACGACGACCGCCGCCAGTACGGTGAACCACCATCGCCGCACGATCAGCGCCAGCGTGCCCCAGACGGCCATTGTGTTCGATGCGTGGGTGCTGACGAAGCCCGGGGAAGTCTCGTGGGCGAGGTGTTGCACCGGGGGGTCGGGCGGACGCGGCATTTGCAGGCTCCACTTGATCCAGTCGCCGATCAAATTGGCCGTCAGCATGGCCAAGCCCGTGCGGAGCCCCATGCGCTTGGAGATGACCCAGTAAAGGAACGGAAAAAAGAGGATGTAAAAGAGCGGCGATCCCAGGAAGGTGAGCAAGCCCATGACCGCCGTCAGCCCATCCGATTGCAAGCTTTGCAGCCATAAAAGGAAGGGGATGCTGGCATCGTTGAGGGATTGAATCCAGGTTTCCATTGTAGCTCCTAAAATGGGGGGAAAGAGCTTGATTGTGATGCCGACGGGGGTTGCGAACCTGTACTGAAGCTACTCCGACTGCGCTTCCAAAACGAGGAGGGTGATCAAGGCGCGGGCGGCGTCGATCATATCCTGGACGGCGATGTGCTCATCGCTTGTGTGGACGTCAGCCATGCCCGTGGACAATACTACGCAGGGGATGCCAGCGGCGATGTAGATATTGCCATCCGTGCCGCCGCCGCTCATCTTGGGCCGAACTTGAAAGCCGAGAGTTTCGAAAGCTCGCGCCGCCGCTGCATAAGGCCGCTGGTCGGGCGTGATTTGGTAGGTATGATAAATGCGCTGCACCTGAATGTCCACCGATGCCTGATGGCGGGCGGCGGCATCGTTGAGCGCATCGACCATGAGCCTGACCTGCTCATCCAGCGTGGCCTCATCCCGACTGCGTGCCTCGCCCACGAGGGTGACACGGTCGGGGACGATGTTGCGGGCTTCGCCGCCGCGGATGATGCCGATGTTGGCTGTGGTTTGCGCGTCGATGCGGCCCAGAGGCATGGAAGCGATGGCTTCGGCGGCTACGCGGATCGCATTGATGCCATTCTCCGGCTCGGAACCGGCGTGCGCCTTTTTGCCGCGCACGGTGACATCCAGCGACGTCTGCGAGGGGGCGGAATAGACGATGGTGCCGATAGGACCGCCCGAATCGAACACAAATCCCCACTTTGAACGCAGGCGGCTCTTGTCGAGCTGGCGCGCGCCCCACAGACTGCGCTCCTCCCCCACCGATATCACGATCTCCAACGGCGGGTGCGGCAAATGGTGTTGTTCGTGCAAGGATGTCAGCGTTTCCAGGATGACGGCGATGCCCGATTTGTCATCGGAACCGAGAATCGTCTCGCCTTCGGAATAGATAATGCCGTCGCGGATGACAGGCTTGATGCCCCAGTCTTCGCCCACCGTGTCCATGTGAGCGCTCAATAACACAGAGTCATCGCCTTCGCCGTCCAGCCGGGCGATGAGGTTGCCCACCTCGTCCTTCTCCACCGAGCAGCCCAGGTCTTGCAAGCGACCGGCGAGATGAAGACCGATTTCGGCTTCGTGCCCGCTGGGGCTGTCGACCTGAACCAGTTCGAGAAAGGTGGCGAGTAAGCGGTCGGGATTGATGGTATCGGCAGGGTTCATGGTTTTTCCTTAAGTGGGAGGGGCAGGTGAATTTCGCCGGGCGACCGTGCGGGTGCGGTAGGCGTGGATGATTGTGAGAATGCCGACGCCAAAACAGGCGAAGGCGATGCCGCGAATCATGGAGGGAATACCCAGGATATCGGCGCTGATGGCGGCGATGAATAATGGGATCAATCCGATAAGATTGGCAAGCATGAATTGCACGGTAAACACGCGCCCGCGCAAAGCCGCGGGCGTCCGGCGCTGCACGACAGTTTGGGCGATGGTGTTGACCGAGTACAGGCCGAAGCCCATGAATAGGGCGGTAATTGCCACCATGCTGGTCAGCGGAAACAGGCGTTGCGGGTAGATGTCGAAAATGGGGATGCGTAGCGAGCCATAATCGCGGCTGACGTATGCCAGCACGCCGAAGCTGACAGCCGTCACCATGAGCATGGCAGCCTGCAACCAGGCCTGAGGGAATCGTCCCCCCCAGCGCCCCAAAAAGGCGATTGCCACGAGCATGCCCAGGCCGGCCGGCGCAAAGACGATGACTGCATCCTCTGGGCTCAGGCCCAACACGCGGGCGCTGAAGCCGGGTGCAATCATGGCCAGGATCATGATCAGCGTGGCGATCAGCACGAGTTGCAAGATCGCCAGCCGCACCGCCGGATGACTTACCACGAAGCGCCAGCCCTCGGCGAACTCGCTTCGCATCCGTTGCCAGCCGCTGGCCGCCGTAACGCCCTGAACATGGCGTGTGCGGTCGCGGGGCAAAAATAGGGCGAAGAAGAACGCCAGATAATAGAAGCTCCCCATGAGGGCGAAACCAACGCCCAGGCCGCCTAGCTTGACCGCAGCCGGAGCCAGCATAATAAGTCCCAGAAATTGGGAGCCAGCGATAGTGACGTTGAACAACGAATTGGCAACCATCAGGCGGTCTTCGCCCACCACCAGCGGTATTTTGGACATCACCGCGGGATTGAAAAACGCCCCCACCGAGGATCCCAAAAAGGTGATGAGATAGACCGAAATCACCAGAGCCGTGCCGTCCAAAACTTGCAGCAATAAAAGATAGCTGAGCGCCAGGGTCCCGCGCAGGAGATTGGCGATTACAATGATCCATTTTTTCGGAACCCGATCCACCACGGCTCCCGCCAGAAATGAGAAAATCACGGGCGGCAGGCTGAAGGCGGCGATCATCAAGCCGATCTGAACGCTGCTGCCTGTGAGTCGCTCGATCAGGATGAGCTGAACGAAATGGATGCCGCTCTGCGCTGTGAGCGCAAAGAGTTGTGATAGCCAGAGCTGGCGAAAGGCGGGAAGCCGGAGGACTGATCGAAACCCGCCGGTCGTTGTGCTTGTCATAAAGTCGGTTGCGTCTGAAATTAGCGTCGATGCTAACCTGACAAATCGGCCAGCGCTCCGCCGTCGTCGGGTTCGGCGACGATCGGCTCAGCGGATTTGGTGACCTGCTTCAGGGCGCGGCGAAACTTGTCGCGAGGCAAGAGCAGCCGCCGTTTGCATGTCTGACAGACGATGCCGATATCGGCGCCGGTGCGAACAATCACCCATTCCCATCCGCCGCAAGCGTGCTGTTTGCGCAAACGGACCGTATCACCGACCTGGAAATTTGGAGAAGGCATCACATATTTTGCGGAAGTGAGTGATGATGACTGAGCGGGCTCTGATCGCCTGTCACACCGGGGAACGCATTTCTGGCATTCTGCGTCTGAATGTTGATTGAATGTGGTCGGCAACAATAGCTTACTGTTTGGCGATTATAGCAGAGCGCTTGAGCAGACCATAACGAGATCAGTAAGCCGAAAGTCGGACTTGTCGTCTTTTACCGGTTCTGCCATGATTCGATCATTAGAGGTGGACTTTTCTCGCGGAGGTTCAAAGCATGAAATCACAGCCATTGCCGCCCAAGGCAGGCATAAACCCAACCATTATCCTGATCCTGACTTTGGGGTTAGCGCTTCTTATTTCAGGTTGCACGACAACGATGGCGCCATCGCCAACCCGTTCAGAATTGGTCGATACAAACGCCATCGAAGAAGTCGTCGTCACCCTACCCACGCCCGACGAGGTCGCCCCGCCCCCTCGCGCTGCCGTTTTGCCCGCGCCGCTTTATTATCTGAACCCGGATGGGCAAGTCATGCGCCTGGAGCGGGATGGGGCTGGCCGAAGCCAAATCACCTTTGCTGACGCGCCCGTCACCGATTTCGACATCTCGCCCGAAACCGGGTTGTTAGCCTATGTCAGCGCCAATGAACTGCACATCGCCGACGCCTTTGGCCAGGGCGATGTCGTCATCCTCACCGGCCCCGATCCGGCCGTCGACCAGTCTGGCGGGACTGAGCAAATCGGTTTTGTGCGCATCTCGCCGGGCGGGCGGCGCATCGCTTACGCCCTGGATGGCGTGCGCGTGATCGATATCGAGAGCGGCGAGAGCGTTCTTGTGCAGGCCAATGACCCGGAAGGCGCGGGCAGCGGTACATACTGGCCTCTGGCCTGGTCGCCGGATGGGACGCGTCTGCTCGTGGGGCGCAGTTATTTCACGGCGGGAACGGCCTTGCAAGTGAACAGCGTCGGCTTCGAGAGTTCGACCTTTTTGGGCAATGGCTGTTGCCAGCCGTCATGGTCGAACGATAGCCGGTACATTTATGTTTCCGGGCCGTATTATGGCCCCCGCGTGGAGCCAGGGTTGCGCCGATACGATCTGTATAGCGAGGGCATGATCGAGCAGTTGGTTGAAGGTGAACAGGCCGGGAACGCTCTGTCGTTGGTCGCTTTCGCCCAGCCGTTGGCGGATGGTCAGCTTTACAGCTTTCGCAGCCAGCCCAGCAAACAGGAATACAGCGATCTGAACGGGCAGGCTTTGTTCCAGATGACGCGCAGCGCCGCGGATGGCGTCAGTGCGTTGGAGGTTTTAACGGCGGAGGCGCGCCCGTTGTTGGATGCATTATGGGCGGCGGATGCTGGCGGCGCAGTCGTGTTGGAACCGTTTGGGGGCAATGCGGCTGGCGAGGCGAGGACAATCTGGCAGCCGGTCGATGGTAGTCCTGCCGTGGAATTGCCGGTCGTCGTCGACACGGATGCACTGACGCGCCTGCGTTGGGGGCCAACCGATGCCGCCCTGGCCGAGGTGCAACTCAAGGCGAAATTTCTGGCCGATACCGGCATCACCCTGGCAGCGGAGGGGGATTACGACGGCGTGGATGCAGTCGAGACCTTTCCGTTGCAGGGCGAGGATAACCTGTGGGCGGTGCATACGGCCGGGTTCCGCAATTTCGCCCCCGAAAATCCCCAAAATCACATGCTTGGCATTTATCAACGAACGGACGATAGTTGGCGGCAGTTGGCTCTCACTGCCATCGGGGCGGAGGAGGAAATGGGGTTTGCCGGCCCCGACTATCTGAGCCAGGGCTCGGTGCAGCAGGTTGCGGTCGAGCCGGGCCATATCTGGCTGGAAGTGCAGGGCGGCGTGGGCGCGCATGGCGGGACCTATCATCTTTTTAGTTTCGATGGCGCAAGTCTGGTCATGCAGGCCGCCAATTTCAGCGCCAGTCCCGGCGGTGGCGATGTGGTCGATATCAACGGCGACGGTATTGCCGAAGTGCTGCTGGATGCCACTGACTACTATGTGTTCTGTTATGCCTGCGGCGTGCGCTATGTGCAAGATAGCGTAATGCGTTGGGACGGCGAGAAAATGGTCCCGGTTGATCTGGCGCTGCTGGATGAATCCGCCCCGTCCGATCTGAGGGATTTGAACAACAAGATCGTGACCCTGGCCCAGGCCGGGTTATGGAAAGATGCTCTGGCTCAGCTCGATCGTTTGGGCGAGTTGAACAGCGAGAAAAAAGATGAAACGGCGGCCTGGAATATCGCCTTGTTGCGGCTGAACGGCGGAGCGAAGCGCGATATCGCCCAAGCGTCGGATGGACTGTACCCGATCATGGAGAGGCTGTTCTTCGGCGATTATGTGGCCGCCGTCGAACCCTTCCGCCCGTACTCGCCCGACCAGATATTTTCCCAGCCCTCGGCGTTGGTGGGCGGAACCGTTGTCGAAAGTTGGGAGGAATCCATCGGTCAATGGGTGTTCGATTTGAGCGATGCGGCGTTGCCATTGCTGGCCGACCGCAACGATGCGGCAAATCAGGCCGCGGCACATTTCTTGCGCGCCTGGGCGGCCTATATCAACAATCCCGATGATGTCGCGGTGATCGAGAACATCGGGCGGGCGGTACAACTGGCCCCGGACGAGGCATTATACCAGGCCAGTTATGCCTATCTCAAGATGCTTTCCATGCAGTAATCTTTGTCCACTTCTCGGCAATCCCGATATTGCCCCATTATAGCGCGTGTGAACTCCCCTTCTCCCGGCCTGGAAGAAGGGGTTGGGGGATGAGGGGAGGCTGCGGGCAGAAAACACAACGCAATCACCGTCACCCGCATTGCTTTGCCCCGCCGGATCGATTGTGGTACGATGCGCCCGAAAATATGTTCTAACGGGATGTTGCCGAAATGCTCGAACTGCATTACTTGCTCGAAGAAGCTGATTCGATGAGTCGCGAAATGATGGTACAACGACAGACGTACGCCGATCTCGCCGAACGTGCGCACAAAGCGTTGGGACGTTTTGCAGTAGTTGATGATGAGTTGTTGGATAAGATTGATCGAGCTGCAACTGAGGATTTGAGTTGGCGCGGAGCACTTCCGCTTGGCAGTCGACTAGATGAGATACATGAGCCGATCGGGCCCGCTCAAGATGCATCCTTAATCGGTGTTGATGGTTCACAAATTTATCCTGATCCACACGGGTTCGCTTTCTATTATCTTGTGAATACCGGATCCGTCATGTTGCGCCAGGGTAGCGGACAGGCGCCAGTGACATTTACTCGTCCCAACGTGTATTACCGCCAACACGAGATTTACGATGAAAACCAACAATTGGTCGATAATCGAGCAGTGAATGCAGCGCGAGAGATGGCTGAACTGATTGAATTGACGCGAGTAGCAGAACTGGAACGTATGTATTGGGGTGGTGATTTGGAGCGGTTGGTGGTAGCCTTGAACGATGGCCCACTGCTTATCTGGATTGGCGAAAAAGAATTCGATGATCAGAAAGTAAGGCAGCGGACCAACGAGTACATTGATCAACTTGCAACCATTCAAACAAGTGGGGCAATCCCCATTGGATACGTCGATCGGCCACGTTCAGCTAACATAATTCGTCTTTTACACGTTGCCGATCTTGACTTGATGCATATCAATCAAGAAACGATTCGTTCTAACCGCTATCGTGGGTTGACCGATCAAGAGTTGTTTTCGCGTCTGCTTGCCCCCAACCAACGTACAGGCTTGTTCGCTAGCACAGCGCGCTTGAATTATCGACCATCTGAAAGTAAACGAAACGCTTTAGACGGCATATTCGAGGAAAGGGGTCAGCAAATACAGTTTTTTTACATGAATGTTTCGGACGATCCTGATCCTGCAAATGCCCGTGTGGTTCGTGTGGATGTACCTGCCTGGGCTGCCGGTGATGCCACGCTACTCGATCAGGTTCAGCAGGCAATCTACAGCGATTGTGAGGGCACTGGTTATCCTTACGTGCTGATCCGTGCACACGAATTGGCATTGGTGTCGCACAGTGAGCGACGCGATTTCGAACAAATGCTCCGAATCGCCATGCTTCGGCAGGGTCTACTATCTGATTACTCGCAGAAAGCGCTACTTAAACAATTATTCTGACCATGAGCCTAACCAACGCAATCAATTTATTGGGTCGCACCCTCCGAAGTACAACGACGGATTTCACTTTTGGTTGTACACAGAGTGACGAAATTCCTATCTTTGGTGTGCTTGTGCGCGCGGAATCCGTCGATTCCACGATATATGGCGTGGTATGTGAAGTCATCGTGCAGGATGACCCCTTCGTGCGGCAGCTTGTGGCCGCATCCGATAATCTGACGCCGGAACGCATCGAAGATATGCGCCAGCGTCGCCAGGTGCCGGTGGAGGTGACGGCGCTGGCCGTCGCCTATCGCCAGAACGACGTGATCTATCAGCGCATCCCGCCTCGCCCCCCCGGCGCGCTCCAGCCCATCTTTCCGTGCGGTCCTGCCGAAGTGCGTCAGGTCTTCGCCCCCGATCGTTTCGACTTCTTCCGCACGGTGCTGAACAACCAGCAGTGTCCTTCCGAGGAATTACTGGCCGCCAGCCTGCGCCAGGCCGCCCAATGCCAGGAACCCGGCCAGGCTCAGGCTTATCTGCTGGAAGCCGGGCGTGAGTTAGCCCGTATCCTGGCCGTCGACCCTGTACGGTTGGATGCCATTCTGCGCCGGTTGAGTGAGTGACCATGGACGACTTCTCCAACCCCGACCAATTCTTCGAATCCATCCGCGCTGACGCCGCCCCCTCACCGTTGGACGACATGGGCGCGCGCCTGGGTCAGGTCATCTCCGGCAGCCTCAGCGCCGGGCTGGAAGTGCGCCTCGATCGGGATCAGGCTTTGGAAGACCTGGCCGTGGGCCGCTATGTGGTCATCCGTTCCCGCGGGCGCATCTTCTTCGGCATGGTCACCGACATCGCCCTGGACAACGCCAATCCCGCCTTCGAGAAAACCCCGCCCGATGTCGGCAACGCGTTTTTGCGAGACATCTATTTGGGAACCAGCATTTTTGGCCGGGTGCATATCAGCCCCATGCTGGTATTGGACGAGGGCGAGAATCCCGGCGAATGGACTATCCGCCCGGTCAAGACCGTGCCCGGACATTACGCCCCCGTGGCCACCGCCAGCGCCGAAGATGTAGGTAAGGTCTTTGGCGAGGAAGGCGAACGCCGGGATGGTGATGACAAGATGGTGCACTTCTTCCACATCGGTAGGCCGCTGGATATGGAGAATGTCAAGATCACCCTGAACCTGGACCGGCTGGTCGAGCGTTCCTCGGCCGTGTTCGGCAAATCGGGCACAGGCAAGACCTTCCTCAGCCGCCTGCTGCTGGCAGGGATCATCCAGCAAGAGGTGGCGGTCAATCTCATCTTCGACATGCACAACGAGTACGGCTGGGAGGGGAATGCCGAGCACACGAGCAAGGTCAAGGGTTTGAAGCAGCTCTTCCCCGGCAAGGTTTCCATCTTCACCCTGGATGATGAATCCAGCCGCCGCCGCGGCTCCAACCCGGACTTCACCGTCACCATTCCCTACGAATCGATTGAGCCGGAAGATGTGGAGATGTTGGCAGGAATGCTCGATATCAAAGAATCCATGATCGGTGCAATGGATGTATTGTACCGTCGTCTAGGAAAGAATTGGCTCCGCGATTTTCTGAATGACGATTGGATTGAGAGTTATGGATTTGACAAAGAAGGGAACGAAGAAAATGCGCGTGGGTTGAAAGCATTAGCCGACGATCTAGGCCAACCGTCAAGCACCTTGGCGGCCTTGCGTCGCCGATTTATTCGGTTCAATCGATATCAATTTGTAACAGAAAAAGGTATTGAGGATTCGGTTTCGCGAATACTACAATATTTAGAGCATGGTCAGCACGTTGTACTTGAATTTGGTAGATGGGGAGATGAACTCCCAGCTTATGTTTTTGTTGCTAACTATTTGACGAGACGAATACGCGAGATATATCGACATAGAAAGGAACAGGCATTTGGCGAGAAAAATGAGGAACCCACGCCGCTGGTGATCACCATCGAGGAAGCGCACAAGTTCCTGGAGCCTGGCATCGCCGCTGAGACCATCTTCGGCACCATCGCCCGCGAGCTGCGCAAATACAACGTCACCCTGTTCATCGTCGACCAGCGGCCCAGCGGCATCGACCCGGAGGTGATGTCGCAGGTGGGCACGCGCGTCACCCTGGCCCTCGACAGCGAAGAGGATATCCGGGCGGTGTTCATGGGGGTGGCCGGGGCGCAGGAATTGCGGCAGGTGTTGGCCAAGCTCGATACGAAAGAGCAGGCTCTCATCCTCGGCCACGCCGTGCCCATGCCGGTCGTCGTGCAGACCCGTAAGTACAACACCGACTTCTACGCGCTGATGGGCTATGCCGAGGGTGAGACCTTGCAGCATCGTGCGCAAAAAAGCATCTCGGACCTGAGTGGTAAGAGAAAGCAGCGATTGACCTGAGCAAAACTGTTAGTGAAATCGCCGAACAAACTCGAATCTTGTGTTATCATGCTGGCATCAGTGTAATCATGCTATGTGAGTTTGCCCTATGGTACGCACCCAAATCCAACTAACCGAAGAACAATCTCGCAAACTAAAATCTCTGGCCAGCAAAAAAGGGATGTCGGTCGCCGAGTTGATTCGCGTCGGCGTTGATTCCTTGTTGCGGCACGAGAGCGATATTGATATGGCGGAACGGAGGCGTAGGGCAATCGCTGCGGCCGGGTGTGCTCATTCCGATATCACCGATCTGGCCGCCCAGCATGATCGCTATTTGGCCGAGGCCTATGAATCATGATCTTCGTTGACACGTCAGCGTTTCTGGCGGTGTTGAACGCAAGCGATGAGCATCATCAGGTTGCCAGGGATTATTGGGTGACGGCTGTTCAAGATCAGGAAGCCCTGGTCTGTTCCAATTACGTGCTGCTCGAAACATTTGCTCTGATTCAGAATCGTTTGGGGATGTCAATTGTCAACAGATTCCAGAATGATGTCTTGCCGGTGATGCGTATTGAATGGATCGATGAAACTTTACATCGGGCAGGGGTCGCCGCTCTTCTGGCTGCAAACCGCCGCAATCTGAGCCTGGTTGATTGCATCAGTTTTGAAGTCGCTCGCAGACAAGGTATCAGAGAGGTATTCACCTTTGACGGCCATTTTCGCGAGCAGGGATTCATTTGCAAACCCCAATAAGGCAAAGACCAAATGA
>JAGFJG010000114.1 GCA_024102915.1 Caldilineales bacterium
CCCCTACCTGGTCGTGCGCTATTGCCACCCCGCGCCCACGCCCACCCCCACAGCGACGCACACCCCCCCACCCCCCCAACCCCCCGCCGCCTCGCCCACACCGACCATCACCCCCACTTTCACCCCCACCCCGACGCCCACCATCACCCCAACCGCTTCGCCGACGCCAACCGCCACGCCCAGCCCCACGCCAGCAAACTGGATCCGGGCCAGCAGCGGCGAAGACACTTACATTTACAGTTGGTTCGCCACGCGCAACTTTGCCACCGAACAACGCCTGCTTCTCAGCGCGCCCGATGTGGCGTACGCGCTGTTGGATTTCGATCTGCCATCACTTCCTGCAGGCGCCACAGTCGCAAACGCTACCCTGACCCTGCGTTTTCTGAATCGTGGGGCGGCCGAGATCACAGAGGTTGAAGTCTATCCTCTGCTCACTCCCTGGCTGGCGGGGCAGGCCACCTGGATGAAGGCCGGGAACAATCTGCTCTGGCAGACGCCCGGAGCGGCAGGGATCAGTGATCGCACCATCCAGCCTATCGTCTCGGTCGCCGTCGCCAATACAAGCGAATCCCTTACCATCGACATCACCCCGCTGATCCAGGGTTGGTACGGCGGTTCGATATCCGATTTCGGCCTTTTGCTGCGCCTCCGCTCCACCGCCAACGATAACATCGAACTGGCCAGTTTCAATTACAGCCTGCCCGACTGGCGACCGCGACTCGATCTCATATTGGCAGGCGGTTGAGCGTCGGCTTTGTTTGGCTTACGAGCGCGGTGCTATAC
Organism: Caldilineales bacterium; assembly: GCA_024102915.1. Lineage (GTDB taxonomy): Bacteria > Chloroflexota > Anaerolineae > J102 > J102 > JAGFJG01. The sequence goes on from JAGFJG010000114.1 coordinate 784, forward strand.
TTTCGCCTGCCGCGCCAATTGCCGCGCGACGTCATTTCACAAGCCTTCGAGCGAAGCCGTAACGCGTTGTAGTGAACACACCAAGCAAATCTAATCCCCGATTTCTTAGCCTGACGCTGGCTGCCGTGGTCGCAACCACGGGCATTTTGGCGATGGGCGGATATGGCTGGCTGCTGGTGTTCCGCCCCGGCGACGCCGAACAACTGACGGCACTGGCGGTGATGGGCTTTACGGCATTGGCCGTGATGGTCAATCCCCTGATTGGCTTCCTGTTGTGGATATTCGTCGTCCCCTTCGCCCAATTTCTGCCGTTCGACATCCGCATGCCCGCCGGGGTTCCCGACCTGGGCTACGCCCGCATGATCGGCGGTTTCCTGGTCATCCTCCTGTTGGCGCAGATCGCCCGGCGCAGCCGCCGCCTGGCGCCGATCACTTTGGTGGATGTCGCCATCCCTCTGTTCGGATTCGCGCTGATGGTAGCGGCGGTACGTTCGTCAAATGGCTGGCTGTGGGGCGTGCAGTCGGCTTTCGACGCCTATCTGATCCCAATGCTGGTCTATTTCATCGCCCGCCATCTGGTGCAGGAACGCCGCGCGTTTGCCGCCTTTGCCGTCGTCATGCTGGCAATTGGGGCCGTGATCGCCGGGATGGCCGTCACCGAGCAACTGTTCGGGTATTCGCCATTCCGTGTCGAAAGCACCAGCGTCGATTACGCCGATGGCGTGCGCAAGGTTGCGGGTCTTCTCAGCAATCCCGCGTATATCGCTGTCACCATCGCCATCATCCTGCCTCTGGGCGTAGTCAAACTGACGAACAGCCAGAATCGCCAGCAGCAGATGACTTTGCTGGCAATCCTGATCCTGTTTATCGCCGGGATCGCCCTCACCTACAATCGCTCTGGTTGGGTTGCCGGGCTGCTGGCGCTGGCGATCGTGGCCATGCTATTCCCGCGTCTGCGCAAAGTGCTGCTTCCTCTGTTGCTGATCGGCGGAGCCGCAATCGTCCTGCTATGGGGGAATCTGCAAGACACAGCGGTGGGCAGGCGGGTCAGCGCCTCCAGCCCCATCGACTATCGATTGGAGGCATTGCAAACTGGCCTGGATATCTCGGCGGACGAACCGCTGCTGGGCATCGGCTGGGGCAGTTTTGGCCGCGAGGCCACACAGCGCGGCTTCCGGCTGGGCGGTAATATCCACGTATTGCCCACCACCCACAACACCTATCTCAATTTATTGGTTTCGGGCGGGTATTTCCTGCTTGGCGCGTTTGTGTTGCTCATCCTGGCTTTGTGCATCACACTTTTCCAGTTGAGTATGCGGTTCCGGCGGATGGGCCGGCGCGTCCCGTTGTATTTGCTGGCAGCCTGGGCCAGTCTGTTCGCCTATTTTATTCCCTCCGCCGCCTTTGATAACTTCTTCGCTATCTATACGAATATCGTCTTTTGGGGTCTGATGGGGGCTGTGATCGGGACAGCGCTGGCGGAATTGAACGACCCCATGCCCACAGAACGACTGGCGGATCCAGCATGAATCCATACACGCGCTTGTTGCGCACGGCTGTGCTCCCGATCGGCTCGCTGCTGGCTGGCTATGGCGATGTCATGCCCTATCTGCGCGGCCTCGAATCGTCGCAGTGGTGGCCGATGGACCAGATTCGTGAGTTGCAAAATGCCAAGCTTCGTCGCCTGATCCACCATGTCTATACGAATGTGCCATTTTATCGGCAATGGATGGATGCCCATTGCCTGCACCCGAACGACTTCCAGAGCGTCGAAGATCTGCCCAGACTGCCCATCGTCGACAAACATGTGCTCACGAGCAATTACCCCGATTTCATCCGCGACCAGTCCATCCCGCAGAAAAGATTGGTTCACGCCGCGTCCAGCGGTTCCACCGCCGAGCGGCTGCACTATTGGACAACCAAAAGCCAGAAGGCGCGCAAATGGGCGGGGTTATTCCGCTGGTGGGAGATGGTGGGCTACGAGTTTGGCAAACCTTACGCCACCTTCCAACTTGCGCCGAATCAGGGACTGCGCGACGTGCCTATCCTGGGCCAACTCGAATGGTCGTTGCTGCGGCATCGCTGGCTTTCGGCCCAGGAAATGACCAACGAAGTGCTGGCCCACTATGTCGATCTGTTGGCGAAGGATCAGCCGGTCTTGCTGCGCTCGTATGCCGCCACGGTCTATTATCTGGCTCGCCGCATGAACGAAGAGGGCTATCGCCTTCACATCCCCGCCATCCTCACCACCGGCGAAACCCTGACCGAGCACATGCGCGAAACCATCGAGCAGGCGTTCGCACCCGGTCGTGTGTTCAACGAGTACGGCGGCGACGGCATGCAGATCGCCTGCGAGTGCCAACAGCATCAGGGCATGCACATCAACGCCGAGACCCATATCGTCGAGATCATTCGGGATGGGCAGCCGGTGGCTGAGGGCGAACTGGGCGAGATCGTGCTCACCAATCTGGAAGCGACCGCCGTGCCCTTCATCCGCTACAACATCAAGGATGTGGGCAGTCTCGACAGCAGCCCTTGCGCTTGCGGGCGGGGATTGCCGCGGCTGGCGCATCTGGAAGGCCGTCTCACCGACATGTTCGTCACACCCGACGGCCACTGGCTGACCGTCCACCAGTTCACCGCCTTTTTCGCCAAAGTGACCTCGGTCAAGGCCTTTCAGGTGATCCAGCGCCAGGTCGATGATATCCTGATCAAGCTGGTGGTGGATGATAGCTTTTCCGACGCCGACCACCAGCGCGTCCTCGATACCTTCCGCGGCTATATGGGCCCGAACAATCACTTCACCCTTGAGTTCGTGGGCGATATCCTGCTGACGCCATCGGGCAAACGCAGGTTTTTCATTTCGGAAGTGATCGAGAGCACGGGCGCAACGCTCGATGCCGAGGACGCAACCGGGGCTGTGTGAACGAAATCTATCGGGGTAGGGGCGTCGCCATTCTGGGGCCGTTTCCGCCACGACCGGGCGGCGTTTCGGTGCAATGCGAAATACTGGCCAGTTGTCTGGCTGCGGCAGGGGCGCAAGTGACTCGCATCAACAGTGACGCCCCTGAGATCAGACGGCGCGGGCGCGCAGGGAAGTTGCTGCTGCCATTCGCTCAAGTCATTTCGATCTGGCGGCAGATGCGGCGCACGCGGGCGAACTGGCAGGTTCTGCATGTGCATGCGGCATCGTGGTGGGGGTTCATGCCGGCGGTGCTGGCCCTGTCGGCGAGGCGCTGGCGCACACGGCTTGTGATCAGCTATCACGGCGGCGAGGCGGCGCGATTTCTGAGCCGATGGGGTTGGCTGGCCCAACCGGTCTTGCGGCGCTATGATACTGTGCTGACCCTGACGCCAACTCAGGCGCGAGTGTTCGCCGGGCATGGCATCGCCAGTGCGGTTGTCCCCAACATTGTACCGATCGATGATTTTCCATTTCGCCCGCACGGTCCGTTGGCGCCTCGCCTGTTGTGGCTGCGACAATTGGAGCCGCGCTACCGCCCTGCCGACGCTCTGGCAATCTTCAAACGAATCCAACAAACCCACCCGCAGGCCGAACTGGTCATGGCGGGCGGGGGCAGCCTGATGGCCGAGTTAGCCGCGCAGGTCGAGCGAGAAAAACTGGCCGGGGTCAGATTAATCGGCCATCTTAGCCCGGATGCCATCCCCGTCGCCTATGCCGCCGCCGATCTGTTTCTCAATACCTCAGCCATCGACAATCTCCCGCTCACCCTCATCGAAGCGGCGGCCAGCGGTCTGCCCATCGTCACCACCGATGCCGGAGCCATCCCCGATCTGATCGAGAACGGCGAGACCGGCCTGCTCGCCCCCGTCGGCGATGTCGAGGCCCTATCCGCTGCGATATTACGCCTCTTGCATGATGCCGAACTGGCGCGTAAGCTGTCTATCAATGGCCGGGCCAACGCCGAGCGCTTTAGCTGGGAGCAGGTGGGGCCATTGTTGGCGCAGGCATACGCGTTAGAATAGGGTTGACGAGCGACCCCAATTCCCCATTTCCACCATCCATAACCAAACCAAAACCATGAACAACCCATTCTCAGAACCACGCGCTCACCTCGGTCAAAACTGCGATATTCAACCGCTGGCCATCGTCGGCCTGGTCTACAAGCCAGATTGCGGGCCGGCCCGTTTGGGCGATGACGGCATCGTGCGCGCTTACACCATTATTTATGGCGATGTCCTCATTGGCCTCGGCTTTCGCAGCGGTCATCATGCGCTGATTCGCGAACACACGCGTATCGGCGATTATGTGCTGGTGGGCACTGCCAGCGTCATTGACGGCCATGTCGACATCGGCAACTATGTCAGCATCCAGAGCCGAGTGTATATCCCCACCCACACGAGCATTGGCGATTACGTTTTTATTGGCCCTGGCGCCGTACTCACCAACGACAAATATCCCCTGCGCCAGCGTGACGCCTATCAGCCTGCCGGCCCCCAATTGGCGAATCATGTCACCATCGGGGCGAACGCCACCCTTCTGCCCGGAGTGACGATTGGCGAAGGGGCGGTGGTGGCGGCGGGCGCTGTCGTCACCAAAGATGTACCGGCCTGGAGTCTGGCGGTCGGGTCACCGGCTGTGATCCGGCCATTGCCCGAATCATTGATCCAGCCCAATACGCCGATTTTCGGCCCCGAAAGCGCCCCTAATGCCCGTTGAAGAAACCGTCATACAGCTTTGCTATTCAGGAATCCTGAGTTCGACGTTCCAGGTTCCGAGTTCCGTCTGAAACCTTGAACTTTGAACCTCAAACTGATGTTCTAAAACTGTAGCCAGGGACGAGATGGCATCACCCGGTATCGCAGGTTGCGAACAAAACCGTGCAATTGCTGATGCCAGCGCTGCCACTCCTCAGAATTCATAATCCGCTCGACGGTTTCTCTATCCGGTGCATACAGAACTACCAAACGCGCTGGATAATTGCCCCACATAGTATGCAGCACCTCGCCCGGCTCAAAACCCATCTGCTGCATCGCCGGAATCCATTGCTGGATCATAAAACGACGGTATTCGAGTTCACGATGGGCTAAAAAATTATAAGTTACGAGCAGTTTGAAACCGTTCATAGCCGTCCTGTTGGCTGGTGCATCCGATTTTGCGATCTCTCCGCCATTGTACGCGCCCCCGCCCTATTGCGCCAAACCCCAATGCCCGGCGGCGAATTCTCAGACTAGCCGTTATCGTTTTGACTCGCCCCGTCGCCGCCCAATGACAGGCGCTGGAGCTCCCCACGAAAGCCTGCCCGCAGTTCGGGGTCAGAGATGCGGCTCAGGATCGATTCGGCGACCGTCTCAGCCTGATGACGGTACGGCAGCGCCTTTGCGGAATCGCCGCTTTCGTTATAGACCGCGGCCAGGCGAGCCGAACTGCGCAACTCCACCCAGCGATCTCCTACTTTTATTGCGTAGGCCAGACTCTTCTCCAGAGCGGCGATGGCTTCATCCACATCTCCCAGTTCATACAGAATTTCGCTGTGCTCCAGGAACGCCTCCGGCGCAAATATCTGCGCCCCCATGTCCTCAGCGATGTGAATGAAAATTTGATTCAACGCCAGCGCCTTTTCCATCTGACCCAATTGTCTGGCTCCTGCCGTCAGTGCAGGCAGAGCAAAGGGCCCTACAAACAGATTGGTTGCCATCTCCTCAACAATGACGCCTTCCAGCAATGCCTGTGCGCGACTAAGGTCGCCTTCACGCAAATAGAACAAAGCCGTCACCCCGCGAGCAGAAACCGCCATTTGCGGAAAGTTTTCTTCCGCCAGTGTCATCGCCCGAATCGCGATCGGCTTTCCTTCGGCAACCGCTCCCAGCTCCAAATAGATCATGGCCAAAAACTGTCTTGGGAAAATCTGACCGATCAGAAAATGCGCCTGTTCCGCCAGTTCGATTCCCTCCGAAAAAGCTGCAATGGCTGCGTCGGGTTCACCGTGGAAGTGATTGACCAATCCCGACCAGCCGCGGCTATAGGCCTGACCCCACAGGTTGCCGATCCTGAGGCTTATTTCCTGAGCTTCGTCGATGAAGTCTTCAGCCTGATCCAACTCGCCGCAAAAGAAATGGATCGTGGCTGCCGTCGTGAGGCTGTCGGCGAGCATGGGCAGGTTGTGACGGGCGCGGAACAGCGCCATTGCTTCCAGGGACATCTCCTTCCCTTTCGTCAATTCGCCCCATGAGGCGTAGACATCGGACAGGTCGTTGGCGATGAACGGAAGTTTGTTCTCCGGACCGAATTGGCGGGCCAAAGCCAATGCCCGTTCGCCATAATCAGCCGCCAGCCCCAACGAGCGAAACCCGAAGCGCTCGATATTCATCAGGTTCCACAAAGCCAAGGCCTCCGCCTGATGCTCCCCTTGCTGTTGCGCCAACTCAAGTACCTGGTTGGCCAGCATGGCTCCCAATTCCGGGTCGAACAGTTCGTTGGCGGTGGAGCGTAATGTGCCCTGCGCATTCAACGCAGCTACCAATAGTGCGGTCTGCCCATGCTGGCGGGCATAGGCCTCCATCGTCTCGTAATGGGCCAGAGCATCCCTGAACTGTGAACTCAATTCCAGCACGCGCCCTTTGCCCTCGAAAAGATGGGCGAGTACGGGATCATCGGGTTGGTTGGATTGCAGGGCGATATCCAGACCGCGGCTGAAATGCTCCAACGCAGCCGGAAGCGCGTGCAAACGATAGGCTGTGTCGGCGGCCAGGGCCAGAAATTCCAGCGCCATTCGGGGCTGGTCTGATTCCAAAAAATGGTGGGCGATGAGAGGCGCCAGTTCCTCTCTCTGGTCGGGAAAGAGATCGACCAAAACCCGAGCCACCTGATCGTGATAAGCCCGTCGCTGTTTGAGCAAAATGGTGCTGTAGGCCGCTTCCTGCAATAGGGAGTGCCGGAACATGTATTCCAGTTCCGGCAGACGGGCGGCTTCGACAATCAGTTCCTCACGCTGCAAGAGTAATAGTTGCTGATCCAGCTCGGCTACGGCATCAGCGATGTGCTTGAGCACTCGCAAATAAAAGCTGCGGCCAATCACCGAAGCTAATTGCACGGTGCGGCGCGCCTGTTCCTGTAACCGATCAATGCGGGAGATGAGCAGACTCTGCACGTTGTCGGGGATTTCGAACGCCTCCACCTGTTTGGCCGCCCGCCACCTGCCGCTTTCAGCATCCCAAACCACGACGCCCTGATCGATCAGCGCCCGCACAGCTTCTTCTAAAAAGAAGGGATTGCCAGCGCTGCGATCCAAAATGCTCGCCCTCAAACTGTCGGGCAATGCGGCGACACGCAGCAATTCGTTGATCAGCATATCGCTTTCGCCTGAGGCCAGCGGTCGCAGCCAGACTGTGGTCAGACGATGCGGCGATTGCTCTTCGATTTGAGTGCGAAATCGCCAACTCGCCGCAGTCCGATCGGGACGAAACGCAAAGATGAACAGGATTGGGGCGCTATCGCTTAAGCCGATCAAGCGACCGAGCAATTCAACGGACGCGTCATCAGCCCAATGCAGATCATCGCAGACGAGCACAATCGACCTTTGCCCGACCCAATACCGCACGAAATCCGACATCGCCACGAACAACTCCGCCTTCAGGCTTTCTCCCGATAATTCAGACTCGCCTCCGAACAAAACGGCCAGCGTCGCCCTGACTTGCGCTTGCTGCTCTTGCGGCATTCCGGCTGTGAGTTCGGCGAGACGAGCCGCGTGCACATCGACGGCATCTCCGTGCATCGTCTGCAAGATGGCGAATAACAGGCTACGGATCAGGCCATACGGCAGATGCGTTTCGTAGGACAGGCTGGAGACCTCGATCCAGCGCTGGGGCGGAGCGAAGCCGGCTTGTGCTTCGGCCAATAGGCGACTCTTGCCCAACCCCGCCTCGCCGATCAGACTGACGATCCCCCCCACGCCTGCTTCAAGCCGCTGAATCTGTTGCGTCAGTGCGGCCAACTCTTGCTGGCGGCCGACCATCGGCGCTCGTAATCCCTGGATGCCCCGTAACGAACCTGGCAAGGCTTTGCGCCCTAGCAACCGGTAGGCCCGTACCGGCTCGGCCTTGCCCTTGACATCGATGGGACCAAGCTCTTCGAAATCGAAGAGTGGTGCGACCAACTGGTACGTGTCGTGGGCGATCTGCACTGTGCCGGGACGCGCCAGTTGTTCCATGCGAGCAGCGATATTGACAGCGTCGCCGATGGCTGTGTACTCCTTGCCCTGGCTGGAACCGACATCGCCCACCACCACCAGGCCGGTATTGATGCCCACGCGCACGGCGAACTCGACCCCCCACCTGCTCTCGATCAGCCCTCGATACCCCTCGATGCCGCGGATGATCTCCAGCCCGGCCAGGATGGCGCGCACAGGATCATCTTCATGGGCAACCGGCGCTCCGAAAAAGGCGAGGATGGCGTCGCCCATCAGCCGCGCCACCGTACCCTCGTATTGCTCGACCGGCCCAGTCATGCGCTCGAATGCGCCGTTGACGATCTCGGTCCATTCTTCCGGGTCCAGGCGCTCAGCCGCAGCGGTAGAGCCGACCACGTCGCAGAAAAGCATGGTGACGACGCGGCGCTCACTGGGGATGTCGGGCGGGGTCGGGGCAGAAGAAAGCGCGGGCGCAGGTACAGCCTGAGCGACGGGCGCGGCACCTTCTGCGAGACGGTAGCCGCAATGATTGCAGAAGCGGGCATCGGGGTGGTTGGGCGTGCCGCAGTTTGGGCAGACCACATCCAACTTGTGCCCGCAATTGTCGCAGAAGCGAGCGCCCTCGCGATTGAGGTGCTGGCAGTTTGGGCAAATCACAGTCGTTATTCTGGCTCCACATCAATGATTCGACCCGGCCAAACGCCTGGCCGATGCGCGTCATTATATGCCGTCCGGCGAGGGGTACAAATGAGGGTTAGAGCGGGCCACGTTGAGGCGATTCTCGGATGATGATTTGCACGTGCGAAACCGCCGGATTAAGATCGAACGCCTATTGCGATGCGGCCCCACACACTCAAAGGAATACGGAAATGGCCTACGATGAAACGCTGGTCTGGCGCGTGCGCGAGGCGCTGGCCGGACAAGATAGCGTCGAGGAAAAGAAGATGTTCGGCGGCATCACCTTCATGGTGCGCGGCCACATGACCGTGGGCGTGAGCAAGGAAGCACTGATGGTGCGTGTCGGTCCCGACCAGAATGACGAAGCCCTGGCCCAGCCCTATGCCCGGCCCATGGAATTCACCGGACGCTCAATGAATGGCTTCGTTTTCGTCGATCCGCCCGGCCTGGAATCGGACGAAGACCTGGCAGCCTGGGTGCAACGCGGACTGACCTTCACCTCGACGCTGGCGTCAAAGTAGAAATTAAACGCGGATGCCGCGGATATGGACTGATGTTCACTGATCAATGCAGAAAAATAATCTGTGCAAATCAATGTGATCAGCGGCATTCGCGTCCTATTTCCCCTGTAATGTTTTCACATTTCCGCCAACGCCGCCCGCGCCGCATGATAACCGCACATGCCGTGCACACCCCCGCCCGGCGGTGTGGCCGAGGAACATAAATAGACGCCTTCGAGCGATGTGGCGTAAGGGTTGCGCTGGACGGCGGGACGAGTCCAAAGCTGTCGCCAATCCTGCACGCCAACGTTGATGTCTCCGCCGACATAGTTGGGATTATAAGCCTGCAACTGGGCCGGGTTGTGCATATGCCGGGCCAGAATCACGTCCTGAAAGCCGGGGGCGAAGCGCTCGATCTGATTCTCGATGCGTTCGCTCATGTCCACGGTCGAGCCGTTCGGCGTGTGGCAATAAGCCCACAGCGTATGCTGTCCCTCCGGCGCCCGGCTGGCGTCGAACAGGCTCTGCTGGCCCACAAGAACGTAGGGTCGGGCGGGATGCTCGCCCCGCCAGATCGCTCGTTCAGACGCGGCGATCTCGGCCAAGGTCCCGCCCAGGTGGATGGTTCCCGCCCGACGGCATTCCTCTGCCCGCCAGGGAACCGGCCCGGCCAGCGCGTAATCCACTTTGAAGGCGGCGGGGCCGTAGCGATACCGTTCGAGTTTGCGCCGATAGGCCGGAGGCAGGGCGTCGCCGGCGATATCCAGAAAGCGGAGCGGGGCCAAATCGAGCAGGATGGCTCGCGTTGGCGGTAGGTCGAGCAAGGAAGTGACGGGAGAGCCGGTGACAATATCTGCGCCGAGCGAGCGCAAATAGGCGGCCAGCGCATCGGCCAACTTTTGCGCGCCGCCGCGGGGAAAGGGCCAGCCGACCACGTGCCCCAACGCGCCCAGCACCAATCCAAAAGAGGATGTCAGTGGGTGCTCCAAAGGCTGGATGGCGTGAGCGGCTAACCCGGCGAATAAGGCGCGGGCACGCTTCTCGCGAAACAGAGTTTGGGCCAGCGCAGCCGCCGGGGTCAGCGCCCGCATCCCGAATCGGGCCAGCACAAACGGATGGCGAATCGAGGGCCAGGAACCCAGGATCGCCGTGGACAGGATATCCCAATCCGCAGCCAGCGGTCCGAATAGCCCTGCCCACGCCCGGCCATCTCGCCCCAGCCCCGCCGCCGTCTCTGGCAGCGAACGATGCAGAACCGCCGCCGAACCATTATCCAAAGGATGAGCGACCGGGATTTCAGGATGCACCCAATCCAGGCCATAATCGGTCAGAGGCAGGGTTTTGAAAAATGGCGAGGCGATGCCCAACGGATGCACTGCCGAGCAAATGTCGTGGACGAACCCCGGCAGCGTCAACTCCGCCGAACGCATACCGCCCCCCACCGTTTGCCTCGCTTCAAATAACGCCACCCGGCACCCAGCCTGCGCCAATGTGATGGCGGCGGCCAATCCATTCGGCCCCGACCCCACCACAATCGCATCATAAGAAAACCTCGCAGGGCTGCTTGCCCTGCGAGGTTCTGGGGCGTTCGTCGCCATCGGATTCAGTTCAAGAGTCGATCAGCCGGCCAGCGCCGCTTCTTCGCTGGGAAAAATGCCGATCGCCTCGTTGAGTCGAGTCAATTCAAAAATCTGTTGATAATGGTCGGTGAGACCAAACGCGCGCAATTCCTGCTTCTGGCGCTGAACGCGAATCAAAAGCGTCACCAGAAGACCAATGCCGGAACTGTTCATGTAATCCAGATTGGTAAAATTCAGGACAATGACGCGAGCATCGTCTTGGCTCGCCTCGCTGTACGCGGCCATGAGCGCATCCTCGGCATAGCCGGTGACATCACCCTGAATGTCAATCACGCTGATGTCACCGAAATGGCGCACGTTGGCTGTCAGTTTGGATTGTGGCATGTTTCCTCACCCGAAAAGGCGTGTGATATGTGCTATGCCGCCTGCTGGCTGGCAAGGGCTGTGGCTTCGTCGGGATAGATTGCCATAAAATCCGATAAACGGGTAATCGTGAAGATGTGAGTGTAATGTTCGCTCAGGCCGGATGTGAGCAAGGGCAATCGGTCGGCGCGAGCTTTGGCAAGCAGCCCCACGATCAGGGCGATGCCGGTGCTGTTGATATAGCTCACGTTTTCAAAGCTGAGCAAGATGCCGGTGGGGGACAGCGCTGCCGCCTGGGAATAGGCTGCTTGCAAGGCGGTTTCACTGCCGCCGTCAATATCGCCTTTGAGGTCAATAATAGCTGTGTTTCCGGTGCTGCGCACGGACGCTTCCAAAGCTTGTGCCTGCATTTCAGCCTCCTACAAGTTGAAATAGAGTCTTAACGTATGGTGTTCGCCGTCACTGGTGATCTCCAGATCATCGCACATGCTTTTGATCAGAAACAGCCCCCAGCCGCGCGGCGATTGCTCGCCCGCCAACTTGGCTTCCAGGTTTGGCTCCGTGTGGTCGGGGATGACCTGGTCGCCGCCAAAATCGGTGATCTGCACCTGCAATTGCGTGTCCGAGCGGAGCGTTTCCAAAGTGACCGACTTGGTCGGATCGTATTGATTCCCATGCTCCATGGCGTTCATCGTGGCCTCGGCGACTGCCGTCTTCATCTTTTCCAGGTGGGTCGGGTTAATTACCAGCGGCTCCAGAACGGGGATGATCCTGGCGACGGCTTCCCGTTCTTTGCCCGGCGCACTTTCGATCTCGAATTTTTGCAGGGTTTGCCATTCGATTTCCGAGCTGGCGTCGGATTTAGCGGAGAGATATTCCAGCGTCACCAGCGTGACATCATCCTCCTGCTCCCAATCTGCGCCGGTGAACGCCCACAATTCGTCGATCAGCTGCTCGGCCACATTCTCGTTCGGTTTCCCCTCGCACAAGAGGTCGTGCAGACGCGGCGTCCCGAACATCTGTCGCTGGCTGTTATGCGCCTCAACCAGTCCGTCGCTGTAAAGAAGGATGCGGTCGCCGGCATCGAGAGTGAACTCATTCTCCTCATAGTCCATGCCGGGCAGAAGCCCCAGCGGCATGCCGGTGGCGCGCAATTCGATCACCTCGCCGCGATGGCTGCAGAAGGGCAGGTTGTGTCCGGCATTGGCAAACCGCAAATGACCGGTGGCGGGATTGAGGATGGCGAACAGGCAGGTGACGAACATCTTGGGCGGCATGTCCGGCACGAGCACGTCATTCGCCCTTTGCAATACCTGTCCGGGTGATTCCACATGTTCAGACACGGCGCGCAGAATACTGCGCGTGGTAGCCATGACCAAAGCGGCGGGCACGCCCTTGTCCGTCACATCGGCGATGACGATGCCAAGCCTTCCATCTTCGAAATAATAAAAGTCATAAAAGTCGCCGCTGACCGCACGAGCGGGCTGCCACAAAGCTGTGACCTTCCAGCCCTCGATATCAGGCACATTTTTGGGCAGCAGGGTTTGCTGGATGATACGCGCCACCCGCAATTCCTGCTCGATGCGCTCACGTTCCGCCGCCTCTTTCTTCTGCTGATAGACAAGTTGGGCGACGCGCACGGCCGGGGCCGCCTGTGTGGCCAAATCGTTCAGCAATTTACGGTCGTCCGAAGAATAATCCTGGTCGCTGAGGCGCGGGCCCAGGTTGATCACCCCGATCAACTCGCCCTGGCTGACCAGCGGCACCGCAATCCGCACGCCGTTCTCGCGCAAGATGTGCACGCCGGGGGAATCAACCGAAACCTTCTCCATGTCGATCGGCCCGGATGAGTTCTGGAAAAGTCCCATCACAGGATCGTCCGCTTCGATGTCGAGTTCGAGCATCGCCGCGGTCGTCAGCACCTGCGGCTGCTCGGCCTCCTCCATCGGTGGGGCGATGGGGGCAGGTTGGGGTTGTTTGCGCCAAAAAGCCAGTCTTGATGTCATCATTCCTCCATCATAGCATCTCAGCGTCTCGAAATCGTTACGAAAATTCGGTTTATCCGCAGATTACGCAGATGAAATTGAAGGATATTGCGCCAGGTGCGACGCACTTTGCAAAGTGCGTCGCACCTACCTAGCGGAAAACGATCAATGTCCGGGCGTGGAAACCTCGCGGAACAGGGTCAGGCTCTGCTCAGCATACTGCATGGCGTCGGCGTAGTCGCCGAGGGGGAGCGAGGCCAGACTGAGGTTGTTCAGGGCCAGGGCCATGCCCCATCGATCGCCCACAGCGGAGAATCGGTCAAGGCTTTCGTGGCAAAGCCGGGCGGCTTCCTCGCTGTTGCCTTCCGCCAGAGCGACTGCGCCTAATGTGTTGAGCGCCATGGCCTCCCCCCAAACATCGCCGAGTGAGGCAAAAAGAGACCGGCTTTCCTGGCCCAGCGCGTTGGCTCCGCCGGTGTCGCCATTCAACAGGGCGGTGTAGCCGAGGTCATTCAGGCTGAGAGCCACCCCGCGGGTATCGTCCAAATTCCGATAAATAGCCAGAGCAGCATCAAGGCGGCTGGTCGCCGCCTCGGTATCACCCTGCTCATTGGCCATCACACCCAGCCCGCGCAGCGCGCCCGCCACGGCAGCGCTCTCCGGCAGATCGCTGTTGTTCAGCGCCAATGCGTCGGTCAGCCGCCGCGCGCCTTCGCTCCAGTAACCCCGCCGCAGCCAAAATGGCCACAAAGCGCTGCACAGGCGCAAGCTTAACTGCTGCTCACAGGCATCGGCGGCCCAACGCAAGGCGGCGCGCAGATTGTCATGTTCCAATTCGAGCCGGTTCAAGGCGGCAATCTGATCCGACCCATAATAGGCGGCCTCGGCCTGCTCGGCCAGACCAAGATAACAGATCGTGTGACGGCGCTGAAACTCATCCGCCTCGCCGCTGATGGCCAATTGCGCCCACGCGTACGCCGAGATCGATTCCAACATGTCAAAGCGCGGCTCCATCATCCCCCGGATTTCGAGCGCTTTCACCAGGCTTTTGTTGACCAGTGATTCCAGGATGAAAAAGGCGTCGTTGACGATCTCGTCGGTGCAAATAGTTTCGATATCATCCATATGCCCGCCGCCGCTGAACACGCTGAGGCGGGAGAACAGCCGCTTTTCCGGCTGGTCAAGCAGGTCGTAGCTCCAGGCGATGGCGCCGCGCAGGCTTTGTTGGCGGGTGGGGAGGTCGCGAGGGCCGCCCGACAATAGTTGCAGCCGGTCGGAAAGCCGTTCCAGAATGGCTGCCGGGGTGAGAAATTTCACCCGCGCGGCCGCGAGTTCGATAGCCAGAGGCAGACCATCCAATCTGGCGCAGATTTGCACGACAATGGCGCTGTTTTCCTTGTCGAGCGTAAAATCGCTGCGCACAGCTTGCGCCCGCTCGACAAAAAGCGCGATGGCCGGATACGCTAATAATTGGTCGGGGCTAGGCAGGCGACTGAGAGAGGGTAATCCCAGCGGCGGCACTGGGAACTCGTGCTCGCCATAGACGCCCAGAGGCTCCCGGCTGGTGACGAGCGCCTTGAGTCCGGGCGCAGCGGACAGCCATTCGGTCAGGATCGGGCCGGCGGGCAACACCTGCTCGAAATTGTCGAGAACGAGCAGCAGTTTTCTATCGGCGAGATAGCCGCCCACGGCCTGCTGAGCGGTCTGCCCCGGCTGCTCGGCCACCCCCAGCGAACGAGCTATGGCGGTGGCGACCAGCGAGGGATTATCGATGGTGGCAAGGGGCGCGTAGAACACGCCATCCTCGAAATCATCCAGCATAAAGGCTGCGGCTCGCAAAGCCAATCGGGTTTTTCCTGTCCCCCCCGGCCCGGTCAATGTCAACAGCCGCAGTTCATTGCGACGCAACTCCCGTCTCACCGCGGCGATCTCGGAGTCGCGCCCGATCAAGGTGGTGGTTTGCGCGGGCAGATTGCTGGGCCGGATGTCAAGGGTTTTGAGCGGGGGGAATTCCTGCGGCAGATTTTCGTCTTCGACCTGATATATGTGCTCCGGTTTCGGCAGATCCTTGAGCTGGCGCTGCCCCATATCTCGCAGCGCACAATCGGCAGGCATGGCATCGCGCACCAGTTTCTGCGCGGCCTGTGAAAGCAGAATCTGGCCGCCATGCCCGGCCGCCAGCAGGCGGGCGATGTGGTTGAGCGTGGAGCCAAAAAAATCGCCCGACCGGGATGAGGCGGGCCCGGTGTGCAAGGCCATGCGCACGCGCAGGCTCTCGATCGTCGCCCATTGTTCCTGATGCAGGGCGTGTTGGGCGGCAAGGGCTGCTCGCAAGGCATCGGGCGCTTCGTTGAAGACGGCGTAGACCGCATCGCCGACCGTTTTGAAAACACGCCCATGCTCCGCCTCAATCGCCTGTCGCAACAGCGCATCGTGCCGGGCGATGATCTCGCCCATCGCTTCGGGATATTGATCCCACAGCCGGGTGCTGCCCTCGATGTCGGTGAAGAGGAAGGTGTAGATGCGTTCCATGCGTCAGGGGTTCAGCGCCAACAGTCCGGGTTTACGCGGAGAATCTGGGCGATATGGGTATCTTTTGCTTGCTCCGCTCACCCTGCCTCTCCGTTCTCGACCCGGCCGATATCGCCATCAATGACCACGGCGTAAGTGCGCAGCGGCTGGCGGGCCGGGCCGCACAACACGCTGCCATCGGTGACGTCGAAGCAGGAATTATGCCAGGGGCAAACGATCATCGGCCCATCCAGATGCCCTTCGCTGAGCGGGCCGTCGGCATGCGTACACTCATCCTGCGTGGCAAAGAATTCGCCATCCACATTGTACACAGCCACCGGATCGCCGGAGATATAAACCAGCGTGGTTTCGCCGGGATTGACATCCTTCACCCAGAACTCGTTGCGGTGCAATTCTCGCTTGGGCTCATCCGCTTCGGCGGGTTCGGCCAGCGGCATGATCTCCACATCGATCTCATCCCGCACATAGATCGGGATCGCCAGATAAATGCCCTCCGGCCTTTCGTCCACCACATACATTGGCAGCGCCGCGCTGGGATCCAAAAGCAACTTGCCGGTGGTGACATCGTACTGATAGCCGTGCCAGGGGCAGGTGAGTGTGTTTCCTTCCAGCGTGCCTTCGCACACAGGCCCGCCGCGGTGCAGGCAGCTATTTTGCAGGGCGTACCACTGGCCTTTGTGGCGGAACACGCCGATGGACAGGCCTTCCGCCTTGACAATCTTGCGCTTGCCTTCGGGGATTTCGGCGGCATCGGCCACGAAGACGATCTTACACTCGATCGATCGGGCGATGCCCAGGCTGCGTTCATAGGCGTCGACCGCCAGCATGTGCACCGCCGTGGGGTCGATCTCGGCGATGGTGGCGAAGCTCTCGCGGTCGGTGGCCGGGCTATAATTGCGGGCCAACAGTTCCAGGATGACCATCATCAGCCGGTTCCAGGCGGCGACGCCGCGCATCTCCAGGTCGGGATCAAGCGTGTGCAATTCATCCATCAACGACCTGGTGACAGCGTGCTGCACAAAGCCGACCATGCCGATCACATAGCGCTGGGAAATATAGATGTTGGGGTCGGCCCCTTCAGAGGTGTGCGCCCGGCCCACATAGTCGATATACCGGGCAAAATCGTCATCGTACTCCCCCGATGCCGCCCGCCGCCAGAAATGGGTCTGGTGCTGCATGCGCATTTCCAGATAGTCGTGGTCGATGGAGCCATCCTTCTTCGTGAAATGCTTGCGTGTGCCGGGAAAGCGCAACACCTGCGTATAGAAATCGGCCACGATGTTGGGGATATGTTTTTCGATGATGAAACGCGTCTCGCGAATGGTGGCGGCGTCTTCGTCGGTGAAGCCGATAAAAGCGGCCATATAGCGGAAATACTGGCCGGCGTCGGCGGCCCCGCGCTTAAATGTGTCTTGGTTGGTCACTGGTGCGTTCATGGCGATGATTTTGGCGGTAGTGGCAAAAAAGTAGTGGATGGCTCACGTCTTCACATCTCACGCAAAGCCGCAACCTCCGCCAGCCACAGGGCGGCGCTGGCATCGCTGGGCATGCGCCAATCGCCGCGCGGCGAGAGTGCCACCGAGCCGACCTTGGGGCCGTCGGGCATGGCCGAGCGCTTGAATTGCTGGCTGAAGAAGCGGCGATAGAAGACTTCCAGCCAGCGCAGGATTGTGTCCGGGCTGTAATCCTCGCCAAACGCCAATTGGGCCAGGGCGAAGATTTTGGCGGGGGAGAATTGGTGGCGCACCGTGTAGAAAAGGAAAAAGTCGTGCAGCTCGTACGGGCCGATGGTCTCCTCGGTTTTCTGTTCCAGCCCGCCCTCGGCGTTCAGCGGCAGCAGTTCGGGCGTGATCGGCGTGGCGATGATGTCTTGCAGAATTGCGGCTGCCTCGCCGCTGAACTCCGCCTCGGCCACATAGCCGATGAGATAGCGCACCAGAGTCTTGGGCACGCCAGCATTGACGTGATAATTCGACATGTGGTCGGCGTTGTAGGTCGCCCAGCCCAGCGCCAGTTCCGAAAGATCGCCTGTGCCTACATTGAAGCCGCCGATCTCGTTGGCCACATCCATAAGGATTTGCGTGCGTTCGCGCGCCTGGGCGTTTTCGAAAACGACATCGTGATCATGTTCGGCGTGGCCGATGTCCTGAAAGTGCTGGCGCACGGCTGTCGTGATAGGGATGGTGCGCAGGGTGACGCCCAGCGCCTCGGCCAGTGCGACGGCATTATTTTTCGTGCGGTCGGTAGTGCCGAACCCAGGCATGGTAATGGCGACGATGCCGGAGCGATCCAGACCGATCGTGTCGAAGGCTTTGGTCGCCACCAACAGCGCCAGGGTGGAGTCCAGCCCGCCGGAGATGCCGATGGTCACTTTGCTGGCGTGGGTGTGCCGCAGGCGTTTAGCCAGACCGGTGGCCTGGATGGCGAAAATCTCGCGGCAGTGCTCGGCCCGGCGGGTAAGGTCGGCTGGCACGAAGGGCGTGCGATGCAATTGGGGGCGAATGAGTTCGAAGCCTTCCTTGTCACCGGCGAATCGCAGCGGTTGGATCGCCGCGAATTCGCCCGGCAAATGGAACCTGATGTGGCGAAATGCCCGCCCTGCCTTTGAGGCTGAGAAGGTGCTGTTGCGTAATCGTTCGTGTTGCAATTGCTGTACATCGATGTCAGCGATGACCATCTGCGTGTCGAACTGGAATCGCTCGGTCTCGGCCAGCGTGATGCCATTTTCGGCGATCAGCGAGTGCCCGGCCCAGACCGTGTCGGTGGTCGATTCGCCCGGCCCGGAACCGGCGTAGCAATACGCAGCCAGACAGCGGGCCGATTGTTGCCGCACCAGATCACGGCGGTAAGCGACCTTGCCCAACAGCTCGTTGCTGGCCGAGAGATTGAGCAGGATCGTCGCCCCGGCCAGGGCCATGTCGCCGCTGGGGGGCTGCACCGCCCACAGGTCTTCGCAGATCTCCACCCCGAACACACACCCCGGCATATTGCTGGCCCCAAACAGCAGATCCCGGCCAAAGGGCGTGTCCCCACCATCAATCTGCACCTGGTCGAAGTCGGCGACGAGGCCGGATGTGAACCAGCGCTCTTCGTAGAATTCGTTGGTGGCGGGCAGATAGGTCTTGGGCACAACACCCTGTATTCGCCCCTCGGCCAGGAAGGCGGCGCAATTGTACAGACGGCCATCCACCTGCAACGGCAGCCCCACAACCGCCGCAACATCATAAATCGCACTGGCTTCGCCCAGGGGGCGTAACGCCGCCTGAGCGGAATCCAACAGCTGGGACTGATAGAACAGGTCGGCGCAAGAATAGCCGGTGATGCTGAGTTCGGGGAAGAGGATGAGGCGCACGCCCATTTCAGCGGCGCTGATCATCGTCTCGGTCAGGACGCTGACGTTGAATTCAACATCGGCCACTCGCAGTTCGGGCGAGCAGACGGCGACACGCACGAAACCGAGGCTGGCGGGGCTGAGACGAACCGTCATTGTGATTTCACTGCATGAGCGATATGGAAGGGGACGTCGATGAGGACGACGTCAGGCAGATGGCGCAGACGGTTGCGGAGAATATCGGCAGTCTGGTTGTGCAACCATTGCGCCGGCCATGTCTCGGCAATGAACTCCGGGATCACTACGGTAATCAGTTGGCCGGGGCATTCATTGTCGTGCACGTCGCCGATGTAATCAACCAACGGCTCCAGGATATCACGAAAATCGTAATCGATCAGGTTGAGCTTAACCCCTGAAGTCAGTTCCGGGAAGCGATTCCAGCGCCGCATGATCAGTTCATGCATGTCCGGCGATGTCACGACGCATACGGCGCGGACATCGTTGGATAGCCGTTTGGCATATTGCAAGGCATGCAGCGTGCCTTTGTGCACATCGCCGATCGGCACAATCACCACTTCCGAAACCGTGCGCAGATCCCTGTCGGAGAGGCCACGCGTGGTCAGGGCATTTGCAACATCTTTGTAGTGTTTGTTGATCCGATCAAACATGAAAACCATCAGGGGGATGATCAGCGCTACCACCCAGGCGCCCTCCACAAACTTCGTCGCCACCAGAATCAAAAAGACGATGCCTGTGACAATTGCGCCCACGACATTGATGGCACGCTTCAGATTCACATGACGTTCATAATGCAGGGTGGTGATCCCTGTGTCCAGGGTCTCGTCGGGCGCCAGTTTTTTCACTTTGCCCATCAGCACCACCATGCCAGATTGCGATAACGTGAATGCCAGCATGACGCCCAGGGCATAAAGCGGCAGCATGGCGATTTCGTCGGCGCGAAAAATGAGCACCATGAGCGAAGCCAGGGAGGCAAGCATCAGAATGCCATAGCTAAATACAAGGCGGTCGCCGCGGTTTTGCAGCCAGCGCGGCAAGAATCCATCGCGGGCAAGGAATGAACTCAGGCGGGGGAAGTCCTGAAAACCGGTATTGGCTGCCAGGAACAAAATCAGGGCGGTGAACGCCTGCACCCAAAAATAAATCGGCCCTTCTCCCGTCACGTAACGCGTCAGTTGCGAGAGAATGCTGTCCTTCTCGTTGGGCACGAGGCCGATGTAGGTGGCAAGAAAGGAGATGCCCAGGAACAGGGTCATGGCGATAACGCCCATCGCCACCATGGTTGCGGCGGCGTTACGAGATTCGGGCCTCTTGAATGCGCCCACGCCATTGCTGATCGCCTCGATACCGGTGAGGGCGGTGCAGCCGCCGGCAAAAGCGCGCAGTAATATCCACAGCATTAATAGTGAACTGATACTGGGTATCGGGGCCGGGTCGTAGGGCAATGGTTCCAACGGAGCCAGGCCGAACAATCCCGTGTAGCGCACAAGGCCGATAATGATGACAATAAAAACGCCTGCGACAAAGGCGTAAGTGGGAATGGCGAAAACCGAGCCACTCTCGCGGATGCCGCGCATATTGATCCAGGTGATCAAGAGGATGGCGGCCAACGCCATGAGGACTTTATATTCGGTCAGTTCGGGGAAAGCGGAAGTAACGGCGCGCACCCCCGCGGAAACGGAAACCGAGACCGTGAGTATGTAATCCGTCAATAGGGCAGCCCCGGCCACCAGCGCCGGCCAGCGGCCCAGATTATCCATGGCGACGCTATATGAACCGCCGCCGTGCGGATAATGGAAGATCGTCTGGATGTAGCTGAACACCACCAGAAGAATCAGCGCCGCCACCGCCAGGGCGACTGGAACCGTTATCTTCAATGCCCCGGCGCCGAGGACAACCAGAACGGTCATGATCGCCTCGGTGGCATAGGCGTTGCTGCTGATGGGGTCTGATGCGAAGATGGCCAGGCCGCGTATTTTATCCAGCCGTTCGTGCGCTTCCCGACTTGTGGGGAAGGGTTCGCCAAAGAGGAGTCGGCGAACGTTCGTTGTGTTCATTCTGTGTCAAATCCTTGGGATAATGACGAGTTTTGATGCCGTTTGTTGGTAATTGACGCCTTAACGGAAAATGAGCCGCACTTACCTTGCGGGTGCGACTCATTTCAGGCCCGAATGGGGGACTTTAATCAATTTGCCAACTTGATTTCATCGATGGTTTTGCAACCACGACAGGCAGCGCCAGTTTCGATGAATAACGAAAATAGTGTATGCCCAATCTCGTCAAAATTCAAGACCCAGAGTAGCCATTCCAGACTGTCAAGGAACGCGGATAGATTCGGCAAGAGCAGTTGCCTGCCATAATCGATTACCAAGTCATGCCCACGACGGCGATGACCATGAGCACGGCGGCAACGATCGTGCTCCGGCGCATACGCACCTGTAATTGCTGCATCTCCGCCAATTGTTCGGGGCGAGGCGGGCCGCCCTGCGTGGACATTTGCTGACCCAGCTCCGATATCTTGCCCGATATGCGCCCGCTGAATGCGGCGCCGACGACTGCGGCGGCGATCCCGGCGATGGCCCCCATCGTGAGCGGCAGCCTGTGCCCCAGCATCACGGAGGCGGACCAGCCGCCTGTGTAGGCGCCGAACATCCCTAGCCCGGCCAGCACTGTCAGGATGGCCGAGGCTGAGATGGCCAGGCTGAAGCGGGTGCGATTGAGCAGGCTCTGCATGAACTTGCCGCCGTCCGGGCCCAGGTTTCGCACGGTCGGTTCCAGGAACAGCACCATAAAGAGGGTTGTTCCGACCCAGAAGATAGCGCTAAAGATGTGGATAAAGCGAAGAATGGGAATGAGGGAAGACATGTGATACTCCTTTTTGTTGGTGTGGAAAATACTTGCATGCAGTCACAACGAGAACAGTAGTTTTTTGCTCGACGATGGATGACAGACGATTGAACCCGTTTTTTCAGTGCATCCGCCATCGCCCACCGTCAATGGTTTATCGTCAACGATTGTTCAAAAGTAGCGAGCTAAAACTGACGTCAGTTTAGAAATGGATTGGATGTGTGCAGTCATATGTACCGTTCAGGGTAACTTGCCGTGCCGCAGCCAGACGCTCACTCGCTCCGGGTGCATCGTCTCCTCCACCACCCGGGCTAGCTCCGCCGTCAGGGCGTCGAGATCGGTCTCGTCGCGGGCGTGGCGGGCGAAATCGGCCAATACCTGTTGCGCGTCATATTTCTTGCGATAGAAGCGGCGGTCGATCGCTTCCTGGATGCGACGGCGCAACGGCGTGAAAAGGGCGGCGATAGTCAGGGTGGCCGCCACGATCACGATGGGCGAGTTCTGGCCTGAGGCGGCGGTGAGCAGACTGCTGGCGAGGGTGACGATGCCAAAGAAGACCAGCGCCAGGAGTGCGGTCAAGGTGGCATAGACCAGCGTCTTGCGGATGATGATGTCGATATCCCACAGCCGGTAGCGCAGGATGGCGAAAGCGATCCCCACGGGGATGCAAAGGTAACTGATGATATAGATCGGTACAAAGACAAGGAACATGAAGGCAAGCCGCTCCGGCGATTGGGTTGCCGGTGGAAACCAGATCGAGGCGATTATGAAGGGGATGAACAGGAGAAAGGTGCCCAATATCCCGGCAACAACCCATTTGGTTTGTTGCCGTTCCACCGTGTTTGACACAGAACGGTATCGGTGGACTGTGGCATAACATGCTGTAACGAACCAGAGCACGAAGGGGACAATAAGCGCAGCGGCGTATTGGTCTTGGCTGAGCGGAAACCCTAGCAACGGCGCTGCTGTTGATCCAAACGTCATCGCCAGCAGCGGCAGCATCAGCCACTTCGTCCAGCCCGGCACGAAGCGCCCGTTGGGGAAAATGAAGGGTATGACGGTGAAAATGAGGGTGGCCACGGTGTACAGGAAAACCACCACCGGCATGAACGGACCGAGATTCTGGATGCCCTCAACCGCAAACAATACCAGCATCAAAGACAACATCTGCGCCACCCAATCGTCGGAGCGGCGCACAAAGACGATCAACCCCACTACAAAGAAAGCCAGTTTCGCCAGAATGGACGAACCAAAACCCACCAGAAGCAGAAGATTGACCGGCAAACCCAATTGCGCGGCCAACGCTATATCTTCACGCGTGATCGTCCACGGCCCGCATAGTGCGCCTGGTTCGAGGCAACTTGGCAGCGGCTCGTTGATGGCGATGAGGGTACTGGCGATGAAGGCGAGCAAGGCAAGGATGGTCAGCACAATCCAGATGGCGCGTGTGATATTTAGCCAGGGCGGGCGTAATTTCGTACTTGATTGAGCGTCAGCAATCATGGCCGATTCTGTCTCCTGAGCCATACACGGACTGATTCCGGCTGCATCGTCTCCCCCACCACCTTTGCCAACTCCGCCACCAGACTGTCGAGATCGGTTTCGTCACGGGCGTGGCGGGCGAAATCAGCCAAGACTTGCTGGGCGTCGTACTTGCGGCGATAAAAGCGACGGTCGATCCCGTTTTGGATGCGATGACGCAGCGGCGAAAACAGGGCGGCGATGAGCAGGGTGGAAAGGACGATGACGAGAGGGCTTTGTTGGCCGGTGGTGGAGCGGAATAAGGTCTGGATGAGAATGACGCTGGAGAAGTAGACCAGGGCCAGCGTCACGGTGAGCGCGCCATAGACCAGGGTTTTGCGGATGATGACGTCGATATCCCACAGGCGGTAACGCAACACGGCCAGGGTCATGGTGGCCGGGATCATGAGGAAGGCGGTGGCTGAGAGGATGTCGATTAACAACTGCGATAGCGTGCCCTCCTGCATTAATTGCGGGGCGAAGGCTTCGGGGATCAGGTTGAGCAGGATGATAGTTAGGATGGCTGTGATCAACCCGTAGATCACCCACTTCGTTTGCTGGCGCTGCAAAGGTGTGGACATACGCCGGTAACGATAGATTTGATCGACGATGCCGCCGATGAAGAGAGTCGAATAAAAGGGGAGTTGGGCGGCCATGGACCAGTTGCCGGGATTGAGCGCGATGATCCAGTCTGCGGGCCAAAGTCTGGCCAGGTAATAGGGCAGTTGGGTCATGATCCAGCCCACGGCGAATACCCAGGTCCAGCGGGGCACGAATCTGCCATCCGGGAAAACGTATAGCAAGACGCCCAACAGAACCCAGGCCAGTGATGCCATGATATCGATCAGCCAGGCCCAACCCGGCCCCAACACGCGCAGCCCATCGATGAACTCGGTTATAAACACGCCCACGATGATCAGGGTGATCGAGGCGTACCAGGCCATGGGATCGTCGGGGCGACGCCAGAAGATGAGGGAACCGACGACGAGAAATGGGATGGCGACGAGCAGGGCGATGACGATGTTGAACATGGCATAGCCCTGCAAGGACATGCCCAGCGACAGCATCGATCCCACCACATCGGGCCGGATTTGATCCGAGGCGCAATCCGGCCCGGTGCAGGGTGTGATCAGGCGGGCGTAGCCGACCGGCACGGCGACGATCAGGCTGATCAGGGCGATGGCCCAGACCAGCCACCACAGCAGGCGCTTGAACATGCGTGTGAAGCGATGCCACGTCGATACGTCATTCGTCGTACCGAAAGCAGGAGCGGGCGTCATCAATTCGACCTCCGATTGAACAAAACCACGCCCACTCGCTCCGGCTGCATCGTTTCCTCCACCACCCTGGCTAGCTCTGCCGTCAGGCTATCAAGATCGGTTTCATCGCGAGCGTGGCGGGCGAAGTCGGCCAGCACTTGCTGGGCGTCATATTTCTTGCGATAGAAGCGCCGGTCGATCACATCCTGCACGCGGCGGCG
>JAGFJG010000082.1 GCA_024102915.1 Caldilineales bacterium
GGGGTCTGGATGTGCGCTGGGCGTGGCCCGGTCTGCTGGATGGTTCGCCGGATGGTTACACCCTGATGCAGAGCGGCGCAGTCGGCATCGTCAATGGCACGACCACGCCGCAGGAAGCCGCCGACGCCCTGCAAGAGGGTCTGGCGCAATGGCTCCCCGCCGCCCAGAGTTGCGGCCAATAGTCTGATCCGAAGCCCTTGCTGCATTTCGCAACTGGGGCTTTCCACCTCAACATTCATCGCCCTGGGGGATGCGGACGGCGCAGCTAAGTCCGCTCGCATCCCCCAGGCGCACAAATGGAGCCGGGGATGAGCATCATCGCAGCGAAAACTGATGAAGAAAAGCGGCGGCGTACGTGGCTGCTATTTTTGCTGCCCGCCCTGCTAATTTATACCGGTTTCATGGCCTTTCCTCTGATCAATTCCATGCGCCTGAGTTTATTCACAGGCGAGGGATTGTCGCCTGATCGGTTTGTGGGATTTGCCAATTACGTCGAACTGTTCACAAATCCGCTGTGGCGAGACCGATTTCTCAACGCCGTTGGCAACACCTTTATCTTTTTCGCCGTGCACATGATTGTGCAGAATACGTTGGGTCTGCTCTTCGCCACCCTTCTGGCGTCCTCGTTCAAAGGCAGCGGCATTTATCGCACGATTATTTTCATCCCGGCGACCCTGGCTATCGTCGTCACCGGCTTTCTCTGGAGCCTGATCCTCAATCCGCGCTGGGGTGCTGTGAACAAGATATTAGAGGGTATTGGGTTGGAGCAATTTGCCCGGCCCTGGCTGGGTGATCCGGCCCTGGCTTTGATCGTGATCTCGCTGGTCTCGTCCTGGCAGTGGGTGGGGCTGCCCACGATGATGTTCCTGGCCGGGTTGATGAGCATCCCCGACGAACTGATCGAAGCGGCGCGCATCGATGGCGCATCAAGCTGGCAGGCTTTTTGGCGGATCAAATTCCCGTTGCTGTTGCCGATCGTCGGCATCGTCTCGGTATTGACATTCGTGGGGAATTTCAATGCCTTCGATGTGATCTATGCCATGGCTGGTTCTCGCGGCGAGCCCGGCTACGCGACCGACATTATGGGCACGTTCTTTTATCGCACAGCCATCGCCGGCGAGCATCCCATCGCTCAGCCCAACATGGGCGTTGGCGCCGCTGTCGCCACAGTCACATTCCTGATCCTGCTGGTCGGGGTGACGGCCTGGCTGGTTTCATCCCGGCGTCAGAGCTACGAACTGTAAGGGGGCAAGGAGCATGCAACGCGTACAACCCTCGAAGATTGCCACCTATGCCATCCTCACGGCCTGGTCGCTGGTGGTGTTGTTTCCGCTGTGGACGATGCTAGTCAATTCGGTCAAGCCCAAGCGGGACATCTTCCGCAACCCCTTTAACTTCCCCGCCACACTCAGCTTCGACGGTTATAAAGCCGCCTGGACGGATGGCAGTTTCGATCTCTATTTTCGCAATAGCATCCTCATCACATTGCTGGCCCTGGTCCTGATCCTGTTTCTGGGTTCGCTGGCGGCCTATGCGCTGGCGAACTGGCGCACACGTTTCGCCACTTTTATCTACATCTTCTTTATCGCCGGGCTGATGGTGCCGATCCGATTGGGCACGATCAATATCTTTCAAATCATCCGCAGCCTGGGGCTCGTTGACTCTCTGTTTTCGCTCTTGCCGATCTATGTGGCTATGGGATTGCCCATCGCTACCTTTGTCCTCACAGCGTTCATACGGAGCATCCCCGGCGATCTGACCGACGCCGCCCGCGTCGACGGCGCCTCCGAATGGCGCATTTATCGGTCGGTGATACTGCCCCTGGTCCGGCCAGCGTTGGCCACAGTCGCCATCTTCAACCTGATCCCGATCTGGAACGACCTGTGGTTTCCGCTGATCTTCATCCGTTCCGAGGAGAACCGCACGGTGATGCTGGGCGTTTCTCTGCTCTTCGGCCAATATCAAACCGACTGGAATCGCATCCTCAGCACCCTCTCGCTGGCAGGCATCCCTATCCTCATCCTCTATCTGCTCATGTCCAAGCAGTTCATCAAAGGCCTGACCGCCGGGGCGGTGAAAGGGTAGGGGGCGCAGTGGGCCGTAGGCAGTGAACGGCAATCAGTTGTCCTGGCAGCGCACCTGTCGATGCGACATCACGCTGATTCCAGGACTAAGCTTTGGGCTAAATCCTCCACCAACGGATTCGCATCCTCATCGCAAAAGCCATAGTGCAAATGTCGGGTCCAGCCCTCGGCGAACTCAAATTTCCCTGACATTTTGCCCATCTCCCGGCTGAGGGTTTCCAGGTATTCCAGATAAGAATCGATACCCTGGCTGGCATCCAGCCACTCCTTCTGGCTGCGATGCAGGGCCAGCATGTCGCGTTTGGCGGCGAGAACGCTGCTCACATCCACATAGAAATCAGGTTTGACCGGCTGGCGCATGGGCGTGAGCAGGCCATTGGGCAGGGCGTGATAGACTGTGACTTCTTTGCCGACCGGCGGCGTGGGCGGGATCACCGGATAGTTGGGCATGCCGCGGGCGAAAGCGGCGGTCACGGCCAGGCGGCAGGTATTCATATGATCTTCCATGTAATCCTGCGGCGGATGGGTGAGCACGATGTCGGGGGCCACCTCACGCACGACTGCGCTCAACCGTTTCAGCAGATCGGCGTTGTAGAAAATCTCCAGATCGGGGCACAGGCTGTCGTGATAGATGGCGCCGATGGATTCGGCGGCCTCAACTGACTCCTGGCGGCGGATGCGGGCGATAGTCTCGGCATTGTGTTCGACGCTGCCGCACGATCCATTGGCCACGGTCATGTAGTGGATTTCGTAGCCAGCCTGCTTGAGCAGAATCAGGGTGCCGGCCATCATGAATTCGATGTCGTCGGGGTGGGCGCAAATGGCGAAAGCGACTTTGGTCATGGGTATCTCCACAAAGCGATGGCAGCAGTCATCCGCGGATGACGCAGGTTTCACAGATTATTGGTCATAACCTGACAGAGCTATTCTCGACTGATTTGCGGATTTCAGTCAAAAATCGTCCAGTCAGCAGCGGGAAAAAGTGCCGACAGCGCCATTTTCAAGTCGAATGGAATCGGGGCGGTGATGGAAATCGAGGCGTTGCCGGATGGCGGGGTGATGTGCAGTCGCCAGGCATGAAGCGCCAGCCGATAAAGATCGTAACGGCTGCGATAATGGCGGTTGATGTCGCCCTTGCCATGCGTAGTGTCGCCGACCACAGGATGGCTAATGTGGGCCAGATGCCTCCGGGCCTGGTGCTTGCGCCCGGTTTCCAATCTAATCTCAACCAGCGAACACCGTTCGATCGGTGACGACATGAGCGGCTGCACACGGCTGCGCGCCTCCTTGCTGCCGCCATCTTCCGAAATCGCGTGATCGATGACAACAGCTTCCTTGACGTGGCCGCGCACCAGGGCCAGATAGCGCTTATCGGCCCCGCCGAGCGCCTCTTGCCACGCCGCGGCCTGCTCCCGCTCTTTCACAAAAAGGACGATGCCGCTGGTGGGGCGATCCAACCGATGGACGGGATAGACCGGCTGTCCAACTTGAGCACCGAGCATCTGCCGCAACGAGACCTCTTTCGGCCCGGCGTAGCGGCTGTTGTGCACAAGAAGCCCGCTGGGTTTGTCGACGGCGATTGCAGTTTCGTCCTGCCAGAGAATTGGGAGCATGGGTCGATAGTCGGTCTGGTTCACTTCGACTTGGAACCTTGAACGTCGAACCGAATCAGTCTAGCATGGGGGCGTGATTGGAAGCGATTTGACGACTGGCGTAGAATGACCGCTATGCCATCCTATGCACATCCGCCCGATCCCCTGGCTCCCGTTTCCGGACGTGTGCAGGTGCGGCGCGCCATTGGGCGTGCGCTGGCAGTACCATTCCAACGCCACCCTGTTCCGGCATCGCTGCCGTCACGGATCCTGCTCCTGCGCCCCGACCATCTCGGCGACCTGCTCTTTGTCGGCCCAGCCTTGCGCTGGCTGCGGGCGAATCTGCCCGACGCCCACATCGCCCTGGCGATCGGCCCCTGGGCGTGTCCGGCTCTGCCCGGATTGATTGGCGCTTGCGACGACCTGATCGAAATCCCCTTTCCCGGATTCGAGCGGGGGTCGCGGGCAGGGCTGGCGGCACGCTGGTTGCTCTTGCCGCAAATGGCGCGGAAATTGCGGGCGGAGCGATTCGACGCGGCGCTGATCTTGCGGCCCGACCATTGGTGGGGGGCGATGCTGGCGGCCTGGGCGGGCATCCCCGGTCGCCTGGGCTACGCCACGCCTGAAACCGCGCCCTGGCTCACGACTTCTTTGCCGTTGGCGCACGAACACGTGGCGGCGAACAGTCTGCGGCTGGCGGCGGCGTTGACCGGCCAGAACGTGCAGCCAAGCCCTATCGCTCATCCTCTGAGTTTTGCCATTGGTTCGGAGGACAAGGCCACCGCCCAAACGTTGTTGGCATCCCTGCCCGTTGATCTTACTCGATCATTTGTGGTGATCCATCCCGGTTCGGGCGCGGCTGTCAAGCTATGGGACAGCGTCAAATGGGGGGAGATCGCCCGACGGTTGGGCGAGCGCGGCCATCCGGTTTTGGTCAGCGGCGGGCCGGACGAGGCGACTTTGGCGGCAGAGGTGGTTACGCAATCGGGCGGTGGGGCCATCAACCTGGGCGGGCGCACGAGCTTTGGCGTCCTGGCCGCGCTGCTTTCCCAGGCGACCCTCGTGCTCGGCCCCGACAGCGGCCCGCTGCACCTGGCCGTCGCCGTCGGAACCCCCACCATCCATCTCTACGGCCCCGCCGACCCCGTACGCTACGGCCCCTGGGGCGACCCCGACCGGCATCTCGTCGTGTCGTCCGCTTGGGATTGCGCGCCCTGTGGGCAATTCATCTGGCCCGACCTGCCTGCGCATAATTGCGTGTACGATATCGCCGTCGACGAAGTTTGGCGACAGGCCTTGAAGCTGCTCGCCAAATCGTGAAGCAAATTGGGACGCGGATGACGCAGATCGGGCGCTGATCCACGCGGATTTCATGCAGCCTATCCCCTGCCGTGCTACAATCCCCCTGCCCCTTCACCTTTCAACATGCCTCCTTCAACCACCCCCCTCTCCCGCTACCAACGCCAGATGCTCTTCTTCGGCCTGGGTGAAGCGGGCCAGCGAAAACTGCTCGACAGCATCGTCGTCATCATCGGCTGCGGGGCCACCGGCACTGTGCTGGCAAACCACCTGGCGCGGGCGGGCGTGGGGCGACTGCGGCTGGTCGATCGGGATTTCGTAGAAATGACCAACTTGCAGCGGCAATTGCTATTCGACGAAGCGGATGTGACCGCCGGCCTGCCCAAGGCGATTGCGGCGGAACGGCGATTGCGCCAGGTCAACAGCGAGATCGAGATCGAGGGCGTCGTAGCGGATTTCAATGCCGGGAACGCCCTGGAGTTGTTGGGCGATGCCGACTTAGCGTTGGATGGTTCCGACAACTTCGAGGCGCGTTATCTGTTGAACGACGCCTGCCTGAAACTAGGGTTGCCGTGGGTCTACACCGGCGTAGTCGCCAGCTATGGCATGACGGCGACGTTCGTGCCGGACGGGGCTGCCGGAAAGGTGGGGCGAGCAGTGACCGGCTGCCTGCAATGCCTGTTGGGGGCGCAGCCCTCCGCCGATGGCGCTACCTGCGACACCGTGGGCGTGCTCGGCCCGGTCGTCTCGGTGCTGGCTTCCATCACCGCGGGTGAAGCCATGAAACTGCTCACCGGCGGCGGCGACCTGAACTCCGGCCTGATCCATTTCGATATTTGGGACAATAGTTTCGCCCAATTCCAGACGGCGGGACGCAAATCCGACTGCCCCGCTTGCGGCCAACACGATTATCGATTTCTCAACGCCGAGTCCGGCAGCCGCAGCGCCATTCTATGCGGGCGCAA
Source organism: Caldilineales bacterium (assembly GCA_024102915.1). GTDB lineage: Bacteria > Chloroflexota > Anaerolineae > J102 > J102 > JAGFJG01. The sequence continues at coordinate 5,941 of JAGFJG010000082.1, forward strand.
TGCCGTCCAGGTCAGCGGCAATCCCACGCCGCCCGATTTCGCCCGCCTGGCCGAACGGCTGGCCCCACTGGGCGAAATCAATCACAACGCCTATCTTTTGCGAGCTATGATCGACGGTTACGAGATCACGCTTTTCCCGGATGGCCGCGCCATCATCAAAGGCACCGAAAATCCCGATCTCGCCCGCAGCCTCTATGCCCGCTATATTGGTTCATAACGGCTGATAGTCGCGTTTTTCAACTTTCAACCTGTAACCTGAAACCGCCCCCATGTCCGCCCCCTTCATCCTCACCACCCTCATCTACGCCCAGCGCGGCGACCAGGTGCTCATGCTGTTCCGGCACAAAGAGCCAAACCTGGGCCTGTGGATCGCACCCGGCGGCAAGATTCACGGTGACGAATCCCCGCGCGAGTGCGCCATCCGAGAATTGCGCGAGGAGACGGGATTGCAGGCCATCGAGCCGGAACTGCGCGCCATAGTCACCGAAATATCCCCGCGGCCCGACTGGCAATGGCTGATGTTCATCTATCGCACACAGGTGGCGCCCGGCCCGGTCGCGGGCGACGAGCGCGAGGGCAGGTTGCGCTGGTTTCATCGTGACGAGGTGCCGGGATTGCCCATCCCTCAAGCCGACGCCATCTTCTATCCCTTCGTCATGGACGAGTCCGGGCCTCCGGTGGAGATGAAATTTGTCTACGACGACGACTTGCGCCTGGTCGCCTGGGAACACACGCCGCTTGGGCGGTGATGTGGCGATGAGACCGACCATCGAGACTGTTCAGGCGGCATTGGCGCTACCCCTGCCCGGCCTGCGCGGGCAGGCGCGCATGATCCCGGCCAACCGCATGGATCCCGACCTCTACGCCAAAGGCTCGGTGGATTGCCGCCGCGCCGCCGTGCTGTTTCTGCTCTATCCTCACCGGGGCGAATTACACACCCTGTTGACGGTGCGGCCCGACCATCTGCCCGACCATCCCGGCCAGGTGGCTTTCCCCGGCGGCGGCCAGGATGACGAACGAGAGACGGTCGAGCAAACGGCGTTGCGCGAAGCCCAGGAAGAGGTGGGGATCAGGCCGGAGTTGGTGAAGACGCTTGGCCGTCTCACGCATCTTTACATCCCGCCCAGCCATTTCTGCATTCAGATCGTCGTGGGATATGCAGCCACCCGGCCAACGTGGCAGCCCAATCCGCACGAGATCGCCGGCCTGTTGGAAATCCCGCTCGCCCACTTCTTCGATCCGGCCAACATAGCCTTCACCACCCGCGTGATCGACGGGCAATCGGTGCGGGTTCCGTATTACGCGTTGGATCAGCACGTGGTTTGGGGAGCCACGGCCATGACGATTGCGGAACTGGTCACGGCAGTGGAGGAGGCGGGCGGTTGAGGCCCTCTGTCGGTACACATCCATCCTTCTGAGATTTTTCATCATGACATCATCAGTGCAAAACGAACAAGAGCTTTTTGAATTCTGGCTGGCGGAAGCGCAGCATCCCTTTTCGGGCTGGGATTTCTCGCACATCATCGACACCGGTCGCATGCGCACGGCCCCGCTCAGTTGGAGTTATACCAGCGAAGTGCTGCCGCGTTTGCGCAGAGCGGAATCGATGCTGGATATGGGCACGGGCGGCGGCGAATTCCTGTCGCTGTTGCAGCCTTTGCCGCCGCACACCACGGCCACCGAAGGCTATGCGCCCAATCTGTCCGTGGCCCGCGCCCGGCTGAACCCGCTGGGCGTCGAAGTCGTTCCGATCGAAGAAGACGAAACCCTACCGTTGAGCGACGCCGCATTCGACCTGGTGATCAATCGCCAGACAGCCTACGTTCCGGCGGAGGTTTTTCGCGTCTTGCGGCCCGGCGGCGAGTTCGTCACCCATCAGGTGGGCGGAGAGGATGACTGGGATTTGAACATGCTGTTGGGCGCGCGCCCCAGCCTGGATCGGGCGAAATGGCGGGCGAGCAAGGCAGCGGAGGATTTGCAGCAGGCCGGATTTGAAGTGCTCGTCACGCGAGAGGATTTTCCTGTCAAACGCTATTTCGATGTGGGTGCGATTGTGTATTATCTGACGGCAGTGCCCTGGCAGATCAAGGATTTCAGCGTCGAGGCGTACCGGGAGGCGCTGCTGCAAATTCATCATCGCATTCAGGTGGAAGGGCATCTTGACGTGCGCAGCCATCGTTTCTGTCTGATCGCTCGGAAGCCGGATGGAAGATAGATGGGTGGGATCGTTGGGTGGTTGGATTCACGAATGAACCAACGTCCCAACTTCTCTTTGACAACCTTTCGTTTATCGCTTACGATCACAACACTTCACAACGCCATATCGGGGGAGCTGGGGTAAGCCCGGCTGAGAGGATGGCCATTTTCGCCATCGACCCCTGAACCTGATCCGGATAATGCCGGCGTAGGAACTGAATCGTATCCCGAAATCAAAAGCCACCGCCGACCCGGCAGGTGGCTTTTTTGTGACTTTTTACCCGAAACCTTCAACCCCAATTACCCCATGCGCTCCCTGATTTTCGCCAACGGCGACCTGCCCGATCTCGACTCCGTGCGACCACGCCTGCGCCCGGACGATCTCGTCATCTGCGCCGATGGCGGCGCTCGCCACGCCCTGGCTCTGGGGCTGATCCCCGACCTGCTCGTCGGCGACCTCGACAGCATCGCCGACGACGATTTGGCGCAATTGGAGGCACAGGGCGTCCCTATCGAACGCTATCCCGTTGACAAAAACTACACCGACCTGGAACTGGCCGTCATGGCCGCACAGCGTTTGGGCGTGACGGAAGCCCTGATTCTGGCCGCATTGGGCGGGCGATTAGATCAGACCCTCGCCAACCTGATGTTGCTTGCCGGTGATCAGTTTTCTGGCCTGACGCTCAGCCTGGCGGACGGCCCGCAGACAGCCTGGATCGTGCGAGATCGCATCGTCATCAATGGACAGATTGGGGATACGCTCTCCACCCTGGCGCTCACCCCGCAGGTCGAGGGACTCACCTACTCCGGGCTGCGCTGGCCACTCTCAGATTTCACGCTGGCCTTCGGGAGCACGCGCGGCGTCAGCAACGAAATGCTGGATGCGCGCGCCGAGATCACGATCAGCAACGGCATCTTGCTCGTCATTCACATTCCCTCAGCGGAGTTTCCGACATGAAACGATTCCTATTGATTTCCCTGCTTATTTTTCTGGCAGCCGCCTGCACCCCGCCAGCGCTCGAATCCCCCGCTGCTGGAACGGAGACTCTGGCAACCCTCACGCTGGTCACGCACGACAGCTTCGACATCAGCGCCGACGTGCTGGACGCGTTCACCGCCGAGAGCGGCATCGAGGTGCAGGTTCTCAAAAGCGGCGATGCCGGCGAGATGCTCAACACGCTGATTCTCTCGAAAGAGAACCCGCTCGGCGATGTCGTTTATGGGGTCGATAACACCTTCCTCAGTCGCGCCCTCGACGCCGGATTGTTCGCGCCATACGACAGCCCCATGCTGGCCGACATCCCTGACGAATTGGAACTTGACCCCAGTCATACCCTGCTGCCCGTCGACGTCGGTTACGTCACCCTCAACTACGATATCGCCTGGTTTGAGGAGCATGAATTGAGTCCGCCCACCGGGCTGGCCGATCTGATCAACCCCGAATACGCAGGGTTATTGGCCGTTCAGAACCCCGCCAGCTCGTCACCCGGTCTCGCCTTTCTGCTGACCACCATCGGCCAGTTTGACGAGGATGGCTATCTGGGTTATTGGCAAGCTCTGCGCGACAACGATGCGCTGATTTCGGACGGCTGGAGCGAAGCCTATTATGGGGCGTTCACCGTCGGTTCAGGGGGCGAGGGCGACCGGCCAATCGTCGTCAGCTACGTCACCAGCCCCGCCGCCGAGGTCTTTTTCAACGATCTGGCGGAACCGCCCACGGCCAGCATCAACAGCCCCGGCAGCAGTTTCAAACAGATCGAGTTCGCCGGGATTCTGGCGAACAGTCCGCATCAGGATGCCGCCCGCAAGCTGATCGATTTCCTGCTCAGCCCTGCCTTTCAGGAAGATATCCCCCTGCACATGTTCGTGTATCCGGCCAACAGCAAGGCCGACAGCGGCGATCTGTTCCGACAGTGGGCGGAAATCCCGACCGAGCCTGTCGAGATCAGCCCCGCCGATATCGCCGCCCATCGCGAGGAATGGATCGAGGCCTGGACGGACATGACGCTGCGGTGATGCGCTCTCTCACAAGCGCTCTGTGTCTACGACATTAACCTGAATTCACACCGAAACCCATAGTTTTTTCCTCGACGATGGACGATAGACGATTGGATACATTTATTCTGGTATGGTCGTCATCGCCCATGGTCCATCGTCAACCGTAAGAAAAGTGGTGATCTCAAAGTGGCGTCAGCTTAGGTATTCCCTGAACCAGGCCACCGCCCGCGCCCACGCATCGGCGGCGGCTTCGGCGTCGTAACTGGCGCGGGTGTCGTTGAAAAAGGCGTGTTGAGCGCCGTCGTACAAAACGAATTCGTTGGGCACGCCATCCTCGTCGAAAATGGCGTGCATGGATTCATAGCCGCTGGCGGGGATACGATCGGCTGATCCCAGGAAGCTGAGAACCGGCGCCTGCACGCGGCGGGCGTCAGCCGCACTGAGGGGCGAGCCATAGAAGGGAATCGCCGCGCCGACTCTGCCGGCGTCATCGTTGGCGGCTGTTTGCAGCACCAACCCGCCGCCCATGCAGAAGCCGACCACGCCAGCCTTTCCGGTCACGAAATCCTGCGCTTGCAAATAAGCGATGGCCGACTGGATTTCGCCCACGGCGTCGCGCATGCCCAATTCCATCGACAGTTTGCGCGCCTCGTCCGGTTCCGTCGTCGCCACGCCGTTGTACAGATCGGGGGCCAGGGCCACGAATCCTGCCTGGGCGAAGCGGTTAGCCACATCCTTGATATGCTCATTCAGACCCCACCATTCCTGGATCACGATCACCGCCGGCTTGGCCTGACCGTCATCCTCATAGGTGAGATAGCCCATCAATTCCTGGTTCTCCGGCCCCGGATAGGTGACGATGCCGCTGACCAGATCGCCCTCGCTCGTCATGCCCGGCTCAGCAGCGGGTTGGGTGGCATCCACCACGGGCCTCGGCGTCTCGGCCACAGGCACAGCGCATGCAGCCAGCAACGTGTTGGCCGCGGTCATGCTTCCAAACAGAATCGTGGCTGTTTTCAAAAAGTCGCGCCGGGTGATTTCCCCCGTCTGATAGCTGCGCACCAGTTCCTGTGATTCGACTCGATTCATATCACGCTCCTGTTCGTCAATGTGATTGGGTGTGGATGAAACCATTGTACATGGGGCGCCGCTCGCCGACAGGAATACGGATTGCACAATGGCTGGTTCGGAAATGCGCCCACAGTCTTGTGAGACCGTAAATGCTAAATTGTACATCCCATGCACAAATCATTTCTCTCTATTGCACTTTGTTTACTGATCCTGCTGGCAGGATCAGTTGTAGTTTCGGCCAGAACCTGGGATGGTCGCCAGGAACAGCCCCCGTCCGGCGAGTCAAAACCCTTCATCCTGCCTTTCGCCGAGCCGCCCGGCCCCAGCACCTGGCTTTTGGGGCAAACGTACGGCAACACGGTCGGGGCGTATTTCAATCGCAACACCACGTATCGCTTCAGCCAGGGCATTCACTTCGGCATAGATTTGTCAGCGCCATGCGGGACCGAACTCGTCGCCATTGCAGACGGCGTCGTCGCGCTCGTGGATGCGTTCGCATACGGCTCGTTGCCCCACAACCTCATCATCGATCACCCGCAGCTTGGCTACGCATCCCTGTATGGGCATCTGCTGGAAAAGCCGAACCTGACGCCCGGCCAGGAAGTGAAGGCGGGCGATGTCGTCGCCCTCAGCGGGGACCCGGCGGAGACCTGCTACGGCAGACCCCACCTCCATCTCGAAATCCGTGATTACCCCGGACGCGCCTGGAAATACAACCCCATTCCCTTGATCGACGCCGATTGGGATAACCTCGCCCTGGTCGGTTCGTTTAATCGCGGTTTCGAACGGGACCTCGACGAGCCGCGCAAATGGCAACAATTGGATGACCAGCCGCCAGCCGTATCGGGCGGGCGCATCATCAACGACTTCGCCAATCCCTGGCCGAGGCAACGCTGATGCGAAATTCACTGCTCCGCATCCTGCTCATTTGCATGATGGCTGCGCTGGCGATGGCGCTCCTCTCCGCCTGCAACACGACGCCATCTCCTGCGCCCGCGACTGAGACGCCTCTGGCCGCGGCGCTGGCCCCCACATCCACGCCTGCCCCCACCGCCACGCCAACCGCAACCCCCACCCCGTTCCCCACCGCCACGCCGACGCCCATCCCCACCCCAACCGCAACCCCCACCCCGATACCAATACCAATCCAACTGACGACGGGCGGATGTTGCACTCAGCCTTTCTGGTCGCCGGACTCACAACAGGTGCGCTTTATCGACAGGCCGAACTCTCAGTCGCCTGTGGGCATCTACGGCGTGAATATTTCCGAACCCCTTTCCCCGCCCGCGCTCGTCAGCGAACGGCTCGAAGAAAGCCTGACGGAAACCGAATACCGCGTCATCACTGAGGGCAACGCCACCACCCTGGAACGAATTGCGGACGGCGAGCGTTGGACTGTCCCGGCCAATGGCGAGCGGGTGAGCATTTCGCCCGACCGCACGCGCATCGCCTGGTCGGTCAGCGACGAGAATATCCCCAGCGAACGCCGCGTGGCCCACATCTGGGTGGCGAATCTGGATGGATCGGAAGCCCGGCAAATCGCCACACTCCCGCGCGGCGGTCTCAGCGGCTGGATATCAAATGATGCCTTGCTGATCAGCGGTCGCGACAACCTGCAATCGCAGGAACAGACGATCTCGGCCCTCTCCCTGGCCGATGGATCGGTGGTCGAGTTGGCTCGCGCCAACCGCCTGCGCGATACACTGATCTCCCCCAGCGGCGAGTGGATCGCCTTCTACAGCACCTTCGACCCCGATCCCGCGCACAATGGCCTGTGGCTGGTCAAAACCGACGGCAGCGAGCGGCGCAAACTTGAGGACGGCTTTTTTGGCGCTTACCAGTGGCGAGGCTGTTTGCAGGACTGTGCAGCGGAGGCGGACAGGCTGCTGATCGTGCCATTCGACCCCAGCGCTGAATACCACGCGTTTTGGCAATTGCACGCCGCCAGCGGAGAGTTACGACCGCTCACCGATCCGGCAATCACGCCATTCAAGATCGCCAATGGCGACTGGCGGGTCTCGCCTGACGGCGCTGCTGTTACGTTTGTGGAAAGCAGTGATCACAATATCTGGGTGCTAGCGTTGCCGAATTGACCTTCGATTGGTCGATGGGGGACAATGGGCGGGTTGACATCCTCAGCCCGGAGAAAGATAAGATGGCGCCGGCAACGCCCAGAATCCTATACATCGTCGGATCAGGCCGCAGCGGCACCACGTTGTTGGGCAAAATGCTCAACGAGATGGAGGGCGTGTTTTTCGGCGGGGAGTTGAGATTCGTGTGGGAGCAGTATGCCGACGGGCGTTCCCGGTGCGCTTGCGGCAAGGCCCAGGCAGCCTGCGAGTTCTGGGCTGAAGTACTGGCGCTGTGGCAGGCTTTGTCATCGTCCGAGGAGCGGACGGCCGCTCGCACGCCACTGGATATGATTGAATTGCAGGCGAGCGTATTTCAACGCCGCCATTTGTTCGCCATCTTGCGGAAGGGTGACAGGGCGATGCGCGGCCAGCCTGCTCTGACGAAGTACGTAATGGGCATGCAGCGGCTTTATCAGGCTATCGCGCAGGTCTCAGGCGCTAAGGTGATCGTCGATTCGTCAAAGCGGCCAATCGATACCGCCATCGCCTCCCTGGCGGGCAACATCTATTTCGTTCACCTGATCCGCGACCCGCGCGGGGTGATGTTCTCGCGCGAAAAGCGGCGCATGCGAGTGCGGGCAATGAAGGGAAAGTCGGAACAGGTTGGCGCACTTTCGCTGGCGTTGCGGTACGCAATCAATACGATACAATGGGACGTGCGCAATGTTTTCGTGGCATGGATGGCCCGGCGTCTGGCTCAGCCCCGGCACACGCAGCGCTCCCATTACGAGGATTTGATTGCTCAACCTGAGCGTACGCTATACGGAATCGTCGACATGCTCCAAATGGATAGCTGCAACCTGCCATCCCTTCACGACAATTCCGTCGATTTCAGCCAGAGCCACATAGCCCACGGCAATCGCATGAGGTTCACGGTCGGGCCAACACCGCTGCGCGAGGATCGAGCCTGGGAGCAAGGGCTGAATCGCAATCAGCGCAGGTTGATCGAACTGCTGGCATGGCCGTTGATGAGACGCTACGAATATTGAAACCGCTTTTTGGAGGATTCCATGGACTTTGACACCCAGGTCAAATTGGCGATCTACGGGCATTTTGCGGAGACAGGGCAGCGCCCTTCGCCTGAGGATATGGCGACTCGCGTCGGGGCGGATATCAGCAATGTTCGTGACGCTTATGGCAGACTACGGGCAGCGCGTCTCCTGCTGTTTGAAGACGACGGCGTCTCGATCCGCATGGCCCCGCCCTTTTCCGGCGTGCCCACACAGCATATCGTCGAGTCGGAAGGCGTGCGCTACTACGCCAATTGCGCCTGGGATTCACTGGGCATACCGGCGGCGTTACAGCGTCCCGCCACTGTGCACTCGCGTTGCGAACAGTCGGGCGAGCCTTTGCATTTGCAGGTGGGATCGGATGGCCCGCCGCCCTCGGATTGGCTCTTCCACTGCCTTGTCCCCGCGGCAAAATGGTGGGTTGACCTCGTCTTCACCTGAGGCAACATGCTCTTCTTCCGGTCGGAAGAAATGGCACGGCAATGGTGCGTCGAGCGCAGCTATCCTTTGCGACCACTGGTCAGCATCGAGCAACTATGGGGTCTGGCGACGACCTGGTACTCCACCCGGCTGCAAGAAAACTCACGGCGACCGCAGCCCGACGAAATTCGTCAAATCTTCATCGGGCTGGGTCTCAAAGATGATTTCTGGGATCCGCAGGCGGATAGTTTCGGTTAAACTGACATCAGATTGAGAACACGACTTTTGTCTCACAAAAGACGATAGACCATTGACGATGGACAATGGGCGATGAAAAATGCACTGGCAAAACGTGACCCGTCGTCTATCGTCCGCCGTCTATCGTCGAGAATAAACCTATTGGTTTCATCGTGACTTCGGTTTAGATAGGGTGATACAACGCTATATCGTCATTCATAACGCAGGGCATCGATCGGGCGCAGACCGGCGGCGCGATTGGCGGGATACGCGCCGAAGAATATCCCGATGCCCAATGAGACCGTCAGGGCCAGCACGATGCTCTGCGGCGTGACCAGGGCGTTCGAGCCGCCCAGTAGAGGCGTGATCAGTTGCGCGCCCCACACGCCCAGAAATACGCCGATCAGCCCGCCCAACACACTCAGGGTCACGGCTTCGGCCAGGAATTGGATGAGGATATCGCGGCGCTTGGCCCCCACCGCTTTGCGCAACCCCACCTCGCGCGTGCGCTCGGTCACGCTGACGAGCATGATATTCATGATGCCGATGCCGCCCACCAACAGGGAAATGGCAGCAATGCTGCCCAACAACGTCGTGAACGTGCCGGTCGTCTCCGCGATCGTGCTCACAAGATCGGCCTGATTCAGCACGGTGAAATCATCCTCGCCGCCGCTGGCGATGCCGTGCAGCGTGCGCAAGATCGCCGACACCTGCGCCTGCGCCAGATCCATCTCCTCGGCTGTCTTAACCGACAGACTCATCTGACTGATGTCTTGCGTGCCGGCGCCGCCCAATTTTAGTTGGGCTGTACGTAATGGCATGAATAGCACATCGTCCTGATTGAAGAATCCGGTCTGGCCTTTGCTTTCCAGAACGCCGACTACTTCGTAATTCTGGCGGTTGATGCGCACAGTCTGGCCCACGGCATTCACAAACGTGCTGCCGAAGAGGTCTTCCACCACGCCCTGGCCCAGCACCACGACCATAGCGAGGTTGCTGTCATCGTCCGGCGAGATGAATCGCCCGCGAGCCACCTCCCAATTGCGCACATCGTCATAGTCGGATGTGACGCCGGTGATGCTGAGCGAGGTGGTGTTGCCCTGATAGGTGACCGTGCCACGACCACTGTATTCGGGTGCGACTTGTGCTACGGCAGTCGCCAATCCTTGAATTGCTTCCACATCGGTGTTACTCAACGTGCTGCTGCTTTCTTGCAGACCGCTGCGGGAAAAATTGAAACTATTCGCCGGGGTCACGGTCAGGAGATTCGAGCCGAGCGACTCGAACTGGCTGACCACCTGCGCCTGCGTTCCCTGCCCGACCGCCACCAGCGAGATCACGGCGGCTACGCCGATCACCACGCCCAGCATCGTCAGGATCGACCGCATCTTGTGCACGGTCAGCGCCCTCAGGGCCACACGAAGCACCATTACCATTTTACGCATTGCCATTACCTCCCGGGACCGCCGAACCCGCCGATGAACACGCCACCGTTGGTGCGACCGCCGCCGCCAGGGCCAAAGATGTTCGAATTACTGCCGCTGCTGATTTGCATCACAACCTGATCGCCGGCATTCAAACCGCGCTTGATCTCAGTGTAAACGCCGTCACTCAGACCGACTTCCACCGGTACGGTTTCCGGTTCCGCCGTGGGGTCGCCGGAATTCGCCACCAAAACCTGGTAGAAACCGCCAACGTTTTGCAGGGCCATGGTGGGCACCAGAAGGGCGTTTTGCGCCTGCCCGACCTGGATGTCCACATTGGCCGTCATGCCCACCAGCAATGGCAGCGATTCCACGCCCTGCAGGGAAATGGGCACCTCGTAGACCATAACGTCGCCCTGCAACGCGCCCTGCAGTGGCACCGAGTCCACCGTGCCAGCATAGGTCGAACCGGGAAACGCGTCGAAAGTGATCTGGGCCGGTTGCCCGGCTGTCACCTGGCGGATGGTGGTTTCGTCCACCGAGGCGATCACCTGCAATGCGTCCATGTTAGCCAGCGTGAGGATGGTCGAACTGGCACTGACGCGGTCACCAGGGTCGGCGTTGGTTTTCAGGATCGTGCCAGCGAAGGGCGCTGTCAGCGTAGTCCCGGCCAGATCGGCTTCCGCCTCAGCCAGAGCCAGCTTCTTCTTGTCCACGTCCGCCTGCGCCGCGGCCAGGTCGGTGGCATCGGCGCCAGACCCCAGATCAGATCGGGAGTCCTCGGCGGCTGCCAATGCGACTTCCGCCTCGCGCACAGCAAGCTGGGCCTCGGCCAGAGTCAGGGCGTCGCCGCCGGCGCGGGCTTCGGCCAGTGCTTCGGCAGCATCGGCCACGGTGGCCTGCGTCTCCGCAACAGTGGCGGCGGCAGTCTGAATGGCCAGTTGCCGTTGCGCCTGTACGCGCGCCAGATCAGCCTGCACCTCGGCCAGTGTTTCCTGTTGGGTCCCCAATTCTTCTTGCTGTTCCAGATTGGCTTTGCCGTTGGCGATGAGGTCTTTCAATTCCCAAATGCGGCGGTCGTGCCAATCGGCGGCGTATGTCAGGTCCCGTTCGCTTTTGGCCAGACTGTCGTGCTCGGTCAATGTCTGTTGGTATTGGGCAAGCTGCAAACTGTCCTGAGCGCTTTTCAGCGTTTGTTCGAGATCGGTCAGGTCGAGCGATTGCAGATCGGCCAGGTCTTGCTGGGCGTTTTCCAGATCCAGTTTCGCCTGGGCGACCTTCAAATCCGCCTGTGCAATCTGCAGATCGGTTGCGGGCGTTTGCAGATCATTCAACACTTCCACCGCTTCCTGCCAGGCGCTCTCGGCCTGATCTCTGGCCTGTTGGTAGGGTTCAGGATCGATGGCTGCCAATTGCTGCCCGGCCTGGACGACGGCCCCCGGCGACACATCGAGCGATTGGAGCGTGGTAGCGCCGGACACCCGGTCGAACTTGAGGTCTTGCTGTTTGGCAGAGGCCAGTTCGCCCACCACGCTGATCGAGGCGTCGAGGTTCCCCTCTTGCACAGCCACCACTTGGGTGAAATCGGAGGTGCTGGCCGAGGCGGTTTCGGCAGCGAAACGGTTTTGATAGAACCAGTATCCGCCGGCAACGATTGCGCCGATCACGATGATAAATAGCAGGATGCGAATTATTGTTTTCATGTCACTTTATCCTCTTTCATCCGCCTAATCTCGGTCGCCGGGAGGAGGCCCGCCACCGCCGCCCGCTAACTGGCGTAAGGCCCGAAAGTCAGTATTGCTCTGATTGCCCTGAATCTGAACGACGACCTGATCGCCTTCGTTCAGCCCGCGCACGATCTGTGTGTAAATGCCATTGCTCAACCCGACCTCGACTGGTACAGACTGCGGTTCGGCCTCGGGGTTACGAGAATCGGCCACCTGCACCTGATAAAATCCGCCCACATTTTGCAAGGCCATGGTGGGGACGAGGAGGGCGTCTTGCACCTGGCCGACCTCGATCGCAACATTGGCTGTCATGCCCACCTTCAGCGGCAACTGGTCTGCGCCCTGCAAGGAAATGGGCACATCATAGACCATGACATCGCCCTGCAGCGTGCCTTGCAGCGGCACGGACAATACCTCACCGGAGAAAGTCTGGCCGGGGAAGGCGTCGAAGGTGATCTGGGCAGCCTGTCCTTCCAAAACCTGACGAATCGTCGTTTCATCCACCGAAGCTACCACTTCCGGCTGAGTGAGATTGGCGATGGCCATGACTTCCGTGTTGCTGTCGATCAGGTCGCCCGGTTCCACGTAGGTTTGCAGAACTGTGCCAGCGAAGGGCGCGGTCAGCGTCGTTTCCGCCAGATCGGTTTCGGCCTCGGAGACGGCCAGACGCTTCTTGTCCACGTCCGCCCGCGCCGTCGCCAGATCCACCGCATCGACGCCTGTATCCAGGTCGGAGCGTCGATCCTTTGTATCCGCCAGATCGGTTTCCGCCTGCGCGACAGCCAGTTTGGCCGAAGCAATTTCCGACTCGCTGTCCCCAGACTGAGCGTCGCTCAGCGCCTCTTGCGCATCGGTCAGGGTCTGCTCCGCCGATGTCACCTGCACCTGCGCTTTGAGCAGATCATTCTGGCGCTGCACTTCGGCGGTGATGCGGGCGTCCTGAGCATCCAGCAGTTTGTTGTAGGCGGTGCGCAACCGATCCTGATAGAACTCGTCGGAATATTTTTCGTTGACGAGCCGGGTGTAATCGGCTGAGCGATCCGCTTCGGTTTCTTTCAAGTCCTGGAGTTTGTCGTCAGTCGTGGTGTCGGTCTGTAACTCAACCAACGCCTGCTGCGCTTCGGCCAGCGCCAGCTTCGCATCCGTGACTTTGATTTGCAGGGAGGCGATGTCGGGGGCGAACAGGTCGTCCAGCGCACTCTGCGTCTGTTGAAGTTTCAACTCCGCCTGAGCGACGGCCAGATCAGCCTGGGCGATTTCGAGATCGGTTGCAGGCGTCTGCAAGTCAGTTAGCTTTTTCTCGGCGGCCTGCAGATCACTGCGCGCCTGGTCGAGGGCCTGCTGGTAGGGCGTGGGGTCGATGGTCGCCAACGTCTGGCCTGGCTCGACCGTGTTGCCGGCGGCGACCGCCAGCGATTGCAACTGGGCTGTATCCCCCATGCGGTCGAATTGCAGAGTTGCGTTCTGCGGTGCATACATCTCGCCCACTACGCTGATCGAGGCTTTCAGATCGCCCCTTTCTGCGGCAACCGTTTGTGTGAAGTTGTCGATTTGCGCGGTCGCCTGCGCAGGCTTGTTGTTCTGAAACAGCCAATAGCCGCCAGCGATAATCACGGCCAGAAGCAGCGCCACGACGACGATGCGGACAACGGATTTCATATCATATCTCCGAAGGTTCGGTAGAGGTTGGATATTGGGGGAATGGATACAGGTTGGGCCGGTTCCGCCGATTCACTATCCAATACCTCACATCCCATGTCCTCATTGTTGTTGATTACCAGGACCGCCCGGCAGTCCAGCGCCAAATCGACCGGCTGGCGCCACTTGAATCGAGCGTGCTGTGATGCTGCCATCGTCATTCTCGCTGCCCGAAATAATGACCGACTCGCCGGTTTCTAGATCGGAAACCCCAACTGAAGTGTTCTTTTCGATCAGGGTTGTATCGGTGACGATCACCTGCTTCTCACCACTGTTTTGGGTGGAAATGGTCAGGGTGTCACCGTCGATCTGCTCGATCTGGCCGAAGGTGCCGCCGCCTGCGCCGCCAAAGCGATTCGGTTGCTGGCCCTGGGGAAATTCTTCAGGGAACCCTTGCGGAAAATCTCCGGGAGCGCCATTGCCATTGTTGGGGAAATGCCCCTGGCCGGGGGTGAAGTTTGCGTTTTGCGTGGCGGCGGCCTGTTGCTGGCCATAGACAGTGCCGGCATAGAAACTGCCGCCAGCCATGAAGGCAATAACGACGATGCCAATAATGATAATGACGGTTTTGGACATGGTTTGCTGCTGGTTATTGGAAAACTTGATATCGGAAAATGGGGTTTTTCAGAAGAACAGCACGCCTAATATCATGTAGCGATCAATTGACGGCGTCATCGGTGATCAGGTCACGAGCGCGCCGTGTGTAGGCCTGCTCACCCGCCCGTTTGGGGACATTCACCGGGCTGTCGCTGACGATATGTCCATCCTGGATGCGCACAATGCGCCGGGTGTGCTCGGCGATGTCGGGTTCGTGGGTGACGAAAATGATGGTGATGCCCTGGTTTTCGTTGAGTTCCTGGAAGATGCGCATGATCTCCGCCCCCGACTTCGAGTCCAGGTTGCCGGTCGGTTCATCGGCCAAGATGATGCTGGGGTTATTCACCAGCGCTCGGGCGATAGCCACCCGTTGTTGCTGGCCGCCGGAAAGCTCGTTCGGGTTGTGATGAATGCGATCGCCCAATCCCACCATCTCCAGCGCAGCGATGCAGCGCTCCCGGCCATTGGCCGCGCCGGAATAAACCAACGGCAATTCCACATTCGCCAGGGCGGAGGTGCGGGGCAACAGGTTGAAGCTCTGAAAGACAAAGCCGATCTTGCGGTTGCGGATCTCGGCCAGATGGTCGTCATTCATCTTACCCACATCCTGACCATCCAGCCGGTAAATGCCGCCGGTCGGTATGTCCAGGGCGCCCAGGATATTCATCAGCGTCGATTTGCCGGAGCCGGATGGCCCCATGATCGACATCAATTCTCCCGGAAAGACCTGCATCGAGACGCCGCGTAGGGCATGGACCTGGATATCTCCCATCCTGTAGGTTTTTGTCACATCTTGAATTTCGATAACGGGTGCGGTTGGATTCATTCGACCTCGGTGTTGGATCAGGCGGCGCTGAGCATGGCAAGACTTATCTCTGTTAGTCTAGGCGCAGATGCGGTTTTGATGGTTCAGGAATTGTTAAGAAAAGGGGTTCGGTGACGCAACTGCTTGATCACTTTCAGTCTGCGACGCCGAACCCCGGTAAGTCGCCTCGCTCGATCAGGCCGAGCGAAAGCGACGATGCAGGTGGCGGGACAAAACGACATCGCATCCGTCCCGCCCTGGATTGTCTTAACTCGATCTGGGTTGCTCACCCACGGTCACGTCGACCTGCTTCTCCTTGCCATCCCGGATGACGCTGACGGTCACCTGGTCGCCTGCCTTCGTATGCGTTTCCAGATAGACGGTCAAATCCTGAAAGCTGTTCACACTCTGGCCGTTGATGGCCGTGATGACGTCGCCGCCGAGAGGCAGGCGCATATTGTTATGGCGGACCGTATGGCTGGCCTTCAGACCGGATTTTGCGGCAGGCGCATCGGAGACGACGTCGATGATCACCAGGCCTCGATCGACCGGCAGGTCCATGCCCGCGTCTCGCAAGATCTGGGCGGATGATTGGTTCAGCTCGAAGAGTTGGGCTCCCAGCCAGGGATGGGCGTAATAGCCCTGATCGATTAGCGCAGGTACAACCCGTTTGACCGTATTGGCCGAAACTGAGAACCCGATACCGGCATTGCTGCCGCTGGGGCTGATGATCTGCGAGTTGACGCCGATCACATCCCCATTGAGATTGAGCAGAGGCCCGCCCGAATTGCCGGGATTGATGGCGGCATCGGTCTGGATCGCCTCGCCAATAAAGCGGTTGTCCTGCGGGCTGTCGATCACCCGGCCCAGGGCGCTAACGACGCCCGTCGTGAGCGTGCGTTCGAGGCCGAAGGGATTGCCGATCGCCAGGACGAACTGTCCCACTCGGGCGCTGTCCGAATCTCCCAGTGGCAGCGGGTCGGGCAATGACTTACCGGCGTCGATCTGAATCACGGCCAGATCGTTGACCGGATCGACGCCCACAATCGTGGCGTCGAAGACTTCATCATCCGCCAGCGTCACCGAGATATTTCCCCCGCCCTCGACCACGTGATAATTGGTGATGATGCGCCCATCCTGGTCATAGACAAAGCCGCTGCCAGTGCCGCCCTGCGGGATCATTTGTCCGAAAAACTGCGTGTAACCCTGATTGGTGATATTCACCACCGACGGGCTGGCACTCTGATAGATCTGTATCAATTGCGATTCCAGGTCATTGAAAGCGGCTTGCTGGCTGTCAACAGTTTGCAGGGCAGGTGCGGTCGCCGCGCTTTTCTGTTCCAGTGCAGCGGCCACGAATGGTCTCAATCCGAAGGGCTGGAAGCTGAAGAGTCCGAAAAGAATTGCAACGCTCGCCACAGCCAACGTCCAGATGATGATAGATGTCTTTCGCATGTGAATGTTCCTTGTAGTTTTTTGACGACTGCCCAAACCGACCTGATGGCAGATTAAAGCAATCGCCTTGTGTTCCAACTTGCAGTCTCCCATGGACATGTTACGAAGCAATGAGCACGGGGTTAGGGTTCTGTAACAATGGGCGCGTCGGAATTGCGTGCGCCCGTATGATCTGGATCATCGCACGGTCGCCGCCTTTCCTCTATGCTGACATGACACCGGACGTCCGGTGATCCCACACCTTTGCGAGGCGATGATGCCCCTGGCGATTTCTCTGATCGATGTGATCCTCAGTTTCATATTCACGCTCCTGGTCCTCCGGCAATGGTACGCCCGCCGCAAGACATACCAACTCGTCTGGGCGTTCGCCTTGCTCGTCTGGACGATTGCCGTAGCTGCCGAAGCTGTAGCGACTCTGCAAGGCGGCTGGACTGCGACGACCTATCGCATTTACTATGCCTTTGGTGCACTCATGGTCGCGCCCTGGCTGGGCGTGGGTTCGCTTTTTCTGGTGGCACCCCGGCGGGTTTCGCAAATTTGCCTGGCTTTGGTGCTGGGTCTGTCGCTCGTTGGCGTCTTTTTAATCTACAGTTTTGCCATCGATCCCGCCGCACTCACGCACACCGACATGCTGGGATTCGTGGAAGTGAAGGTATTCCCATTCGTGCCCGTTCGCATGCTGATCGTGATCGGCAATATCTTCGGCACGATTGCCTTTGTCGGCTCGGCGTTTTATTCGGTGTGGGCGTTTTGGCGGGCAAAACTCAGTCGCGAACGGATGATGGGCGTGTTGCTCATTGCAATTGGCGGGCTGGTTGCCGCTTCGGCGCATTCCATCGGCGCGCTGGGCGGCCCCGGCCTTTTCCGGGTAAGCGAGTTGGCGGCGATCAGCCTCATCTTCGCTGGCTATCTGCTCAGCACTGCACCGGCGCGTCGCCAGGTCGCCGTCGAGGCCACCGCCCCCTCCTGAACGATATTTTGGCTGCAAATGAATGAAGCCGGAGCATGAATCGCTCCGGCTTCATTTTTGTCAGGGGTTGATGGGCGGTTTTGCTCACCACCCACGCCTGGGTCAGGTTGTCTGTTGGGCGGTTTGCGACGTCGATTGCTGTGCAGCCTTAGCGGCTTCCTTCGCTTCCTTGGCCGCCTTGCGTTCCGCCCGGCGAGTGAAGAAGCGATCCTGGAAACCCACCCAGATCACATATGCCACCGGCACGATGATCAGGGTGAGGAAGGTGCTGGTGGTCATGCCGCCGATGACGCCGATAGCCAGCGGAGCGCGGAAACTGCCGCCAGGGCCGAGGCCCAATGCCACGGGCAACATGCCGAGAATGAGCGAGATCGCCGTCATCAAGATCGGTCGCAAACGCACAGGCCCCGCCCGGCGCATGGCCTCATCCGGGCTGACCCCGCGCTCGCGTTCCTGGTTGGCGAAATCGACGAGCAGGATGGAGTTCTTGGTGGCCAGGCCCATGAGCATGATGAAGCCGATCATGGCTGTCATGTCTAGAGGATTTCCAGTCAGGAACAGGGCCAGGATGGCGCCGATCACCGCCAGCGGCATAGCCAGCATGATGATGCCCGGCTGCGTAAAGCTGCGGAACTGGCTGGCCAGCACCATGTAGACGAAGACCACCGAGAGGGCCAGGGACAGGAACAGATCTTTGAACGCGTCAGCCTGTTGCGCCGCCTGACCGCCCAATTCGGCAGCCACACCCGCGGGCAGTTGCACGTTTGCCAGGACGGCATTGACATCGGACAACACCTCGGCCTCGGAGCGCCCCGAACGATTGGCGCCGATTGTGACGTTCGTCTGGCGGTCGGTGCGGCTGATCGCCACAGGGCCTTCCGCCAGTTCTGCGGAAGCGACGTTGCGCAACGGCACCAACTGCCCGGATTGATTCATCAACTTGTAATTGAGGACGGTCTCCAGATCATCACGGAAAGATTCGTCCAGTTGCACACGGATGTCGGCCTCCGGCTGATCGCCACGATAGGTCGAAGCCACCTCGCCGGTGAGGAGAGTACGGATGGTCGCTCCCACCGCTGCTGTGCTCAGACCATTGGCCGCAGCGCGCTGCTCATCAACCACCAAGCGCATTTCCGGCTTGCCGGTTTTCAGCGAGCTTTCGACATCTGTCAGGCCTGGTATTTGCGCAAGTTGCGCCATGACCTGGTCAGTGGCGGCGGCGAGGTCGGCCATGTTGGATGTTGCCGATTTGATCTCGATCACGACATCACGACCACCCAGGCCGACAAATCCGAAGTCGAAGGCGCCGCCTGTCAATTGGAATGCCAGACCATCCGTACCGGCCAATTGATTGCGCAATTCATCCATCACGTCGCGCGTGGACCGATCCGAATCCTCCACCAGTTTAACCTGGAATGTGGCCTGCTCGGCCGCGCCCTGCCCGCCGATGCTTGTAAAGACATTCGCGACATCGGGATGGTTACGCAGCGCGGTTTCGATGCCGATTGCCTGCGCCTCGGTGACGTCCAGGCGGGTTCCCGGCGGCATCGTCAATGAAGCGGCGAATTCTCCCTGATCGATTTCAGCCAGAAAAGTCTGATCGATGAAGGGGAAGCTAAGCAGGCTCAGCGCCAGTACGATCCCGCTGAATAGCACCGTCAGCCGCTTATGATTCAGCGTCCAATTGAGCAGCCTGCCGTAAAAACGATACATCCATCCGTCCGGCGGTTCTTCCGAACCCAGCCCTGTATCAACGTGCGCCGCCGACAGATTCGCTTCCATTGCATCGAATTCAGTGAGGCTCGAATCCTCGATTTCCTCTTTCTTCGCTTTCTGGCTTTTCTTTGCCGCTATAAAGAAATAGGCGGCCAGCATCGGAGCCAGCGTCAACGCTTCGATGGTGGAGATGATGATGGCGATAGAGACGGTGAGGCCGAAGTCGCGCAGGAACTGGCCGACGATGCCCGTGGCGTATGCGACCGGCAGAAAGACTGCCAGGATGGTGGCGCTGGTGGCCAGGACGGGCAGCACCACCTGGGCTGTGCCTTTGCTGGCAGCCTCGCGGGGCGAGTAGCCCATGTCGGTCCAGCGGAAAATATTTTCTCGCACCACAATGGCGTCGTCAATGACGAGACCGACCACGATAGCCAGGGCCAGCAACGAAACGAGGTTCAGGGAAATGCCCACAAGGTCCATACCCCAGATCGTGCCGATCATGATCACCGGCAGACCGATCATGACCAGGATCGTGTTGCGAATATTGCGGAAGAAGAAGAGCACCACCAGGCTGGCCAGGATTGCGCCCCAGATCGTGTCATTGATGGCGTCGGCAGTGGAGTCGCGCACAAACGTGGAACCATCCACCGCGGTGATGATGTCCAGGTCCGGGTTTTCGCTGCGGATATCCTCCAGGGCGGCATTGATGCTGTCGGCGACCTTGACGGTATTTTCGCCGCTCTGCTTGCGCACGTTGAAGACGACCGATTCTTCGCCATTCAACCGCGTGACGGTGGTGCGTTCCTTGAACCCGTCGATCACGTCGGCGACATCGCGCAGGAAGATGGGCGCGCCACGCTGGCTGACCACCACATCCTGCAGTTCTTGCAGACTCGTGAAGTTGCCGGGGGTGCGCACGAGCACATCGGAATCGCCTTCGGGCACCGAGCCGCCGGGGATATTCAGGTTGGTCATTTGGATGGCGCCGACCACTTGTTGCGGAGCCACGCGTTTGCCCTGTAAGGCCAGCATATCCATATTGACCAGAATCTCGCGTTCCAGGCCGCCCACGACATCAATGGTAGCCACACCAGGGATGCGTTGCAAGGGCTGCTGGATTTCATCCTCGACTTTCAGTCGCAACGTCGCCGGGTCGAGTTGGCCCGTACGGTCGGCCACCGCAAAAGTCATGATCGGCTGATCCGCCGGATCGAAACGCTGTACGACCGGGGCCAGCGCGTCCGTAGGCAATTGATTGGTCACAAGGTTGAGTCGTTCGCGCACATCCTGTGCAGCCTGGTCGCTGGGCGTATCCAGCGTGAACTGCATGACGACAACGCTGTAGCCTTCACCCGATGTCGAACTGATCGAATCCAGACCGCTGAGCGAACTGAGTTCTTCTTCCAATCGGTTTGTGATCTGTGTTTCCACTTCCGCCGGATTCGCACCCGGATAGACGGTCGTTACTGCCACGTAGGGGAAGCTAACGTCGGGGAACAGGTCCACCGGCATGCGGTTGTAGGAAACGATGCCGAGAATCACCAGCGCCGACATCAACATAGTGATGAAGACGGGCTGGCGAATCGAAGTATCCCAAATCCTCATAGATGACTACTCCTGCCAGGTGACGGTGGCGAACATGCCCGGACGTAGGTCGGAGGCATCTCCGGTAGGACGGATGGTGACGGGGATCGTTCGGGTAGCGGCATCGAGGGCCGGGGCGATGTTCGAAACCTCGCCTGCGAAGGTACGGCCCGGAAAGGCGTCGACGGTGATCTCGACCGGTTGCCCCACAAACAAATCCTGCAATCGTACCTCTTCCACAGAAACGATAAGCTTCACATCTTCGGACAACAGGATGACCACCGGATTGCCCGGCCCGGTCATCGAGCCTTGCGCCGACATGACCTGAGCGACCACGCCGTCGATGGGGGCTTTGACATTGGCCTTGTCCACCTGCGTCTGCGCCAGATACAGAGCAGTCTCCGCCTGTTTCACGCCTGCTTCCGCCGCCTTGATTTGCTCCGGTTTGGCGCCCTCTTCCAGGCGGGCCAACTGCGCTCTCGCCCCCGCCAACTGGGCATAAGCCCCGGCGATCACATCGGCGGTAGCGCCTTTCTGCGCTTTTTCGTACTGCGTCTGCGCCGCTTCCAGGCCCAAAGTCGCCTGCTGCAATTGCAGCGACTCCGGCATCATCCCGGCGAAGGGCTGCCCGGAAATGCGGTCGTAGGCGGATTGCGCCAGTTTGACCATTTCCTCGGCCTGTCGCACTTGAATCTGAGCCAGACGCAGGTCCTCGGCGCTGGCGCCCTGTCGCGCCCGCTGATACCCCTCCTCGGCGGCACGCACGGCGGCGCGAGCAGCCTCCAGGTCGGTGTCTTCCGGATCAGCCGTAGCCAGCTCTAGTTGCGCCTGTGCCGCCTGCAATCCTGCTTCC
Organism: Caldilineales bacterium; assembly: GCA_024102915.1. GTDB lineage: Bacteria > Chloroflexota > Anaerolineae > J102 > J102 > JAGFJG01. The sequence goes on from JAGFJG010000082.1 coordinate 27,834, forward strand.
GCTTGCGCTCTCTGCGCCTCTAGCAAGGTGGTGTCAATGCGGGCAAGTACATCGCCCGTTTGGATATGATCGCCGGTGTCCACATTGACCTCAAGCAACTGCCCGGCCACCTCGGAAACCACGGGAACCTGGCTCTCCGGCAGGATTTCGGCGTTGTAGGTCAGCGAACCATCTAATGCGCGAGTTGGCCTGCCGCTCTCGCTGCCCGTTGCTGCAACCGGCATACTCAATACTGCGGGCGTAGCCGTGGGCGAAAGCGCAACGGTGGGGATAGGGGTCGGCGTGTCCTGGGCAAGCGGGTTGGGGATGTTGGCGCTGCACGCGGCTAGCAAGGCCATCATCATTGCAGCAAGCGCCAGGATCGGCAATTTGTTTTGCATGGGAATGAGTCTTTTCATGTGATTGGTGTATCCTCGATGTCGAAATTCAACGGACGAGTCGTCTGGCCGTCTATTGGCTCCAACTGACGACCTGCTCGCCCTGGAAGTTATATTCGATCGGAATATCGATCGGTAGTTTGCGCGGATTTGAGCCGTCGGCATTCATCACGTAGAGAGCCCAGGGACCGCTACGATTGCTGAGAAAGGCGATTTGCTTCCCGTCGGGGCTCCAGGCCGCCGCTACATTGTGCACCGGCTCGGTGATCAGTGAAGAGGGCGGTTGCGTGAGCGCCACCAGCCCCGATCCATCCGAGTTGGCCGAAAACAATTCGCGATGGTCTTTTTCCAGGCTGTGGAAAACGATGCGGCTGCCGTCCCGACTCCAATCCGGATCCTGATAGCGGCCATCGTCCAGAATCAGCCAGGGTTCGGTGCTATTGTCGGGATTCGTCCGCTCGATGCCAGCTCGCGATTGATAGACGATGCCCTGGTTCGTCCAGGCCGATGCCGTGGCATCGTTCGAAGCCCGGACATCGCGAAAATCTCCACCATTGGCGTCGATAGAGCTGAGACCCCATACGTCGCGTTCTTTCAAGGGAAACTGTCCCAGGTAAGGAGCGTCGGGAATGCAAATGCCGGGATAGACCTCGCGGCAGGCGTCTTTGCCGATGACCCGACTGTAAACGATGCGTTGGCCATCGGGACTCCATTTGGGAGCGCGGTAGCCCACGCCGCCCGCATAGATGCGGCGTTCATTGCCGCCATCGGCTCCGATCAGGTAGATGCCTCGATCAGCGCCGCCGTCGCGAGCAAAAACGATGGTCTTGCCATCCGGGCTGAGCGCGGGGTCTAGGCCGGATGTCAGGCGTTTCAAGTTGCCGGAGGCCACATCATAAAGATAGATGTCGCCGCCGCTGCGTTGTTGAAAAACCATTTTGCCGGCGTCGGATGAACGAGCCGAAGTGGATGCAGCCGCGGCAGCGTTGGCCAGAATCCTGGCCTGACTGAGCTGGCTGGACACCGGCAGATCATTGGCTGCGCCGCTCAGATCGACGAAGCTGGCGGACACCCAGCCGATCTCGTTCTGAGCCTGCGGCAGCTGAATCTGAATCCAACTGCCAGCGTCATTGCGGCCCACAGCCTGCACGTTCGTCCCGGAAGCCAGGTTGCCGACGATACCGTAATTGGTTCCCGGCCCGGCGCGCACATTGAGCCGCCTTGCCCCGGTATCGACGGTTGCCGTCTGACTATTTGCCGTCGTATCCGGTGCCGGGGTCGATGCAGCGGCAGCGGAGGAAGATTGACCGGCGACAGGCGTGGCGAGAACGGCAGGTTGGGATTCGGAACCGGTCGGGAGAGGGATAATCTCGACATCGATTATGGGCAGGCGTTCCAGGCCGAAGATGACCACCTGGTTCGTCTGCACCCAACCGCTGCCCTGATCTCCCGCCTCGACCTGAATCCAGGCGTTGTCGGCGGTGCGACCTGTGGCGGTCAGGGCAGTAGCCATGCGCAGGTCGGCCAAAATCTCGCCGCCGGGCTGAGCCCGAAGTTCGGCTCCGCCGCCCCGCACGACTGCGCGACGAGTGACCGTGCTTTGCGCCTGCGCAGATTGATCGGGCGCAGCCGCATAAGTGTTTGTCGTCAGTGTAAAAATCATGCCGAAAACGAGCAGACTGCCCATTCCGGCCAGGAGCAAACGACGCAGGCTTGCTCGCAATTTAGTTTGATTCATGTGCGACTCCGAATCGCGAAGATGTAGTTGAAGAAGCGTCGATAGTTTTTGGACTCAAATTATCCTCATCTGCGGCTCCGCTCAACGCTTCCAGAATCTCGACCAGTTTTACGGCCAGACGCCGCCTTATTTCTAAATCCATCCCCGAAACCAGTAGAAAATACTGGCGGATGTGTTCCGTCAATTCATCGCTGAGCTGGTCGTCATCCTCGCCCTGGGAGGCGAGCAAACCGAGCGCGAATCCGCCAAACAGGCTCAGGTCGACGGCGCTTGGGCGTTCCAGATCAGGGAGAAGTTGGCGGAATGAGGCCAACAGGGTATCGCGCTCGCCCGGAGAGTGCAGTCGCGAGGCGATCACGACAATTACTTCCGCGCAGAATTGTAGGGATGGCGGGCCGTCGGGCAGAGCATAGGTGAAGATCGCTTTGATGATGCCGCGTTCGTTTTCGATGAACGGCTCTCTACAGGCCAGTTGTTCGAGGAAACGTTCACGAAACGTATCCCAATCGGTTACGCCCAGTTCTTGAAACACCTCGGCGAAACGCTGATGGGCACGCTGGCTCGGCCAGAAAACCACAGCCGATCGCCCTGGCCCTGCTTTATCGGAAGCGAGCTGGTAATCCGAGCGAACAAAACCCTTTTCTTCCAGCAGCCGCAGCATGTCGTAGGCAGTTATCTGACTGACCCCAACCCTTTCTGCAAGTGTCGTGTAGTGGATTGGCCCCTTGTTTTCTCGATAAAGATCGAGGAGATTGCGGATGAATTCTTGTTGGCGGCGAGTTAGTTTCATAAGAAAATTCAAAAAAACCAAAAAAACCAAAAAAATCCTACATCATTTCCCTCGTCGTAAATGTCAGGGCCAGTACAATTTTCGTGAATCATTGCACGGAACGTCAGGCCATGTCAGCATGCTTACACCATGAGTTGACATATGATGTATAATCGCGACGTGGTGATCGTATGTGTGACTGAAGATCAATGATTGAGGATTAGTCTGGATGCTGCAAAAGCAGATCAAGCCAGATAATTGAGTTAATCTTTAATCATTGACCGCTTATTTGCTTTTTCTCCCTCGTATGAAGCATTTCGGTAAAACCATGAAGCGAACCTTTTATCGACCAAGCATCCTTATTTTCCTCGCCTTTACAATGGCGCTGCTGTTCCTGGTTGCGCCCAAAGCGGCTGCGGCGGCGCCTGCATCAGTCGGCCCCACCGTGCATCGCGTCCAGACCGGTGAAACCCTGAACACGATTGCGGCTCGCTATGGCACAACCATCAACGACTTAATGGCGCTCAACCGGTTGCGCAATCCCAACCTGATCTATGTCGGCCAACGCCTGGTTGTGAGCCCGGCCACCGCCGAAGAAGCGCCCAGCAGCGGTGCGAATGTACATGTCGTGCGCCGGGGGCAGACACTGACCAGCATTGCCGCGCAGTATGGCGTCACATCCGCAGCGCTGAAGCAGGCGAATAATCTCCGCACGGATACCATTTTCGTCGGCCAGCGTCTCAAGATCCCAACAGGCGGCGGTTCATCCGCTCCGACTGGGACGACGCACACCGTCAAACGCGGTGAAACGCTGGCAAGCATTGCCGCCGCTTACGGAACGACGGTCGATGCTCTAGCCAAACTGAATGGACTCTCGAACACAGGCCTGATTCAGGTCGGTCAGAAGCTCATCGTCTCCGCCGAGGGCGGCGGGGCGCAGTCAGTTCCGCGCGGGGCCAAGAAGATTGTAGTCGATATCTCCGAGCAGCGTTGCTGGCGGTATCAGGGCGAAGAATTGCTCAACACCTGGCGCTGTTCAACTGCTCGCAAAGGCTATGGCACGCGCACAGGCACTTTCCGCGTACAGAGCAAGTTGCGCAAAGCATATGGTTCAACCTGGGATATCTGGATGCCCTATTGGCTGGGAATCTATTGGTCGGGCTCAACCGAGAACGGTTTTCATGGGCTGCCCTGGAACGCAACGACCGGCGCTCGCACCTGGGCCGGTTTGGTGGGCACGCCCATCACTTATGGCTGTGTGATGTTGAATGATGCGCCCATGAAGACTTTGTGGAACTGGGCCGATATAGGAACCAAGGTTGTGATCAAATCTTGAGCCTGTCGCTGCTATCAGTATCCAAAGCGGAAAAGAAAAACGCCCACGCGAACCACGTGGGCGTTTTTTTGCAGCTAAAGCCTGGTCAGATTCAGGCAGAGGGGAAGTGCAGGACGAGCGTGGCGTTCAGGTCGGCCAACACCGGCAAAACTGTTTCCAACATGGGCATCATGGATCCGGCCTGATCGCCCAGGAAGAAGGTGCTGATCAATTCGATAGTCGTTTGCAACTGACCCTCGCTCCAGGCGATGGCGGGCAGGGCCATATCGTTGACCTGAATGTACAGGCCGCTCTCACCGGTCTGCACAGTGACTCGCTCGATGCCCGACGCCTGTAAAGCGGCGATGGTGGCAGGCGGCAATCTGAGTTGATTCAAATCTACGCCCAGAAGATTCTGCAAGATAAAGGCTGCACCGGGAACCTGCGGGACGCCTTCCTCATCGTACACCACGTCGATCTGGAGGGCGATCTGAGCGCCGCTGCCAGCCTCTCCGCCCGCCTTATCGGCAATCATCAGGGGCACTGAAAGATCACGCAATGGCGCTGCTTCACGGCCGCCCATGACCGGAAACTGCACAGCGACATCGAGACCGATGCTCTGCACCAGGGGCAGAATCGTGGAAAGTGCGTTGGCAAACTGCGGATCCATGCCGCCGATATCGGTGAGAAAACCGACGGTGTTATCCAGCGCGTCTTCGGACCATACCAGGAACGGCAGCGCCTTACCATTGACGAATGTATAAATGCCATCGTCGCGATACGCGAGTTCGATATTTTGCAGGTCTGTCGCCATGAAGTATTGAATCCAGGCCGGATCCATGCGATAGGGCGTCAGATCGAGCATGCCCAACGTCAGATTCTTGAGCGTCTGGGTTGTCATTCCGGCGAACGAGGCGTTGCCCTGTTCATCGACCTCGATGACAACGCGAGGGAAAGCAACGAAGCTGCTGGTGTCTGGAGCGGACGCCCCAGGGTCTGTTGCGCCACAGGCAGCGAGCAACAACGCAAGGACAAGTACGACCGATGCGAGGAGAAATCGTCGATTCGATGCCATGACCACACCTCCATGTGGATGAACGGGAAAGGGGGATTTGATAGAAGCCAGGAGGATTCGTTGTCTAGGGCACTGTGCGCTGGGCCTCTTTGCCCTCAACACTTTGTCAGTCTCCACACACTTTTATACCATTGTCGTGCAAAGTTACCAAACTCGACGATTGCCAGTTTAAATATTTGACCATTTTGGATGGTTTTCTCCTATGCGCACCCTCAAAAATGGACTTTTCGCCCTATTAATCACCCTGATATTAAGCGGATCGTTGTTTGCCGCGTTGGGGCAGGCACAATCGGTTTCGCCTGTTCATGCACCGGGCGCGAAACTCGTCCCCCCGCCGCCGCAACACCCTGTCCCCGATTTCCCGCTGCCGCCGCCGGCATACGCCTCACACCCCGCTGCCGACAATACCGATCTGAGCATCCATTTTATCGAGCGCACGCCCCATTATCAGCGCTATTGCCTAGACTACGAACACGACGCGCCCGAACTCTGCGCCGGAACCGAGAACGAAAAGCGCTTCCCCGATCCCGGCGAACTCGTGACGCTGACGGCTCGCATCGCCAACCAGGGACAGATCACGGCGACGATGACCGCCTACACCTGGACGGTCGATGGCGTTATCGCCAACACCGGCGTGACGCCTGAACTGGCGCCGATGGCGGAGAGCGACCTTATTTGGGACTGGCCCTGGCAGACCGGCGCCCACACCATCACCCTGGAATTAGCGGCATCAGCAGGCGAGGCGATCACGGCCAACAACAGACTCGACCATCGCACCGACGCACACTATCTCGAAATCCTCGTTCACCCCTATTTTGTCGATGCCTTCGCCCAACGGCCCAACCTGATCGGCTCACATTCCTTCGCCGATTGGCTGCAAGCGCAGCTCGCACAGATGAATCAACGCCTGGCCGCGGCAGCCTATCCCGACCTGTCCGGCGGCCTCCCCGACCGTGTTCGCATCGACGTAATCACTGCCACCGAGGAGGTGGGCGGCGACATCGTCAGCGGCGCGCTGGATTATGATGGCCGCTGGACGTTTCGCACCGAGACCAACTACAAATCCACGCCCATCGACGAAGCCTGGGAATCCGCCCAGAATTATGCCCGCACCTATGCCAGCGGCATCGATTGGGGGCTTATCCACGAACTCGCTCACCAACTGGGCGTGATCGATCTCTATCAACTCAATGTCTCGCCCAGCGCCGGGAATGAAGTGGTCGATGCCACAGGCCTGCCGCTGCTTTCCGGATTCTATTGGCAATACCCCGGACTGATGGGCGGTGACGATGTCCGGCCTTACGATGCCACCCATTTCAGCGAGCACACAGCCCTGGCCCTGAGCACGAATTCCGGCTATCGCCGCGGCTACTTTGGCGAATACCTGTTCGACTTGCCGCTGGAGGTGCGGCTTGACGTACGGACGAATTTAGGCGATCTACTGCCAGGGGCCGAGATCGCCGCGTTCCAGACGCGCTTCGGCGTGGTGGATGCTGCTGCCGTGTTCACGGGCGTCACCGATGCGCAGGGCCGATTCACTCTCCCCAATCGCCCCGTCTCACCCACCCTGACCACTGCGACCGGTCACGGTCTCGCCCCCAATCCATTCGGGCTGATCGATGTGGTCGGGCGCAACGGACAACTTTTATTGCGTGTGCGTCAGGGCGCGCAGGAATTCTTCCTCTGGCTGCCCATCACAGAACTCAACAAGGCCGTGTGGCAGGGCGAGAGCGTATACACCATCCGGCTTGACACGCATTTATCCAACGAAATATCGCCCGCGCCGCCGCTGCAAGTGCGTACCGAGGGATCGGTCGCCCACCTGTCCTGGCAGCCAGAGCCGGACGCCATTGGTTACAACATCTATCGCAGCCTGTGGCCGGAATTTACGCCCTTCCGCCTGGCAGCCTCCGTCACCGACACGAGCGTCTCCATACCCCTCACCCGCACCGCCCGCTTCGCCCTGACCGCCATCTATCCCGATGGTTCCGAAAGCAATCTCAGTGAGATCGCCCGCGCCGAACTGGTGAACGCACCCGCCGCTCTGGCCTGGGAGCCCAATTCGGCCTGGTCGGAATCGGGGCAATTGCTGGCATTGGATAGTCACAATGGGGCCATGCTGCGGCTGTTGCCGCCTGAGGAGAATCAACCGATGCGGTGGGTGGGGCGAATGGGCAGCGAGCATATCGGCATGGTGGGCGCGGTGGCGGCGACGCTCGGCCCTGGCGAGGTCTTGGGCACGGCGCTGGGGACAGGGCAAAGGGCTTATGTGCTCGACAAAGACCTGCAACCTTTGAACTGGATCGGCTGGGCAGGCGTAATGCCGTCGCCGCTGGATCGACCGGGCGGATTGGCCCTGGCCGGGCCGCCTTTCACCGTCGATCTGGCTCTGTCCCGGCCCGACGATGACGCCCTGCTTCTGTTGCCCTTCGACGGCAGCCTGAACGATCCCGATGGCGGCGGGCCGGAGTTGGCGCAAAATGTGGGTTTTGCGGCGGGCCGGTTTGGCAAGGCGGTCGAGATCAGCGATGACGCCCGATTACATTACTCGGCGGCCGGGCGCTTCGATGAAACCAGGGGCGGAGTAGAGTTCTGGCTGAAACCCGCCTGGCCGGGCACGGACAAAAATCATCACATTCTGCTCGACGTGGGCGACTCCAATCGCCAGCCAGACGACGACTCGCCGGGCTTCCGTCTGCGCATCGCCCAGGAGAATGGCGGCCTGTACGTGTGGGTGACGAACTTCGACGATTTCAGCAAAGCGGCCTGGGGGGATGTCTCGGAGTGGCAGGCGGGGGAGTGGCATCACATCGCCGCCACCTGGGGGGAACAGCGTCTAAATCTGCATGTGGATGGACGCCTGCTGTGGGCGGAATCGCTGCCTGTGCCCATTGCCGGGATGGCGCAATCGATCTCGATTGGGGCGGGGCTGGATGGATCGGACGTGGCGGATGCCGTCTTCGATTCGCTACGCATCAGCCGCAATCCCCGCCTGGGCAATAGCGATGAGTTCCGCGTGTTGGTCTCCGAACAGCAGCGCGCGGAAGTGAAAGTCCTCGATCTCATGGGCAACCCCATCTCATCCTGGACGCCGGACGATGACGGCCCGCACGCGTTCGCCGCTCTGGCCATCGATTCGACTAATGGAGTCTGGCTGGCCGACCGCGTGACGCGCCAGATTTATCGGTTTGACTTCGATGGGGATGTCCTCGTTCAGGCTGGCGCGCTCGATCTGACATTCGAGGACGCACCCAGCGCCCTGGCCGTCGGCCCGAACGATATCCTCGCCATCGCCGATGGAGACCGAATTCTGCTGCTCGATCCCGACCAGCCTCAGACGGACCCCATCGTCTGGATTCACCCGAACGACGGCTCACACGGCCCCTTCAGTCAGCCCGCAGCTCTTGCTTTTGGCCCCGACGGCGATCTGGCTGTAGCCGAGCGCGGCAGTCGCCGCATCAGTTTTATCCGCCGACCTTTCAGCCGCTATTATCTGCCGCTGATCAAAATCGACTCACCCTGAAATAGACAAACGCCAATCGTAACTGTTCGCCTTGTTTATCGATCTCACGCTAAGACGCAGAGACGCCAAGAAAAATCTTGAAAATTTTGCGTCTTGGCGACTTAGCGTGAGTCGTCTTCAAGGCAAGGTGAGTTCATACCGTCGATCTATTCCGGTCTGATCGCCCCGCGCTCGGTTTCGGCGATCAGGTGTTTGACAACCGCCTTCACATCGCCGCCCGATTCCTGATAAACCTTGAGTTGGCGATCGGCGCTGGTGCCGTGTTCGAGGATGGTGTGGATCGCCTCAATGTATTTACGACTGCCCAACTGCTCCACATAGGGGTCGACCAGTCGCAACAATTCGCGCACGAGCCATCGCGCCGGCAACGATTCCTCTTTGCCCCAATCGACCATCTTGCCGTCCAGCCCGTAACGAATGGCCCGCCAGCGATTCTCTTCGATCATGTCGCGGCGGTAAATGCGGAAGGTCATATTCTGGCGGCGCAAATCCCACAACCAGGCGACAATCGCCTGCAACAACGCGGCAATGGCGATAGCTTCATCAATGGTCGTGCAGGCGTCGCACATGCGGAATTCGAGCGTGGGAAACTGGAAATGCGGGCGCACATCCCACCAGATTTTGCTGCCGTCGGGAATGCTGCCAGCATTGACCAATGCATTGACGAACCCCTCGAAAGCCGACCAATCATTGAAATAATCGGGCAGGCCGGTGCGGGGGAAGTCGGAGAATAGCACCGAACGGTAGGATTTGAGGCCGGTGTTGTTCCCGTTCCAGAATGGCGACGAGGTGGAGAGGGCGAGGATGTGGGGGACCATGTAACGCATCACGTTCATGCAATCGATAGCGAAATCCCGATCCTCGATGCCGATGTGCACGTGCATGCCGAAAATGAGCAGACGCCGGGCCAGGATCTGCATCTCTTCTAAAACGCCATAATAGCGCTCGCGCGGCGTCACTTCTTGCGTCAGCCAGTGCGAAAATGGATGCGTGCCCGCCGAAGCGATCTTGAGACCTCGCTTTTCCGCCAGATAACAAATCGTGCCGCGCTGCCGCGCCAGCTCGTCGTACAGGTCGGCCACCGACGAGCAGACATTCGTGCCCAGTTCGACCTGCGATTGGTGTAACTCCGGCTTCAGTTCTCGCTCGACCATCACCCCTTCATCCAGAAAGTGAGTGATGTATGACGTCAACTCGCAAGAATCCGGATTGATGATCTGATATTCTTCTTCGATGCCAAGTGTGAGTGAAGGACGCTTTCGAGTCATGGTGCACCGCCTGGGTGAATGGTGTCAGGTCTCAGGTCGAAAGTATCAAGTGTGAGCCGGTCAGTTCCGCGTTTCGCACTTCGCTCTGGCAGGGCGTGACGTTATTCCGGCGGTTCGGAAAATACGAGGTCGAATGGATGCTCTTTGCTATCGATCAGTTGCTCGTCGCGGACGACCTCGACCCGCATGATATAGCTGGCATCGGGCATCGGGTTTTTCAGGTGCATGGTAAGTGAAATATAGGGTTCGCGCCACTCGACCAGCAACATCTCCGCCGCCGTTTTCCCATCGGCATCCAGACACAGCAGGCGCACATTGGGCGGATTTTCGAAAGGGGAGAGTTGCACCCGCACCCAAAGCCGCGCCAGATCGGGATACGGATGTACGGCCATCCGTTCGATCCTGATTGGCCCGGCATCGAAGTTGAGATTAATGCTTTGCAAGGACATAAAGAACTATCAGCGATGTTGGTGTAATAGCGGGGATGGATGGGAGTCGAACCCACCGCGGACGCCTACGCAGCGCCCGCCACCGGTTTTGAAGACCGGGGCGCCCACCGGGACACATCCACCCCCATCATATGATTTGGCGCATACTAATGGGCCAGGGACGAATGGTCAAGCGCGTTGGCTTCGCCTGATCCTGATTCGCCATTCAACAGCCATATCCGCCCGGAAGCGCCATCGACGCGCACGCGCTGGCCGGTTTGCAGGCGCGTGGTGGCTTCGTGGACGCCCACTACGGCGGGGATGCCATATTCGCGGGCGACAACCGACCCGTGCGTCATCATCCCCCCCACCTCCATCACCAACCCGCCCGCGGCCAGGAACAACGGCGTCCACGAAGGATCGGTACCGGGGCAGACCATGATCTCGCCAGGCTGTAATCCCGCCTGGTTTGGATCGAGCACAACTCGCACCGCGCCTTCCACCAGACCGGGCGACACCGGGCTGCCTGTGATCACGCCCTCCTCGTCCGCTGCCATCCCCGCTCCCTCGTAAAACGCCCGGCCATCGCTGAGCAAAATGCGCGGGGCCTGCTGCCTTCGCATCTCGCGGTCGTAGACCGCGCGGCGCTCGCTCACGATCTGTTGCCAGGGGCGGCGCTCACCCGCGGCTATTTCCGCCAACTCGGCGATACGCAGAAAGAAGATGTCGTCGGCGCGCGCCACGATGCCCGCCTGCACCATCTTCTCACCTTCCGCCAAAAGCTTGGGGCGCAGAATGCCCATAATGCTGATGATCGTCCACTTGGGCAGTTCGCGCAGCCCGGCGATGGCGCGCATACGAGTGGCCGCTTTGCGGGCCAGATGCGCCTTGGTGCGACCGCGGGGCTGTGCGCGCAATTGCGTTGCCAACTCGTTAATAGCGGCATCCGCAGCCGCAGCGCCGCGGGCAAAAACGGCATCGGGCGCCTGTTCGGGATCTTTGATGCTGAGATAGCTTTGCAAGGACTGCATCACCGGCGCGGGATTCTCGCGCCAGCGCGGGCGACCCAAATCGATCTCGGCCAGCCCGCGCACGCCATACCGATCCATAAATTGGGTGACGGCTGCCTGAGCGACGGACGGCAACGTCTTCGCCTGAAAACTCGCGGCCAGTTGCACAGCCGTCTTGTCCGTAAATGCGGAGAGGCTGGCTTCATCCGTGCGGATGGCCTGCGCCGTCCGCCACAGGGCCAGGTCCATTTCGGTGGTGACATTGTGCGGCATGCCGCGGGTGATCGCCAGCACCAATGCTGTGCCATCCGGCAGAGGCCGGGACATCCGCAGCAATAGATTCATTGGGGCCATGCCCGCGGCGATGCGGGGCACGAGTTGCGGCAGGGCGTATGGCACTTTTTGGCCGACAGCGTAGTCAACCAGATCAAGCACGGCAGGCAAATTATCGGCGACGGCAGCACGGGTTTTGACATCAACGGTGATGCCATCGACCATGCGCCAGGCCGAGTGGCGGCTGGCATCCGGATCGATGATCCCGGCCGCCAATCGCACCAATGTGCCGCCAAAGAATCTGGCTGTATAGGCGATGGTGCGCAGCTTCGGTCTGGAGTGCTGCACTGCCAGGCGCGGGTCATCCAATACCGTCGCCAGAGCCTGTCCAGCGCGCGGCTCGATCGCACCGAGAATGCTCATGATCAGCGGACGACCGCGCGGGTGACGCACAAACCCGGTGATATTTGCGAAAATGCGGTCGCCAGCTTCCAGCACAACATTCTGGTTATCCGGGTCTTCGTGTCGCCCAAAAACCGTCATCATTGCCACAATCAGGCGCGGGATAACGTCTCGCCCCATCGTCGTCATCGGGTCGAGCATACCCTGCATCGCCCCAAACGAGCCCATCACCCACAACGGGTCGGCGCTGACGCCAACAGGCAGGGGATAGAGCGATGTGATGGGCCGGGATTGCAGCAGGTATAGCTTGTCGTTCGCCCAGGCCCACTCGATATCCTGCGGCTGACCGCCGTATTCGGCTTCCACGCGCTCGCCCAATTCAGCCAGTTCCAGCAGCACGGGATCGGCCAACACCGGAAGCGCATCTTCGGCTCGTTCGATATGGCGCACGCCCCCGCCGGTTTCGCTCTCGATCACCAGCTTCTTGGCTCCGATCTCCCTGCTCGTCACCCGCATGGTCGTGCGGTCGATCACAAAATGATCCGGCTCCACCAGGCCCGATACCAGCGCTTCGCCCAACCCCAATGTGGCATCGATGGCGGTTTCCGAGCGCAGGCCGGTCAGGGGGTTGGCCGTAAACAGGACGCCCGAAACCTGGCTCTGCACCATTTCCTGCACCACCACCGCCAGGGCCACATCTTCGGGCGGGATATCGTTGCGGGCGCGATAGCCGATCGCTCGCGCCGTCCACAAGCTGCCCCAACAGGCAATCACGGATTGGAGCAGAGATTTGATGCCGATCACATTCAGATAGGTATCCTGCTGACCAGCGAAAGACATGTCGGGCAGGTCCTCGGCGGTGGCGGATGAGCGCACGGCTGCGGGAGGTGCGCCGATGACCTCGTACGCTTCAGCTAGAATCCCGGCCAACTCGGCTGGCAGTTCGCCTTGAGTAAACGCGACTCGAATCGTGTGCGACGCCGCCTGCAGATCGTCAGGATTTTCTAAATCCGCATTTGCCAGCGCCTGCTGAATCACTGGCTGCAATTGGTTGGCGGCGACGAAATCCCTGTACGCCTGAGTGGTGATCAGAAACGCGCCTGGGACGGGGAATCCCGCCTGGGCAAGCCGGGCGAGATTGGCGGCCTTGCCGCCTACCAGCGCCAGACCGGCTTTTTCATCATCGAGTTTGAGGACAAACGGATTGTCGTTCATATCTGCGAGGTTCTTGGAGTAAGAGCTGCCGTCAACCAGTTGTGAATCGGCGGTTTTTCAGAGTCGCCGCCTCGATTATACAATGCCTGTTCAATGTCTCACGATTACGATGCACTTTAACGAGGTCGGTTGCAGTGAAGAAGCAATCAGTACACAAAGTCAAAAAATATAGTGCCGCGGGTGGCGTGGTGATGAATGAAGCCGGGCAGGTATTGTTGCTGGAACGTAATGTGCCGCGTGAGGACACCCCGACGCACGAGGTGCGCCTGCCCAAAGGGCATATCGAAGAGGGCGAGAGCGCCGAGCAGGCGGCCATGCGCGAAGTCTGCGAGGAAAGCGGTTATTGCACTGTCGAAATCCTGGCCGACCTGGGCGAAAGTGTGACCGAATTCGAGTTTCGGGGACGGCAGACCCGCCGTCGGGAGCACTATTTCTTGATGCGCCTGACCGATCCCTCCCGCCAGCCGCCGCAACCCAAAAGCCCCGAGGCGGAGGAAGCGCTTTTTCGGCCTTTATGGGCAGCCGATCTGGCCGAGGCCGAGGCGCTGCTTACGTTTGAATCGGAAAAGGAATTCGTGCGGCGAGCGCAAGGATTCGCCTAGCGCACAAATAGCGCCACCGCCGTCACGTAATAAGTCTGCGGGGCGACATCGACTGGCGTCGCTTCCACGAATCGATAACCGGCCTGCGCCAATTGCTCAACGTCACGGGCCAGCGTGGCCGGATTTTGGGCCACGTACACCAGCCGCCGCGCCCCCAGTCTCGCCAGATTTTGGGCGACGCGATGCCCCATCCCCGCAGCCGGTGAGCTGACTACGGCGAGATCGATGGGGTCGTTGAGCTTGCGCAGCACCTTAGAGGGCGGGCCTTCGTGCAGGCTGACATTGTCGAGATGGCTGCAATTGAAGGCGCAATCCTCGATGGCGACTGCATCTTCATCGATGCCGATGATCAGGCTGGCGCGTCCGGCAAACCCCTGCGTAAACAAACCCTGGCCGCAGTACACATCCATCACCGTCAGCCCTGGCCCCAGTTGCAGATAGTCGGCTGTGATCTCGATCAACGTCTCAGCTGCCTGCGGGCTTATAGGTCGACGCGTCCCGGCGCTGAGCCGATAGTCGTGACCGGCGATGGTCTCAAATACCCAGGGATCGCCGATCAACGGCAGGATGGCGCCGCGGGCTTTTTCGAGCACAATCGAGACCGGGATATCGACTTCGATTTCGGGCACTTCGTCATCGACGGTGCGCAGGCTAACCATGCGCTGGTCGCTGCTCAGTCCCGCGCACAATTCCACGCTACGCAGGCCATCCCATTCCGTGTTGAAGTCGGCGTACAGTTCGGAGAGAACGGGATGGAGGATGGGGCAGGCATCGACGGCGTGGATAGATCGTCCGTCTGCGCCGGGCAAACCCAACGAATCCTCGCCCGAAGGGTAGAAAACTTCCTGGGTGCGGTAAGCCCAATCCTCGCCCGCACGCCGGGCGGGTTGCACCAGCGGTTTCGCTATCCCGGCCAGCCGTTGCAGTTGGTCGCGCACGATGCGGCGCTTGAAATCCAATTGCGCAGCCTGGCCGATGTGTTGCCACTGACAGCCGCCGCAGCGTCCCGGCCCAAAATGCGGGCAGACCGGCTCGACCCGATCCACAGCCGATTCCACCACTTCGACCAATTCAGCCCGCGCCCAACGCTGGTGCTCCTCCACCAGACGTACACGCACGGTTTCGCCGGGCAGGGCATAGCCGACGAATATGGTGCGGCTGCCACGCGTTCCCAACGCCTCGCCGCCGTGAGCGATTCCGGTCAGTTTGAGTTCAACAGTTGCGGCCATGCGGCCATTATAAAGCGTGAAACGTGAAGTCGTGAAGCGCGAGAATACGGATCACGTTTCACATTTCACGCCTTCGCATTCGTCGCGCCTAGACCAACCCCTGATCCAGCATGGCGTTGGCCACCTTGACGAAACCGGCGCAGTTGGCGCCGACCACGTAATTGCCCGGCGAACCATAGCGCTCGGCGGCTTCCAGCGAGGTGCTGTGAATGCTCTTCATAATGCGATGCAAGTAGCCATCCACCTCTTCACGCGACCAGCTCAACCGCTGGCTGTTTTGCGACATCTCCAGGCCGGATACGGCCACACCGCCGGCGTTGGCGGCCTTGCCCAGGCCGTAGAGAATGCCAGCGTCCAGGAAGATATCAATGGCGTCGGGCGTCGAGGGCATGTTGGCGCCTTCGCTGATCACATAAACGCCGTTATTCACCAGATTCTGGGCGTCCTTCCCGTTGATCTCGTTTTGGGTGGCGCTGGGGAAAGCGCAATCGGCAGGGTGATCCCACAACGGGTTGAAATCATCAGCCAGGCTGACTTCCTTGTAGATCGCCTGCGGATACTTTTCTGCGTATTCACGGATGCGACCCCGGCGCACATTCTTTAGCTGCATGACGAAATCGAGTTTCGAGCTGTCGATCCCTTCTTCGTCGTAGATATAGCCTGACGAATCAGAGAGCGTGACCGCCTTTGCGCCCAATTCGATCAGCTTCTCGCAGGTGTATTGGGCGACATTGCCGGAGCCGGAAACAAGACAGGTCTTGCCCGCCAGCGTCTCGTGGCGGGTGGAAAGCATCTCGGCGGCAAAGTATACAGCCCCGTACCCCGTCGCTTCCGGGCGGATCAGGCTGCCGCCCCAACCCAGGCTCTTGCCCGTGAGCACGCCGGTGAATTCGTTGCGAATGCGCTTGTACATCCCAAACAGGAAGCCGATCTCGCGAGCGCCCACGCCGATATCGCCGGCCGGGACGTCGGTATCCGGCCCGATGTGCCGGGCGAGTTCCAGCATGAAGCTCTGGCAGAATCGCATCACCTCGGCGTCCGACTTGCCCTTGGGATCGAAGTCCGAGCCGCCTTTGCCGCCGCCCATCGGCAGCGTGGTCAGGGCGTTTTTGAAGACCTGTTCAAAGGCCAGGAATTTGAGGATGCTGAGATTGACCGAGGGATGAAAGCGCAGGCCGCCTTTGTAGGGGCCGATGGCGCTGTTCATCTCGATGCGGAAGCCACGATTAACCCGAACTTCGCCCTGGTCATCTTCCCAGGGAACCCGGAACATGATCACGCGTTCGGGCTCGACGATGCGTTCCATGATCCGGGCCTGGCGATATTCGGGGTGCTGTTCAAGGACCGGCTTGACCGACTCGGCGACCTCGTGCACGGCTTGATGAAACTCTTTTTCATCGGGGTCCCGATTCATGACGATCTGCATGATGTCGTTCATGGTGCATAAACTCCTTTGGTTACGCTGGGGATGGGGGCAATGCGTTTATAGGCCGAACTATTCCTGATCGGATCGCGCGTCTATTCACCGCCTCTGCCGTGCGGTATGATCCCCGCAATGGGGTACGCATCTTCCCCTCCGTTGCTAGTTTGGCCCCGGACTCAAAACTGAACAGACGCGGAATGTCGGGCATCGTTGGCTGGCGAAACGTCATTGTCTCGCAAAAATTTGGATTGAAACCAACCTTGTGCTGGTCTCGTGAGGAAACTCACCAGGGCTTCATCATAGCACAAGCCTGTTTCTCTACCAAGCTTTCCCGGCTTGTTCTCCCGCCCTTTGCGCCATCCCGACCGCCCTCATTCGTCCGGCAGATTCTCCCACACCGACTCAATCCAGGCTGTGACCGGAACGAAGACCTCGTCGTCGGGGCTGGCCAACAACAACACCAAACCATCGTCCTGATCGGCGAAAATGCCTTCGATACGCGCGCCCTGGGCGGCCATGCCGCTGAGCCGTTCGGTGATGACATCCAGTCCAACCAGAGCGTCACTTCCTTCATCCGGCACCACCGCCGCCCCATAGAGTTCCAACAGCGTCTGATTGCTGAGGTAGAGCTCGAAATCCACATAGATGCGATTTTCGTCGGTCACCGGTTCATCCAGATTCTCATCGACCAGTGAACTATCCCACACAACCAGTGAATCGATGGGTTCGCCTTCCAAAACAGTCAGGTCTTCCCACAGGTCATCGGTCAGTTTGAAATTAATGTTTTCCAGGTCTCGTTCGTTCATGGTTAGCCGCCGAGGAGTGGAGGGTGGAGGGAGTCTGGTTGGATTGGTGGATATTGGGTATCAGATTGCGGGGATTGCGCTGATCAAGGATTGTCCAATACCCACTACGCAATATCAACTTAGCGCCGGGCTGACGATAGCGCGCGAGGGAATGACGGCCCGTTCGACCTGATCGCCGGTGACCAGAAATTGGCTGAAATGGATGGGCAAACCCTGATCGACAAAGAGATTAGGGCCAGTCTGCAAATGATAATGCAGATGCGGCCCCTGACTGATGCCGCTGTTTCCCACCCGGCCTACAAGCTGGCCCCGCTTCACATAGTCACCCTCGGCCACCCGGATGGAGCCGTTCTGCAGATGGCCCAGATAACTACATTCGCCATTGCCATGCCCGACCACGACTGTGTTCCCCGTGATCAATCGCTGGTCCTGTCGGAACAGATTGAAATCGGGGGGCCGGCCGATCTGACCATCGGGCAAGCCATCGCGCGCGAGCAGGATTTTGCCGGGCGCCGGAGCCAGCACCGGCTGACCCCAGGTATAATGATCTTCGTTGCGCATGCCGTTGCCGGCGAACAGGCTGGCGTCCGGCCCCAGGCGCACAAAGTCATAGGCGAAGGCCTGGCTGACCGGATCGGCCTTGTGCAAATCGCTCCATTCGTTGCCCATGATAGCGTACCAAACGCCATCGCCGAATGGCAGATGCAGGTCGGTTTTCTGCTCGAAATAGCGCAGAGGCACATCTAATTGGGCGGAAAGCGGCTGCCGGCTATCATGCTCAAAAGCGTGGATGGAGACCCGCAGCCGGGTGAGTTCCAGAATGGTGGGTTCGAGGAAATAACAGCGCCGTAACGCCAACCCCAGTTCGGGGACCACGCCCAACTCACCCCCGGTCATTGTCATCAAATTGCGTCCGATCAACTGGCGAACTGCGAAAACATCCTCATCCGCGAACACGCGCCACACGCAGTCTGTGACCACGGCGTTGCAGTTGGCCGTTATCCCCACATCGCAGGTGAACTCCTGAACCGGCGTCAGATGCGGATAGGGAAGTTGATAATAGCGGGCGACAATCACCTCGGCCGGCGAGGTTTCGAGAGCTACACGAAAGTCAGTCATAAGAATATGGGAGGGAAGTTGGAAAGCGATGAGGCATAGCAATGGGCAGAATAGCATGTGAAAACAGAGACGGTCAAAAGGGTTTGCCGATGGGAAATCGTCTGTACTGCACCGGCGGTAATTGCCACAATCATTGTGTAAGCGTATACTTAATTGGGAACTGGCACTGGCTTGACAAGGTACGTCAACCGCACACTGTCCCCAAGCGTCGAATCCCTTATCTCTTACCCTTCGGTTCTCTCAAAGAGGAGAAGCTCACTATGTTTAAGCGTTCCATTATCATCTTAATGGTACTCGTGTTGGGCGTATTCTTGCTGGCCGCCTGTGGCGGCGGCGAAGAGCCAACGCCTGTACCCCCTACCGAAGCGCCGGCGCCCACCAACACGCCTGTCCCACCGCCCCCGACCGACACCCCAGCGCCAGAGCCGACCGAAGCGCCGATGGTTGACGAAGGCGTCGTCACTGTGGGCATGGTCAGCGACGTGGGCGGCATCGACGACAAATCCTTCAACCAGACCGTGTGGAATGGCTTGCAGGATGCGATTTCAGAATTGGGCGTGGATGGCGTCTTCCTTGAGAGCCAGCAACAGACTGACTATGAGAAGAACATCAACGAATTCCTGGCTCAGAACAAAGACCTGATCATCACGGTCGGCTTCCTGCTCAGCGACGCCACCACAGCGGCGGCGGAAGCGAATCCGGATGCGAAGTTGGCCATCGTCGACTTCCCCAGCACCGCTCCGAATGTGCAGGGCATGTTGTTCGACATCGCCCAGGCCACCTTCCTCGGCGGCTATCTGGCGGCGGGGATGAGCGAGACCGGTACGGTCTGCACCTTTGGCGGCGTCAACATCCCGCCTGTGACCGAATTCATGGTCGGCTTCCAGAATGGCGTCGAATACTACAACGAGCAAAAAGGCGCCGATGTGCAAGTGCTTGGCTGGGACAATGCCACGAACGACGGCGCTTTCACCGGCAACTTCGAATCGACCGACGATGGTCGTCGCTTCGCCGAGAACTTCTTCGACGAGGGCTGTGACATCATCATGCCCGTGGCCGGCCCGGTCGGTCTGGGCAGCGCTGCGGCAGCGCAGGATCGAGGCCTGATGATCATCGGCGTCGACACCGACCAGTACGTCTCCGCCCCTGAATTCAGCGATGCATGGCTGACCTCCATCCTCAAGAACATGGACAAGGCCGTCTTCGACACCGTAGC
>JAGFJG010000119.1 GCA_024102915.1 Caldilineales bacterium
GTGTGCCCAAATAGCGCAACTGCATCGCACCGGGGGCACGCGCCATCACGTCCGCCGCGGCTGCCAATTGCTGCGAGGCGGTATACTCGCCTTCCGCGTGGATGATCTTGGCTCGGCGTTCGCGCTCGGCCTCCGCCTGTTTGGCCATCGCTCGCTGCATGCTGGTGGGCAGCCCCACATCCTTGATCTCGACCACGGTCACTTTGATGCCCCACGGTTCCGTGGCCTCGTCGATGATGCGCTGAAGCTCCTGATTGATGCGCTCGCGGCGTGCCAGCAGGTCGTCCAGTTCGTGCTGGCCCAGCACAGAACGCAGGGTTGTCTGGGCGATTTGAGCGGTAGCCCGCCGGTAGTCCTCCACGTTGATCACCGCCTTTTCGGGCGCGAGCACGAAGAAATAGACGACCGCATTCACCTGCACCGTGATATTGTCGCGGGTGATCGCTTCCTGCGTGGGCACATCCAGGGTCACCACACGAAGGTCCACCTTGGTCATCCGTTCGATGAAAGGAATGAGGAGGATCAGGCCGGGACCGCGCACACCGGCAAAGCGTCCCAAGCGAAAGACCACCCCACGTTCATACTCCTGCACGACCTTGATGGCGGCAAGGATGACGAACACGGCGATGATCACAAAGACCAATAAAGTGACAGCAGACTGTGCCATGCGCTTTCTCCGGTTTAGGGTGCGGTGTGATGACGGTCAAGAATGGAACGGTTTCACACCCGATGATTCATGACTTGAGTCCTGGCGTTTAAGAAAACGCCATCAGGGTTCATTATACCAGCACTCCCCAAATTCATATAGACGTATTCCATCTTGTTCGCCCACAAAATCAGGTCAAGTCTTGAGCAGGCTTATTTTCGACTGCGGTGTGATCAAAAGGCTCGACATGGATCAGCACCTCGCCCAGATCGGGCATGACGGCGCGCAGACGCAGTTCCAACTCGGAAGTCAGTTCATGGGCGGCGGAGATGGGAAGATCGGCGGAGGCTACGACTTCGAAGCTGGTGATCAGCCGGCCTTCGCTTTGTCGCACCGAGAGGTTATGGGCGTCCCGGAGGATTGGCGTTTCGGCGACGGCGGCGGCAATCGCGGCGGCGACCCTGGCTTCCAGCCCGCGCGAGACCGCGGCCCCAGGCAGGATTTCAGGCGTGTGCAGCTCGATATGACTCTGGCACTCGGTCACGTTGGGCAACCGTTCCAGGCAGCGCTTTTCCAACTGGTCGACAAGGGCATGAGCCTTGCCGACTGAGAGCGTCGGGGCGACGCCAACGTGCAGTTCCAGGATCAGACTGTTGTTCACCTGATGCACCCAAAATTCGTGAAGCTGCAAACCAAGTTCATTAGCGGCTTGCTGCACAACCGCACCGATGGTGTCGGCCTCGTAGCCGGGACGAGTCTGGGCCTCGACATGGACGGTCACGTCGCTGACATTATCGAGGTCAAGCAATCGGCGGCGTACTTCGTCAGCAATGGCATTTGCCTTTTGCATGCTGAGTTCGGGCGCCACGCGAATGTGCAGGTCGAGAGCGCCCGCATCCACATGCCCGCGGCTGCGGATACGATGGTAGGATTCCACACCAGGTACACCTTCGACGACCTGCGCCACGACCCGCTCGTCCACCACCGCCTGATCGACCAGCGCGGGCGTGTTTTCACGGATGATGTCGATCCCGATTTTGGCGATGAGGGCGGCGACCACCAGGGTGAGGATGGAATCGGCTGCGGGATATCCCAGCCACACCGCGGCCAGCCCGCCCATCACTGCCAACGAACTGAGGATGCTGGCGCGTGTGTGCAAGGCATCGGCCAGGAGGATTTCGCTCTTCAATTGGCGACCCCTGCCCAGTTCATACAGGCTGGTCAATGCCTGGATGACAATGCTGATGACCAGCGCCGAGAATGTCCAGATGTTGACCGTGATCGGTTGCGGATCGAATAGCCGCTCGACCGCCGTTTTTGCCAGTTCCCAGCAGGCGACAAAGAGCAGCGAAGCGATGATCAGGGCGGCCAGGGTCTCGAATTTGCGGTGGCCGTAGGGGTGATTCGCATCGGGCGGGCGACTGCCGACCTGAATGCCGACCAATCCCACCACATTGGACAGGCCATCGAAAAAGCTATCCAGACCATCGGCGACCAGGCTGAGCGCACCCGTGGCCAGACCTGCCGCCAGCTTCACGGCTGTAGCCGCGAAGTTGAACAGCATGGTGATGATGAGGACGCGACGGATGGCCGCATAGTCTCGCATGGGCGAAAATGGGCTGACCGGGCTGGTGAGATGGCCGGTCAACGTTGTTCCAGAATGTCTTGTATCCTAGCATTTCACGCCGAAGCGAAACAAGTTTTGCGGTGATTTTCCCGCTCAACCTGACTCGGCCAGCAGACCCCGAATAGCTTGCTCCGTGCGGTCATAGTGGCCTTCGCCGATATGGACATAACGGATGCGGCCCTGTTTGTCGATCAGGTAAAAGGTCGGCCAGTAGCGATTGCGAAACGAGCGCCACACCTTGAAGTCGTTGTCGAGCGTGACCGGGTAGGGCACGTCCAGCCGGGCGATGGCGTCTTTGACGTTTTCCAGCTTTTTCTCGTAAGCGAATTCGGGCGTATGAACGCCAATGACGACAAGCCCCTCGTCATGATAGGTCTGATGCCAATCCCTCAAACTAGGGATTACGTGGATGCAGTTAATTCAGCCAAAGGTCCAGAAATCGACCAACACCACTTTCCCGCGCTGGTCGGCCAGCCGGACCGGTTGCTCTGTATTCAACCAGACTTCGGTGTTGATCTCTGGCGCCGGGCCAAAATCATCGGCGGGGGCGGGGATACGGGTGGGGGTGGGCGTCATCGCCGGAGTTGTCGCCGTGGCGACGGCTGTGGGCGGAGTATCGGGCGTCGGGCTGGGCTCAGGCAGTGGGGTGTCGAGCAGCGTTGTGGCAGTGGGGGCGGGTGCGGACGGCGTTTCGGCAATCATGGCAGCTTCAGCCGTCGGCATCACCAGGTTCGATGCGGGGCCGCCTGCACAGGCCGAAAGCGCCCACAATCCCGCCAGCGTCGGGACCATCCAACGGAGGATTCGTGTCATGGCGCGGTTCTCCT
>JAGFJG010000083.1 GCA_024102915.1 Caldilineales bacterium
ACCGAAGTAAAGGGGACCGAGGACGGCAAACCAGTCACCTATCGCATCGCCGCCCTGACCGTCAAGGGTGCGCTGCCGACCGGCGTGGCCCCGGCAATTGCTGCTATCTGGCTGGGGGAAGGGCGCATCCCTGCCGGTGTGCATCCGCCCGAACTGGCGTTAAACTCCGAAGCTTTCTTTGCAGAATTGGCCCAACACGGCATCCGCACCGAGGTAACGACAACGAGACCAGCGGAATGAGAAGGGGAGTGTTTTTCGTGTAGTCAATATACTATACATTTCACACCCAATCATCCCCACTCAAACATCAAATACCACCAATGCCTGCCACAAATTTGATTTTTCTTCGGGCGCGATGATGGCGAGATCGTTGTAAGTAACGGCTTTTATGTGAGCGGCGTCGCTGCGACCCAACCGCCCCGAAACCAGGGCTTTCAGGTGGGTCGTGTCGAGTTGTTCGATCCAAAAGCGCTGGAATAACGCGCCTTCCGTTTCCGCCAGCCATAACAGTTCGCTCAACCAGCGCACGAGCAAGTCTTCCTGATCCTCGCCATTCACTTCGACCGCATGTTCCACGGCGGGACCGTCAGCGTCCGCCGCCCCCTGCAAGGCGAACATGGCCAGCGCTGCATTGGCAAAAAGACTGATCTCGTCCTCGCCATAAGCCCGGATTGCCCAGTCGGCCGTATGCGAGAGTTCCTCAAAACGGGGATAATCGACAATCCTGGGTCTTGTTGCGAGCATTGCGGCGGCACGATCTCGGTCACGGCCAATCTGGGCGGTGAGAGCATCCAGGCCGGGGAACTTCATCTCGTCTCGCAGGCGTGCGACGAATTCCAGGCGGAGGTGTCGTCCATAGACGTTACCGTCGAAATCGATAATGTGCGCTTCGATGGTGCGGTGGGAACCGTTGACGGTGGGGCGAGTGCCAATATTTGTGACCGAGGGAAAACATCGTCCGCCGAGCATCGCCCAGGTGGCGTACACGCCGCTGGCAGGGATCACCTGGCCCTGGGGGACTGAGAGATTGGCAGTCGGGAAACCGATGGTGCGACCCCGCATGGCCCCATGCACGACGATGCCGGGGATGGCATAGAATCTGCCCAGCCAATTGTTCGCCCATTCTAGATTTCCCTGTTCGATCAGGCGGCGGATGCGGCTGGCGCGCACCGGCTGTCCTTCCCACTCGTACTCCGGATAGACGATCACCTCGAACCCAAGCTCCTTTCCGACATTTTGCAAGAAACTGACGTCGCCCTGCCGGTTGCGGCCCAGAGCGAAGTCGGGGCCGACCCAGAGTTGCGTTATCGCCAGATGGCTGTGCAACATGCGGGCGAAAGTATCAGCATCGGTCTGGGCGGTGGAACGCGTAAAAGGATGGATGATGGCGAAGTCGAGGCCCGTGGCGGGATACAGCGCCAATCGCTCTTGCAACGAGGTTAGCGACGGCGTGGGGAAGTCCGGGCGCAGAACCGTGCTGGGGTGCGGATGAAAGGTGAGCAGCCCGCAGGAAGCGCTCTCTGCTGCCGCAGCTTTGCACATGTCCGCAATCAACGCCCGATGCCCGCGATGGATGCCGTCGAAATTGCCGATGGTGAGAAAGGTAGGGCCGTTTAGTTCAGCGCTTTGGATAGACTCGTAGACTTGCATTGATGTATGGAGAATCTGCGTCAATTGGTGGATAGTCTTTCGAGATTAGGGGCTGTCGAAGACTTTGTGGGGGGACAGGATGCCGTTCTCGGCGTCGAGCATTCCAATGCCAACAAGTCGTTCAGATGGGCTGAACACACGCATTTCGCCCGCCGAATCGCCCGAAATGGCAATCCGCTGGCCCTGAGCAAAACGCACGGCTTCATCTTCAGCAAGAATCAGGGCGGGCAACATGCTCAGTGAGGCAGCCAGTCCATGCAGATAATCCTGCCAATTCTCACCCGAAGCCAGTAATTCGTCCAGCGGCACGGCATCCTGCACGCGCCAGCCGCCGGAAGCCAGCCGTCGCAAGCCGCTCAGATGTCCGCCGCAGCCCCATGCCTGGCCCAGGTCGAATGCCAGGGAGCGCACATAAAAGCCGGGCGTGCAGGTGAGGGTGAGGGTCAGATGGGGTGTGCGCCACGATTCGGCGGTCATATCAAACACGGTGACATCACGCGCCTCACGCTCGACTTCGATGCCGGAACGAGCCAATCGATGCAGGCTCTGCCCTTGCACCTTGAGGGCGGAGTACATGGGCGGCGTTTGTTTGATTTCGCCGGTGAAAGCGGCCAGGGTCTCTACAATCTGATCGAGACTCAGGTCGGGAACAGGGTTCGTCGTCAGGATGTCGCCCTCGGCATCGTAGGTATCGGTCGAAACGCCCAGGCAAATCTCAGCGCGATAGGTCTTGCGTCCGGCCTGCAAGTATTCGGCGATGCGGGTCGCAGTCCCCACGCACACAAGCAGAACCCCGGTCGCCATCGGGTCGAGCGTACCCGCGTGCCCCACACGTCGCGTCCCGGCCAGCCTGCGCACCCGGTTGACCACGTCGTGAGAGGTCATACCGCCCGGCTTGTCGATATTCAGCACGCCTGCGATCTGATGCGTCATATCAGCATTAGCCTATGTTCGTGGCCGTTATGCGGCTGTCAGCAGGCGTTTTACCACATCCCTGCGCACATCTTCCACGGTTCCATTGACCGTACATCCACTCGCCAAAGGATGCCCGCCGCCGCCCAATTCGAGCGCCAGACTGGCCACATCCTGGCCTGGTCGCGCCCGAAAACTGATCTCGATCTCGCCATCCGGCAGTTCGGTGAACACGACAGCGATCTGAGCCTCACGGGCGCTTAGCAGAAACGAAGCTAAGCCATCGGCCCGAATGAGTCTACCCAGATCCTCGCGCATTGCCAGCTTATTCACAGCGCTGATAACGCCGCCGTCGATTTGCATTGTGACCAGCGCCCGTCCCCAGAGTCGGATCAGATCCGATGAATTGCTGTTCAGCGTCGTTTCCGTAATCTGGTTCAGTGAGGCGCCAGCCGCCGTCAGCTTTGCGACCACGTGCATCGTGCGAGATGTTGTGTTGTTCGTGCGAAATCCACGCGTGTCGGTCACGATGCCCGTCAGCAAACAGGTCGCCGCCGCCGTATCCACTGGCACGTGCAGAGCTTCGGCCAGATAATAAATCATCTCCGCCGTTGCACTTGCGCCCGGTTCAATCCAATTGATGCCGCCGTATTCGAGATTGGTGATGTGATGGTCGATCACAACCAGGGGCAGATTGCCTATCTCCCCAGGATGATAGATGTCTCCCAACCGCTCTCGATCACTGCTATCCAGGGCGATGATGAGGTCGGCGTCATGATGAATCTGGTCAGTGATCTGGTCGGCAAAGGGCAGAAATTGAAAGCTTATTGGGACCCGATCCTGGCATGCCAGGATCGGGTCCTTGCCAAGCTCGTACAACAGAATGCCCAGCCCTAGCAGGCTGCCAATGGCGTCACCGTCGGGAGCGATGTGGGCAATGAGGGCCGGATGGCGTGCGCTTTGAATCGCCTCCAATAATGAGGGAGGCGGCTTTAGCGGCGCAATCGAATTCTTTGCATTCGTCACGTCGACGGGGCGTCCTTTTCACTGGCATCTTCAGCGTAGGTCAGCGCATCGATGATCTCCTCGATTCGTTGCGTTTCGCCCAGACTGCGATCGATGCGAAAAACCAGATCGGGCACTCGCCTCAGGTTGATGCGCTCGGCGATCTGGCTGCGGATAAAGCCCTGTGCGCTATGCAGCCCATTCAGTGCATCGTCGGAACTGACGCTATCGTCCATCAAGGTGACATAAATGCGGGCAACCTGTAGGTCTCGTGTCGCATCCACCCGGTTGACCGAGACTCCGCTCACGCGCGGGTCGGCGAGCTCATAGCCGATAATGCTATCAAGCTCGCGAAGCAACAACTCGTCCAGGCGCTCCTTACGATATGTTTGGCTCATTGACGGCACTCACTAGATCGGTTTCTTACCGCACCCGAACGTTTTCCAATACCTCGACGATGTCGCCCTCGGTGGGATCGTCAAATCGATCCACGCTCAGGCCGCATTCATAGCCCGCCCGCACTTCGGTGACATCGTCCTGGTATCGCTTCAAGGTTGCGATTTTGCCGCGATGAACTTGCTTACCGTGACGCAGAACTCTGGCGGGCGCGTCACGGCGCACTTCGCCATCCATGACCATACAGCCCAGGATTTTGCCGCGTCCTTTGATGCGGAATATGGCGCGCACTTCAGCCTGGCCGATGACCCGCTCCTCGTAAACCGGTTCGAGCATACCTTTCAGCGCTTTCTCGACATCGTCGATCATATGGTAGATCACATCGTACATCTTGATATCCACACCATTCTGTTCAGCTTGGCGTCGCGCCACATTATCGGCGGAAGTGTGGAATCCCAGGATCAGGGCGTGGCTGGCTGCGGCTAACATCACGTCCGACTCGGTGACCGTGCCGACATCCTGATGCAAGATGCGGATTTTCACTTCGTCAGTGCTCAGGTCATTGAGCGAATTGACGATAGGCTCTAGTGAGCCCTGCACGTCAGCTTTGATGATGAGATTCAGATCTTTCATCGCCCCCGACTGAATCTGGGAATAGAGGTCCTCGAGTGAAAGCGACCGGACTTCGGGGCTCTTGGCACGCGCTTTGTCGGTGCGTTCCTGCGAAATCTGGCGGGCGAGACGGTCGCTATCGACGACCTGGAAGATATCGCCAGCGGCAGGGACGCCCTGCAGGCCGGTGATCAGCACAGGCGTTGCCGGCGGCGCTTCATCCAGATTTTCGCCGTCGTCGTCGAACATGGCGCGCAAGCGGCCCCATTCCTGACCGGCGACGATCGAATCGCCGGCATGGAGCGTGCCTTTCTGCACCAGCACCGTCGCCACATTGCCCAGATGCCTATCCTGGTGCGATTCGATCACCGTACCCACGGCAGCGCCTTCAGGATTCGCCTTCAAGCCCATCACATCTGCGATCAGCAAGACGTTTTCCAACAACTCGTCGATGTTCATTTGCTGCTTGGCGGACACCGGCACGACCGTGGTTTCTCCGCCCCAATCGTCGGGCTGAAGTCCCAATTCGCTCAACTGCTGCTTGACACGGTCGGGATTGGCGTTGTTTCGGTCAATTTTATTCAGCGCCACGATGATGGGCACGCGTGCGGCCTGCGCATGGGCAATTGCTTCACGGGTCTGCGGCATCACGCCATCATCTGCGGCCACCACGAGGATGGCGATGTCAGTCGCCTGCGCCCCGCGTGCGCGCATGGCCGTGAAAGCAGCATGGCCCGGCGTATCCAGGAATGTGATCTTCTGACCATCGACTTCGACCTGATATGCGCCGATGTGCTGCGTGATCCCGCCCGATTCGCCAGCGACGACGTTCGTATGCCGGATCGCATCGAGCAGGGTGGTCTTGCCATGATCGACATGACCTAACACGGTGACGACGGGCGGGCGAGGCTGGAGTTTTTCCGGGTCATCTTCCATTTCCAGCAGGCGCTCGCGCAACGTCTTTGGTCCATCGCTGCCGGGTTCGACCTCGGGCTCGGCCAGGGTCTCACGCGACACTTCGATGCCGAGTTCCTCACCGATAATCGTCGCCGTATCAAAATCGACCAGCTCATTGATGTTCGCCATCGTGCCGTAACTCATCAGGATTTTGATGATGTCAATTGGCGTGATGCCCATCGCCTTCGAGAGATCACGAACCGAAATAACCTCGGGGATTTCAACCTTCTTTGGCGTTGGCGCAGCCTTCCGGGTTTCCACTGCCGCCGGAGCGTCATCGTCGCTCTCATCCCCGTCACGTGTGGATGAGGGCTTTCCGCCACGCCGGGCCGGCCGACGGGTGCGCCCGCGCGAGCGGCTGCGCGCCCAATACTCTTTGGGCTGATCGATTGGGTTTTCGGTGATCCCTTGCTTTTGATTTGTTTTACTGCTACTTGACTTCATAAAAAACTCCCTGCGTGTACTTTAACTTACGAATCAAACAGGATAGCGATTAAATCCGGCATTTTGGCTGGAACAAACTATCTTGATTTATTGGCAATTTCAGCGCACGCAGGGAGCATAATCCCCGGTTTTCAGGGCAGCGGACTTCGACTCAAATCATGTCGATGCTCCGGTGCGGGCGCTTCATTTGTCTGGGTGATTGGTGGTAATGATTGTTCATGAGCTTCGCCAGTCACAAAGCGGTTCAGTCGCTATGATTCTGGTGCTGGCGATGGCGTCGTTGAGGGCGCAGCTTCGTTGAACTGGGCGGAAGTCTCGCGTAAGGCGGCGATCTCGGCGGGCGTCAGACTCGTCTTGAGAGACTTGGCAAGGACGCCCCGGTCAATCGCGCGCTGCCAGCAGTTCGGGTCATCGCAGAGATAAGCTCCTCGCCCTGGCAGTTTTCCGGTGGGGTCATATCGGACGCCATCGGGCGTGCGCACGATGCGGTTGAGGCCTCGTTTCGAATCGGTACGGCGGCAGACCACACAGGTGCGCTGGGGGACATGCTTATGACGTACTTTTCCTGCCATGTCGTTGCGTCGTGAACTCAGAAGTCCTCGTCGAATTCGCTGTACTCGAAGCCTTTGCTGCCGCCACGGCCACGCTTGTGCTTTTTAATGGCGACAGTGCGGCCCTGATTCTCATCGAACACAAGTCGTCGATCCTTCCGGCGCTTCTTCTTGGAGCGGCTCTCGTCGTCCTCGTCCTCTTCGTCGGAATCGTCATATTTGCGATCGCTGTCAGACTCGCCGAACAAGCGAGAGAACATATCCGAAGCCAGATCTATCTGGGCTGCCTCATCATCGAACGAGGTCATCGCTTCGGAAAGACGCGAGGCCAAGGCCCTGGCTTCCAGTTCTTCCTCAGACAGGACTTTGGCTGGCGCTGCCGGTTTTGGCTCCGGCTCAGTCGCCTGAGATTCATCCTCGGCCGGCAACTCGACAGCTTCGAGGTCGACTTCAGTCAATGCGTCATCAAAATCTTCCTTGATCGCCAGGGCGGCCATATCCAACAGGTCAACGCCTTCAGGCAGGGTGTCAACCGGCTCCAGCGTCACTTCGCTGAGAAGGTCGAGTTCGCCATCGGCGAGCATACGTCGCGCCGCTTCGAGCAGATCGTCGGCCTCGGCGCGCTCTTTGCTCTCGGCTCGCAAGCGCTGTCGTTCCTGTTCGTCCAAGCCCTCTGCCGCAGCCTCGGTTTCGCTCTTTATATCGATACGCCAGCTCGTCAATTTGGCGACAAGACGGGCGTTCTGCCCTTCTTTGCCAATCGCCAGGGAGAGCTGGTTGTCGGGGACGATGACGACGGCGGTGCGATCATGTTCAGGGAAAAGCAGCACGTCGGTGACACGGGCGGGGCTGAGGGCGTTCGCCACAAAACGCTCGTTGTCAGGATTCCATTCGATCACGTCGATTTTTTCGCCGCTCAATTCGTTGACGATATTCTGAATTCGCACGCCGCGCATACCCACGCACGAGCCGACCGGGTCCACGCCTTGCTGCGTGGCGGTGACGGCGACCTTGGAGCGTGAACCGGCTTCGCGGGCGATGGCTTTGATCTCGACCACGCCCTGCTTGATTTCGGGCACCTCTTTTTCCATCAGCCTTCGCAGCATATTACGATGCGTGCGGCTGAGGTGAATGGCGGGGCCGCGCGTGCCGCGCGAGACTTCGCTCACATAGGCCAGAACGCTGCCGCCATGCCGGTAGCGTTCACCATGAATCTGGTCGGCGCGGGCAAGAACGCCCTCGGCCCGACCGCTATCAAGCGAGACGACGACATTGCCCGACCCATGATCGATGGAACGAACGGAGCCTTGCACAAGCTCGCCTTCACGCTCAACATAATCATCAAAAACGGCGTCGCGTTCGGCTTCACGAATGCGTTGCAAAATCACCTGTTTGGCTGTTTGCGCCGCAATGCGGCCAAAATCTTCCGGAGTTCGCTCGACCAGGATCACATCCCCAGGTTTCGTCTTGGCAGGATCGATATCCGCCGCTTCCTCCGGACTGACCTGGATACGGTGATCGATGATCTCATCTTCGGGGACGACATCATAGCGGGCGTAAATGCGCATGTCGCCGCTTTCAGGATCAAGATGCGCTTCGACATTTCCGGTGCTGCCGAAGTTACGTCGATAAGCGCTCACGAGCGCCTGCTCGACAGCTTC
>JAGFJG010000121.1 GCA_024102915.1 Caldilineales bacterium
GAATGCCGCACCTTCGCCCATGCTAATGGTCGAGAGCATGAATCCATCGCCGCCAAAGAGGCCCAGCCGGTCAGCGCCGAACATCAGTCCATAGCCAATAGCGGCAAAGAGAATTGTGGCAACGGCGAAGTCCATCAGGTTCTTCATCAACAGGTTGGCGGCATTTTTCGCCCGGCTCAAGCCGCTTTCCACCATGGCAAAACCAGCCTGCATAAAGAAGACCAGGAACGCGGCCACCAGTACCCAGATCACATCGACGGCTGAGGCGACTGTCGCGGTGTCTGGTTCATCGGAACCCTGAGCAAAGGCGGTGCCGGCAATGAGTACACTGAGAATGAGGGCAAGGCCGATAGGCGCAAGTTTCCGTACTGTTCGTCTGTGCATGAGATTCACTCCTCTCTTTTGATAAGTTGAATAGAAAATCGCAATGAGTGCGCCGAACAACGCACCATGTGAGGAGTATATCGAAGCCCCGACCCCCTATCTAGTACCCAAATGGATCATTTTTTGATTTGCTCCCCGTAATATCGTGGCCGGGGAGCGCGCCGACCATTACAAAACCTGTCTCATTGTTTCTTGGAATGATGCGTTTGCAGACTGGTTACGGTCAGTGCATTTTCCTGCATCGCCCGAATGCCGGTGACCGCCGCCTGCGCTGCCGAAAGCGTTGTGATCAGGGGGATGTCGAGACGAGTCGCCAGGCGGCGAATTCTGGCGCCGTCCGACCGGCTTTCCGGCCCCAACGGCGTGTTGATGATCAATTGGATCTTACCTTCACGCATGGCATCGAGCGTGGTATATGCCGCCTCGCCCGACACCGCCTTGGCCAGAACAGTGACCGGGAGTCCGGTGCGGTGGAAATAGGCTGCCGTGCCGGGCGTCGCATAAAGTTGAAAACCGAGGCGGTGCAGATCCCGTCCTATCTTCAGGGCTGCCCCCTTATCGAAATCGTTCACCGTGATCAGCACGCCGCCGCTTTGCGGCAAGGGGTTGCCCGCCGCTATCTGGGCCTTGGCGAAGGCATGCCCGAAGCGCGGGGCGAATCCCATGACCTCGCCGGTCGAGCGCATCTCCGGGCCGAGCACCGTGTCCACTTCGGGGAACTTGATGAAGGGCAGCACGGCCTCTTTCACGAAAAAGCCGTCGATGTCCGGCTCGCTGACGGAGCCGATATCATCCAGCTTGCGGCCAACCATCACCTCGGTGGCGATACGAGCGAGAGGGACGCCGGTGGCTTTGCTGACAAATGGCACGGTGCGGCTGGCGCGCGGGTTCACTTCCAACACATATACGACATCGTCCTTGATCGCATACTGCACATTCATCAAACCCCGCACACCCAACGCCAGACCCAGACGCCGGGTGTAATCCCGAATGATGGAGAGATGGTAGTTCGACACCTTGTAGGGCGGGAGCACGCAGGCGCTGTCGCCGGAATGGATGCCCGCTTCTTCGATGTGCTGCATCACCCCGCCAATGACCACGCGTTCGCCATCGCACACGGCATCGACATCCACCTCATACGCATCCTCCAGGAATTGGTCGATCAGGATGGCGCGACCCTCGGCTGCGGCCACGGCCTCGGCCATGTATTGCTCCAGGGCTAACTCGCTCTCGACGATGGCCATCGCCCGGCCGCCCAGCACAAAGGAAGGCCGCACCACCACTGGATAGCCGATCTGGCGGGCGACCGCGCGGGCTTCGGCCAGACTGTGGGCGATGCCATTGGCCGGGCAGGGGATGTCCAGTTCGGCCAGCAAAGCGCCAAACCGCCCACGATCCTCGGCCAGGGCGATGGAATCCGGCGATGTGCCGAGAATGGGCACGCCCGTCGCCTCCAGCCCATCCGCCAGATTCAGCGGCGTCTGTCCGCCGAACTGCACGACCACCCCCGCCAACTGCAACCCTG
The DNA here is from genome assembly GCA_024102915.1 of Caldilineales bacterium. GTDB lineage: Bacteria > Chloroflexota > Anaerolineae > J102 > J102 > JAGFJG01. The sequence goes on from JAGFJG010000121.1 coordinate 1,910, forward strand.
ACCCCGTCCTCTCTCCGCTTTCCACTTCGATGATATTCAACACGTCTTCCAGCGTCAGCGGCTCGAAATAGAGCCGGTCGGAGGTGTCGTAGTCGGTGGATACCGTCTCGGGATTGCAGTTGACCATGATCGCTTCGTAGCCCAAATCCTGCAGGGCGAATGCGGCATGGCAGCAGCAATAGTCGAATTCGATGCCCTGGCCGATGCGGTTGGGGCCGCCGCCGAGGATGACGACCTTTGGCTTTGCGCCGGGATTCGATTCATCCTCGCGTTCGTAGCTGCTATAAAGGTAGGGCGTAAACGCCTCAAATTCGGCGGCGCAGGTATCGACTCGCGCGTAGGTGGGGAGGATGCCGAGACGGCGACGGAGGGCGCGCACTTTCTCCGTCTCCCGGAGGTCGAGTAGTTCGGCAATGCGGGCATCGGCAAGCCCGTATCGCTTGGCTCGAAGCAAAAGGGTCGGGGTCAGGTCATCCAGGTTGGTACCGGCCAATTCCTTTTCGAGCGCCACGATCTGCGCCAATTGCTGCACGAACCACGGATCGAACCCGCTCAATTCGCAGATTTCGTCGCACTCCCATTCGCGCCAAAGCGCTTCGTGCACCGCTCGCAGCCGGTCCCGATTCGGCCAGCGAATCAATCTCTCAAGTTCCGATCGCCGCTCTCTGTCCTCCGACTTCCGACTTCCATTGTTCAGCCCCTTCCATCCATTGACGCCGATCTCCAGCGACCGGAACCCTTTGTTCAACGCCTCCTTGAACGTGCGGCCAATGGCCATCGCTTCGCCCACGCTTTTCATTTGCGGGCCGAGGGTGGGATCCACGCCGGGGAATTTCTCGAAAGCCCAGCGCGGCAGTTTGACGACGACATAATCCAGGCTGGGTTCATAGGCGGCCACCGTCTCACGAGTGATGTCATTGCGGATTTCGTCCAACGTGTAACCCACGGCCAGCAAGGCTGCGATCTTGGCGATGGGGAAGCCGGTGGCTTTGGATGCGAGGGCGGACGAGCGACTGACGCGCGGGTTCATTTCGATGACGAGAATGTGCCCGCTGGCCGGGTCCACGGCGAACTGCACATTCGAGCCGCCGGTCTCCACGCCCACGGCATCCATAACTACGCGCGCCTGGTCGCGTAGGCGCTGGTATTCCCGGTCGGTCAACGTCTGCGCCGGAGCGACGGTGATGCTGTCGCCGGTGTGCACGCCCATCGGGTCCAGATTTTCGATGGAGCAAACGACCACGAAATTGCCCGCCCGGTCGCGCATGACTTCCAACTCGAACTCTTTCCAGCCCAAAACCGATTCTTCGACCAGCACGCTGCCTGCTGGCGAGAGGCGCAAGCCGTGCTCGACCTTTTCGACGAAATCCTCGGCGTTCTCGGCGATGCCGCCGCCGCTGCCGCCCAACGTGAACGACGCCCGGATCAGGATGGGGAAACGACCGATCTCAGCCGCAATCGCCTGCGCTTCGGCCAGGCTGGCGGCCAGCCCGGATTGGGGGCATGCCAGCCCGGCAGCCGCCATCGTCTCCTTGAACAATAGCCGATCCTCGGCCAGTTGCATCGCACGCAGCGAAGCGCCGATCAATTCGACGCCATGCCGTTCGAGCACGCCCGCCTTCGCCAAATCGATGGCGAGATTGAGCGCCGTCTGCCCGCCCACGGTGGGAAGCAGGGCATCCGGCTGTTCCTGGGCGATGATCTGCTCGACAATTTCGACGGTCAGCGGCTCGACGTAAGTGGCATCGGCGAGATTCGGGTCAGTCATCACGGTGGCGGGATTGCTGTTCACCAGGATGACGCGATAGCCCTGGGCTTTCAGCGCCTTCACCGCCTGCGAGCCGGAGTAATCGAACTCGCACGCCTGACCGATAACGATTGGCCCGGCGCCGAGCACGAGAATGGATTGGATGTCGGTGCGTTTTGGCATTTGCTGAGCAGGGGGAATTATTGATGATTGCCCGACATCAGGCGGGTGAACTGGGCAAAAAGGTAGTCGGCGTCGTGCGTTCCCGGCGAGGCTTCGGGATGATATTGCACGGAGAAGGCGGGGCGATCTCGCAGGCGTAGCCCTTCCACGGTGCCGTCATTGAGATTGAGATGCGTCACCTCGGCCCAATCGGGCATGGTCTCGGCTCGCACGGCATAATTGTGGTTTTGGCTGGTGATCTGCACCCGGCCTGCCTGGCTATCCCGGACAGGATGATTGCTGCCATGATGCCCGAATTTGAGCTTGTATGTCTCGGCTCCAATCGCCAGCCCTAAAATCTGGTGGCCCAGGCAGATGCCGAAAATGGGCAGATCGTGTTCCAGCAATTCGGCGACGGCAGTGGCGGCGTAGGGCAGGCCTGCCGGGTCGCCGGGACCGTTCGAGAGAAACACGCCATCCGGTTTCAGGGCCAGCACATCGGCGGTAGGCGTTTGCGCCGGCACCACCTGCACCCGGCAGCCGTGGCTGGTCAGCCGCCGCAGGATATTGTATTTGATGCCGAAATCGTAGGCGACGACATGGAAATTGCGCTCCGGCAGTTTCCCCGTAGAAATCCAGTCCAGATCACTTTCCTCCTCCCAGGCGTATGGCGCCATGCAGCTCACCTCCTGCACCAGGTCCCGGCCTTCGGTTCCTTCCCAGGCGCGAGCCATGTTCAGCAATTCGGGGACGCCCAGACTGCCATCGGTGCAGAGGGCGCCGTGCAGGCTGCCGTGCTGGCGTAGAAGTCGCGTCAGATAACGGGTGTCGATTTCGCTGATGCCGGGGATGCCGTGGCGTTCGAGATAGCCGGAAAGGTCTTCGCTGGCCCGCCAGTTGCTCACGATGGGGCTGAGTTCCCGCACGATGAAACCGCTCAGCCAGGGACGCCGTGATTCCAAATCTTCGCCATTGATGCCGGTGTTGCCGACCTGCGGCACGGTCATGGCGATCATCTGCCCCCGATAAGAGGGGTCGGTGATCGCCTCTTGGTAGCCGGTCATGCTGGTGTTGAACACCACTTCGCCCACGGCGCATGTTTTCGCGCCAAAGCCAATTCCCTCGAATATTGTGCCGTCCGCAAGTACGAGATGCGCTTTCAATTCGTTCGATGTCCTTACTTTGTCAATCCTGTTGTGTACAATTCAGACTTCCGAACTGAAGTCACGATGAAACCAATAGTTTTGTTCTCGACGATAGACGGCGGACGATAGACGATGGAGCACATTTTGCCAGTGCATTTTGCCATCGTCCATCGTCAATGGTCTGACGTCAACTGGCAGACAAAAGTATCGTTTTCATAATGATATCAGTTCGGAAACAGAAAGTTATTGCAGCGCCTTTAGTATATTGCTACAATCGCACCGTCAGCCAATCCGCCGACTCAGCGCCACCCAATCGAAGCAACTTCATGTCAGCCAGAACTGAGTTCGAAATCCGCAAAAGCCCCATTGTTTTTCTGAAAAGGTTGGTTGTGATCGAGTTCGCATTCGCCTTCTTGCCGCTCGTCGCCATCCTGTTATTCGATGCCGTTGGGCAATACGACCGGCTGGCCCTGGCGCAATCGGTGCCCTTTTCCATTTTGCTGACCCTGATTTTGACGGCGCTGCAAATTCTGATCGTCGTCCTCTCGTTCGCCGCCTGGTACCTGCCCTATTATGTGATAAACCCTCAGAGTCTGGCGCTGAAGCGGGCTTTCGGCGGAACCAGCAAACTGGCCGACACACAAACGATCACGCGCATCGAATTCTCGCAGGGCTTGCTGGGGAAGCGATTCGATTACGGGGTTTTGACGTTCTTCGATGGCGACCAGCAATTGGGTCGGATGGCGGATGTGCCTGACCCCGACCAGGTCATCGAATCGATTATGGACATGGTGGATGCTCGCCCGCCCGCTGAACTGCCTTTTGCTTTCGACGACCCTCAAGCGCTGATCACCGCTGGCGAGGGGCAATTTGTCGAATTCAAAGCCAGCCTGCTCTGGGATTATCGACAACAGAAGCCCAACAAAAATCTATACGAGCCGGTGATGAAGAATCTGGTCGGGTTCATGAATAGCCAAGGGGGCGTGGTATTGATCGGCGTGGGTGACGATGGCGAGATTCTGGGGCTGGAACCCGACTTCAAAACGCTGAAAAAGCAGAATAGCGATGAATTCGAAAATGTCTTCAACAACGCGTTCCGCTCCATGATCGGCGTCGAGTATCACCGCTTTATCGATGTCAGTTTTCCGGTTATTGGCGAAGCAACGGTGTGCATGATCCTCGTCCGGCCAGCGACAATCCCTGCGTTTCTGTCCATTCGAGATACCGAAGAATTTTACATCCGTGCGGGAAATGGCAGCCAGCCGCTTTCGATCAGCAAGGCGGCCAGCTATATTCAGACTCGTTTCGGCGAGGATGGCGCGCGGGTGTAACAAAGACGAAAGCGACTGAACGCCATGCAAAAAGCCCGTGAGCGATCTCACGGGCTTGATTTAGAGAGAGAAGAAAAGGATGTACTAGGCGGGGACAGTTTCGGTTTCGGGCACTTCCACCAACTGCACTTCGGCGTTGATGTTCACTTTATCGCCTACCAGCCATCCGCCGGATTCCAGGGCGACGTTCCAGGTGATGCCGAAGTCTTTGCGGCTGATGTGGGTGCTGGCGCTCAGCGCCCGGCGCTGGTTGCCCCAGGGGTCTTTGGCCCGGCCATTGTCCGTCACATTCCATGTGATCTCGCGGGTGACGTCCTTGATGGTCAGGTCGCCGGTCACCTTGAACTCATCCTTTCCTGCGGGTTGCACACGCTTACTGCGGAAGGCGATCTGGGGGTAGTTCTCGACATCGAAAAAGTCGGGGGATTTGAGATGGTTCTCACGGTCTTTGTCGCCCGTGTCAATGCTGGCGACATCGATGCTGCCCTGCACGGACGAAGCGGAAGGGGCGTTGTCATCGATCTTGATCTCGCCTGCAAAGCTGCCAAAGCTGCCGCGCACGGTCGTGATCACCATATGCTTGACGCTGAATTCAATAGAGGTGTGGCTGGGGTCGATTTTCCAGGACATGGTTCGGTGCTCCTAAGATTTGGTGGAACGCACTGATTCAGTGCGAAACTGGGGTCAAATTGATTGATGACTTCAGATTATCAAGCAAGCGTCCTGCAAGACGTCCCTTTGCATGTCCCTCTGCTCGTCCTTTTTGATTCGTGAATGCCCTTGTATGATAAACGAAGTGCTTTCGACACAGCCAATGAGCGCCCAAGTATGCCAATTCTCCAACTCAACCTCCTCGGTCATTCGCAGTTTTATGTGGATGATGCGCCCAAAGAACTAAAGAGCGCCAAAGCCGCTGCATTACTGGGTTTTCTGGCTGCTACAGCCGAGCCTCAGACACGGACGCATCTCACCGATATCCTCTGGCCGGACAGTCTGCCTGAGGCTGCACGAAAGAATCTGCGCAACGCCCTGTGGTCGATCCGCCGGGAGTTGGGGGAAGATTGGGTGGCGAGTGACGGCGATCGACTTGGCATCGCTCCGCAGGTTCGCTGTGACCTCTGGCAATTTGAATCGATCGTCGCTGATTTGGATGCCGCCAGTGCCACCGAACTCGCATCGGCCATGGCGCTGTATCGCGGGCCATTTCTAGATGGGCTGCTCGTACAGGATGCGCCTGAGTTTGAACTCTGGCTGGTCGATCAGCAGGCCTATTTGACGCAAAGATATCTGCGCCTGTTGGAAAAACTGGTCGTGCTTTATCGCAGCGAAGGCGACTGGGCCGCGCTGGAAAAGGTGGCGCAGCGGGCGCTGACTGCCGACAATCTGCATGAACCCATGCATCGCGCATTGATGGAAGCCTACGCCAACCAGGGCAATCGCAGCGAGGCATTGCGCCGGTATGATCATTTGCAACGCATCTTGCAGCAGGAATTGAGCGTCGAGCCGTTGCCCGAAACGCAAGCCTTACGAGCAGCTATCCTGGACGGAAGCCATCAGGAGGCTATCTCGCAACCGGTCGAGCGAGCGAGAACGGTCGTGATCGCTCCCGCCAGCCAGCGCACGGCGTTGATTGGACGAGAGGCCCAACTTGCCGCGCTGGGCCGGACAAATGAGCAGGTGATGACATCAGGCGCGCGCATCAGCCTGTTGATGGGCGAGATGGGCATCGGTAAGACCAGCCTGTGGCGGACATGGGCTGCCAGCCTGGGCTCGGACGCCGGGATTTACACCACCAGGGCGCTCGAATCGACGCAGAATCTACCCTATGCTCCGCTCGTCGCCCTTTTCGGCCAAAACAGGCGCTTACGAAAACTGCTGCAAACGCCCGACCTTTTGCCTTCGGTCTGGCTGAATGAATTGCACCTGCTTGTACCCGACCTGAGTTCATCCCAAACGGTCGTTGCGATCCCAACCAGTTCGGACCCCAACGAGGAGCGCCGTCGCCTGTTCGAGGCCATGGTGCAGGTCATGCTGCTGGTCGGCAACCGCCCGCTCACGCTCTTCATCGACGATGTTCACTGGGCGGACTATGCCACCATCGATTGGCTGTCCTATCTGATCGAGCGCCTGCGCGACGAACCTCTGCACCTTGTTGTCGCCTATCGCCCTGCCGATGCCTCGCCGAAACTGGTGCATTTGGCGGCTACCTGGCTGCGTCAGGGCGTGGCTGCCCAAATCCCCCTGCCACGTCTCAGCCTTGCGGAAGCGGCGGAACTCCTGGGCGAAGAGGATGAAGCAAGTTCTCGCCTGCAGGAAATCTATGGGCAGAGTGCGGGTAATCCCTATTTTCTCGTCGAATTGAGCCGCAATCCGGAAGCCGGTCTGCCCTCCGGGTTATCGGCGTTGCTGCGCGCGCGCATCAATCAGCTTTCCGATGCGAGTCGTCAATTGCTTCAGGCAGCGTCCATCCTCGAACCGGCTTTCGACTTCCCCTTGTTACGCCGTGTCAGTGGACGCAGCGAAGAGGAATGTTTGGATGCCATCGACGAATTGCTTCTGGCTGGGATTCTGACCGAACAGCCGCAGCATTTTGAATTCAATCATCCCCTGGTCGCCGCCATCGTGCGCCAGGACTTGAGCCTGGCTCGCCGCAGTTTCCTGCATCGCCGGGCGGCGGAGGCGCTGATGGTGCAGTCTGGCGGCAAAGACAAGTCGTTGACGGCGCAACTTGCCCGCCATTTCGCCGGGGCGGGTCAACATTTATTGGCTGCCGAATACGCCGTGCAGACTGCCCGCCAGGCGATGCAGGTGGGGGCGACGGCGGAGGCGGACGCCTGGTATCGGCAAGCATTGGCCTGGGACGAACAGCCGGAAACCTGGCTGGAACTGGGTCAGGCCCTGAACTTTAGCTCCGATCTCGACGCGGCCAGGAAGGCGCTGCGGAAGGCGCTGGACGACTTTACGCGACGCGGCGATTTCGAGCAATCCGCCCGCGCTCAATTGGGCATGGCGGACAGCTACCTGCCTTCTGGTCAGGGGGATAGCGCTGTGCAATGGGCGCGGCGCGTGCTGGATAGCGAGGCGCAACTAAGCCCGCAAACGATTGCTCATGCCCATTTCATGATGGCGGCTGGCGGTCTGCAATCGGGGATGGCCCTGGCCGAGGTCGAGGCGCATCTCTTGCAGGCATCCGAGCTGGCGGAGGCGCACGAAATGCTGCCGATGGCCGCGCGCAGCCAGTTCGAGCTGGGCAATGCCCTCGCACAGCGCGGCAATCTCGCCGAAGCGATTCTGGCTTATGAACGAAGTCTTGATCTGGCTACGCGCGCCGGTGAACCGCCCTTGCAGGTTCTGGCGCACAACAACCTGGCCTTTCACATGATGCTCGTGGGCGACCTGACCCCGGCGACGGAACATCTGCAACGAGGGCTGGCGATGGCCGCCGAGTTCGGCATGTATGCGGCGTTTCAATACCTGTATAGCACCGCCAGCGAGATCGCCATCGCCGCCGGTCGCTGGGATGAGGCCGAGGTGTATCTGCAAAAGGCATTGGCGGAAGCCGAACAATTCCAGAACAGGCAGCATATCGCCAACGTGCGGGCCAATATGGGCCTGCTGGCGCGGGAACAGGGCAATCTCGCCGAGGCGATCCTTTTGCTCGAAACCGCCAGGGATATGCTGCTGGATGGCCGTCAATCACAGCATTTGCTGATCAAAACTGAGCTATGGATGGCGGAGGTCTATCTGCGGCGGGGCGAGCTTTCAGCGGCGAATTCAGCTTTGCAACAGGCGGAGGCACGGCTGGCCGGGGATGAGCGCCAGGGGCTATCGGCCTGGGCGGATCGCATTCGCCAGCAAATCGAGGCTGGCGTCGCTTCCGACTAATCCTGTTCGCTGACCTGAATGATGGCGCGCAACACACCGTCGTCATAGCTCGATGCAATCTCGAATGCGTGCGGCACATCGGCCAAAGGCATAAAGTGGGTGGCGATGGCCGCCAGATCGACCATCCCGGTCTGCACCATGCGGATGGCGCGCGGGTAGGTGTGTTTCATGCGCCGCACCGGGATGATGGTGATCGCCTTGCGCCGGATCACCGAAGCGGTGAGGGTCAGCCGGTCCTCGTTGGCGGGGATGCCGCACAACACCAGTTTGCCGCCCGGTCGCAGCATGTCGGCCCCTTGCTGCGGCGTAAGCTGTTCGCCCGCCGCTTCGAATGCCACATCGACGCCGCGGCCATGAGTGGCGCGCAGCACCGCGGCGACCACATCTTCACTCGTCGGATCGAACACCTCATCGGCGATGTAATCGCTGGCAAATTGGCGGCGATAGGCCAGCGGCTCGGTCATCAAAATCTGACCAGCGCCCGCCGCTTTGGCCACGGCGGCGATCAGCAATCCTATCGGTCCGGCTCCAAGCACTGCGATAGTCTGCCCTATCTTGAGATGCGCCAGATCGACGGTGTGGATGGCGACGCCGAGAGGTTCCAACATGGCCCCATCGACGGGCGAAAAGCCATCGGGCAGGGGGAAGCAATTGTGCGCGGGCATGACGATGTATTCAGCCATGGCCCCATTGATCTGCGGCGTGCCGCAAAAACGCACGTTGGGGCACAGGTTGGGATGGCCGGTCAGGCAGGGCTCGCAATGCCCGCAATTGATGGCTGGCTCGACCGCTACCAATTGCCCCACCGTCAGACTGTCCACCCCCTTGCCCAACTCGACGACGTAGGTGGAAAACTCGTGACCCATGATGATGGGATCGACGGCGATCTGGTCGCCGATGCGGCCATGCAGGTAATAATGCACGTCCGAGCCGCAAACGCCGACCGAAGCGACTTGCAACAACACTTCGCCGGGGCCGGGGGTGGGGCGAGGCACGAGGGCGGGGCGGATGTCGCGCACGGCGTGGAGTTGCATGGTCTGCATGAGGTTGGCGGGCGTTGTTGATGTGGCGGTGGTCATATTGAGTTCCTTGGCGGATTCTGGATATTGGATAGTGTCAACTCAGGTGCGACGCACTTGCACCTCTGAAATAAACTTAAGTGCGTCGCACCTCATTGGAGATTATTTCGGAAATGGCAGCCAATCTGTCGAGATTGGCGTCGATGGGCACACGGTCGGCCACGCCCAAAATCATGTGTCGATCGGTTTTGGCGACATGGGCGGCAGAGCGAACTTGTTCCTCGAAATCCTCGTACGGAAATTCGTCGAGCAGAACATCCTGGGCGATACCGCCCCAGAGTGTGAACTGAGGATGGGTCAGGGCTCGCGCTTCGCTCAGGCTGGCATCGCATTGCGGCGGGCCGGAAACGCCCTGGATGGCATTGACGCCGCTTTCGGCCAGCAAGGGCAGGAGTTGGCGGATAGGGCCGCCGGTATCGACCAGCAGTTTTCCGCCATGTTCGTGCAGGATATCGGCGGTGCGACGATAGCTGCCGGCCAGATATTGGCGGAAAAAACCGGGAGAGATGAACTGGCTGTCCAGGTTGTCCGGCGAGACGAACACGACGTCGGCGGTTTGCGCCAGCTTTTGCACCAACGCCTGCAACTTCGCCTCCATTGCCGTCAGTATCTCGGCAATGAGATCGGCTTGGTCGAATAAGAGCATCAGCCCATCGCCCCAACCCAGCCATTCCAGGAAGAGCTGCGAGAATGGTCGGCGAGGCAGTTCCAGCCCGACGATGCCATTGTCACCTAGCCGGCGGCGCAGAGCTGCCACCTTGCTCGCATCTGGTTCATAACTACGGGCCAATGCGATTTCGGCCAGCGCATCGAGGTCGGACGAGGATTTGACAGGGTACTCGACCTGCCACCAGTCCCCATCCGGCCCGAGTTGCCAGCGTTCGGTCAGCACAACTGATGTTGTGCGATAGCTGATAATTCGTTCGGATTCCGTTTCCTCCCTGACGATGCTCACCCCGCCGTTCTCCTGGCGATAGCCTCGCGCGGTGTCCCAGGCGGGCACGCCGAGAGCGTCACAAACATCCTTGAGGTCAAAGCTCTGCCAGGGTTCGGGCAATGTGCCGCGGCTGCTGTGCCACCGATACCAGAGGGTGAGGTTAGGGACATAGGCCGGTTGTGCGGATGTGGTGAGGTCGAAGAGACTGGTCAAGGTGAGAACTCCGGGCGGGTCGCAGTAATCTGTACAAGCTAGAAAAACTGGCTGGTCAAAGGAGTATCGTCATTCCAAAATTGTTTGACAAATTGCCAGCGCTTATCGTATTCTGGGTTCCAATGAAAAAGATATCATGATATCGTTTCCATCGCAATTTCCGCAGACTTTCCTGGCCGGATTCACGCCAAAACCTACAAACTTAGTTCAAGGTTTAGGGTTCGAGGTTCGGGGACGAGCAACCTGACACTTGACACCTGAAGCTTGAAACTTTTCACCCGTGCCCATTCCTATCCACCGACGCATTCTTTCGTTTGAGGACTAAACCATGAGTGATTTCAAAGTCAATGCCCCGCAAAATCGCCTGCATGGAGGACTGCCGAAAATCGGCATCCGCCCCACTATCGACGGCCGCCTCGGCGGCGTGCGCGAGTCGCTGGAAGAGCAGACGATGAATATGGCGAAAGCTGTCGCTGCTTTGCTTGAATCGAACCTGAGCCACGCCAATGGCTTGCCGGTCGAATGCGTGATCGCCGACGGCACCATCGGGCGGGTGGCCGAAAGCGCCGCCTGCGCCGAGAAATTCCGGCGCGAGGGCGTGGGCCTGACCATCACCGTGACCCCCTGCTGGTGTTACGGCGCCGAGACGATGGATATGGACCCGCACATGCCCAAGGCAGTCTACGGATTCAACGGAACCGAGCGTCCGGGTGCGGTCTATCTGGCTGCCGTTCTGGCCGGGCACACGCAGAAAGGCTTGCCAGCGTTCAGCATTTATGGTCAGGAAGTGCAGGATTCGGACGACGCGTCGATCCGGCCGGATGTGGCGGAAAAGCTGCTGCAATTCGCCCGCGCGGGTTTGGCCGTCGCCACGATGCGCGGCAAATCCTATCTCTCCATCGGCGGCACGTCCATGGGCATCGCCGGTTCGATTGTCGATCAATCCCTATTTGAAAACTATCTGGGTATGCGCGTCGAAGCCATCGACATGACCGAGGTGGCGCGGCGCGTGGATCGGGGCATCTTTGACCAGAGTGAGTTCGCTCAGGCTTTGGCCTGGTGCAATGCTAATCTGCAAAAAGGCGAGGATTACAATCCGCCGCACATGCGGCAAAGCCAAGCCGAACAGGATGCAGCCTGGGAATACTCGATTAAGATGGCGATGATCGTGCGGGATTTGATGGTGGGGAACAGCAGGCTGGCCGAGCTTGGTTTCGGTGAGGAGGCGCTGGGTCACAATGCCATCGCCGCCGGATTCCAGGGCCAGCGCCAGTGGACGGATCATCTGCCCAATGGCGATTTCATGGAAGCACTGCTGAATACTTCCTTTGACTGGACCGGCATTCGCCAGCCCTATATCGTCGCCACCGAGAACGATGCGCTGAATGGCATCTGCATGCTCTTCGGCCATCTGCTCACCGGCACGGCCCAGATATTCGCCGACGTGCGCACATACTGGAGCGCCGAGTCGGTGAAGCGTGTCTCTGGATATGATCTGGATGGAAAAGCCGCTGGCGGTATTTTGCACCTGATCAATTCCGGCCCGGCGACTCTGGACGGAACGGGGCGGCAAGAGGCGGACGGCAAGCCCGTCATGAAGCCTTATTGGCAGATCACGTCGGACGAGGCGAACGCCTGTTTGCAGGCCACGACCTGGCATACGTCCATGGTCGAATACTTCCGAGGCGGCGGCTGGTCAACCCGCTTCCGCACTGTCGGCGGCATGCCGGTGACGATGTTCCGACTGAATCTGGTCAAGGGTTTGGGCCCGGCGCTGCAAATCGCCGAAGGCTGGACGGTGGAACTGCCGGATGCCGTGCATGACGTACTCGATGTGCGCACGAATCCCACCTGGCCGACCACCTGGTACGTTCCCAACCTCACCGGCGAGGGCGCCTTCACAGATGTCTATAATGTCATGTATCATTGGGGGGCCAATCATGGTGCCATCAGCTACGGTCATATCGGCTCTGAATTGATCACGCTGGCATCCATGCTGCGCATTCCAGTTTACATGCACAATGTGCCGGAGGATTCGCTGTTCCGGCCCAGCGCCTGGAACGCATTTGGCACGGCGGATCGAGAGAGCGCTGATTTCAGAGCATGCGCCAATTTCGGCCCGCTGTACGGCGACTATTGATTAATCATTCATCATTGCAAGGAAGACACCATGCCCGAACAATTAATCGTGCCCAAACTGGGTCAGACAGTGGAAGAGGTGACCATCGGCGACTGGCTCGTGCCCGATGGAACGGAAGTGTCGGTGGGTCAGGAAGTCCTGAATGTGGAAACCGACAAGGCGACCTATGCCGTCGAATCCACCGCCGCCGGGTTCATCCACTTTGGGCCGGTTGAGGTTGGGGATATCGTGCCGGTTTTTACGGTCGTCGCCGTGATCGGGGCGCAGAATGATGTGTTCGCTGCGGGTGATGCGGCAACCCAAACTGAGATTGCAACAGTCGCCCAGGAAACAGCGCCGGAATCCAGCCCCGCCGCCACGACCTCACCGGCAGCTATTCCGCAGACAGCGGTTGCCGCCGGGAATGGCGAGCGAGTTTTCGCCTCGCCACGCGCCCGTGCGCTGGCGGCGAAGAAGGGCGTGGATCTGGCCGAGGTGACGGCCACCGGGCCGGGCGGGGACCGCATCATCGAGCGCGATGTCCTGGCTTATCTTGAGGATCGGCCCAAAGTCACGCCTGTGGCGCGACGGCTGGCCGCCGAGGCTGGCCTTGATGTGATGGAACTCAGCGGCAGCGGCCCCGGCGGTCGCATCACCCGGCGTGATGTCGAAGCCGCCACCCGACCGGCAGGGCCCGCAGTCGCACCTGTCCCCGCTGCTGCGCTAACGCCGCCCGCCATTCTGCCCCCTGCCGAAGTGTCCGAGCGCGTCCCGCTTAAAGGCATCCGTGGCATCATCGCCGACCGCATGGCGACCAGCGTGCACACCACCGCCCGTGTCACCCTGGTCATGGAAATCGACGCCACCGAATTCGTGGCCGCCCGCGAGCGCCTGAAAGCCGCCGTGACTGAGCATTGGGGATTCGCCCCCGGTTTCAACGATCTGCTTGCGAAAATCGTCGCCAGCGCCCTGCGCCAGCATCCTTATATGAATGCTCGCCTCACCGCCGATGCCATCGAGCACCTGTCCGCCATCAATATGGGCATGGCCGTCGATACCGAACGGGGCCTTATGGTTCCGGTGATCCAGGATGCTGATCAGAAGGGCCTGCGCCAGTTTGGCCTGGAATTCCGAGACCTGGCCGAGCGCGCCCGGTCGGGGAAAATCCTGCCGGATGAGCTAAGCGGCGGCACGTTCACGATCACCAGCCTGGGCATGTTCGACATCGATGCCTTCACCCCGGTGATCAACCTGCCCGAAGCCGCCATCCTGGGCGTGGGCCGTATCATGCCCAAGGCCGTCGTGCGGGATGGCGAGATCGTCGCCCGGCAGATGTGGACGCTGAGCCTGGTCTTCGACCATCGCCTGGTTGATGGCGCACCCGCCGCCCGATTCTTGCAGACGATCAAGCGCACCATCGAAGAGCCTTTGCTGTTGCTGGCAAGCTAAGCGATACGAAAACAGTAGTTTTTTGCTCGACGATGGACGATCGAACTCGTTCTGTTAGTGCATCCGCCATCGTCCATCGTCAATGGTCTATCGTCGACGGTTGGTCAAAAGTAGCGGACTCAAACTGACGTCAGTTTAGACCAACACCACTTCAGTTCCCGCCGCCCGCACTCGCTCGACCGACGCGGCAGGAGCGCCGGTATTGCTGATCACGATATCGAAATCATCGATGGCGGCAAAGGATGCCAGACCGACCTTGCCCCACTTGGTGGAATCCAGTACGGCGATAGCCTGACGGCATTTTTGCACCACAGGAATTTTGAACGCCGCTTCCTCAGCGCTGACATCGGTCAGGCCTTCGGGGATGGCGATGCCATGTGCGCCAAAAAAGCCTTTCTGGATATTGTACTTTTCCACCAGGGCCAGACTCTCGTTCCCCACCATCGACAGCGTCTCGCGCTGCAGATTGCCCCCGACCACGATCACACTCACGCCCACGACGTCCAATAACTCCTGGGCAACCGCGAGGCTGTTCGTGATCACGCTGATCGAACGCCGATGCTTGAGTTGCTGCGCAATCGCCAGCGCTGTGCTGCTGCTATCGAGAAAAATCGAATCGCCTTCGGCCACGAGTGAGGCGGCAGCGATGCCAATGCTGCTTTTCTCGTGCACGTGGCGCTGCCGTCGCGTTGCCAGCGCCAGATCATAGAGCCTGCCTCCGCCTTGCACAGCGCCGCCATGCGTGCGCACCACCAGGCCGTCCCGGGATAGGGCGTTCAAATCCGCCCGGATCGTCGCCTCGGAAACGCCGAATTCCTCGCTGAGATCGCCGACCGCGACTCGCCCCTGCGACTCGACCCGCTCCAGAATGGTGCGCCGCCGTTCTTCCATGTAGAGTTCTCTGGTTGAATTCAAGACTCACCTCGCGAGTCGCTGCTTTTATTTGCTTTCGATTGCTTTTATTATGGCATGAAGCGCGAGGCGTGTCAATCAAATTACGGCGAGTAATGATGCTGATTGGTTAGAGACGTTATTGACTTGTCGAACCGCAGATGACGCAAATGAAAACGGAGAAATAATCTGTGAAATCTGCGTAATCTGCGGTTGCCTTGCTGAGCACTGGGCAAGTTACATGTCAATGACATTTCTGGTTCAGCCGAACACTTCTTCCAGGGCTGCGCGCATGACGGCCACCGGCGCTTCCACACCCGTCCACATCTCGAAACCGATGGCGCCCTGGCCGACCAGCATGCCCAGCCCGTCCAATGTCCTGGCCCCGCGCGCTTTCGCCTCCCGCAAGAAGGCCGTATGCGGCGGATTGGGGATGACATCACAGACCAGGAGGTCGGGGCGGATGGAAGAAAGATCGACTTCCGGCATGGCCGAGATGTCGGGGAACAGGCCGATGGAGGTGGCGTTGACCAGGATGTCGGTGTCGTCGGGCGTCCGGTAGGGCTCGGACCAGAGCACGAAATCAGCGCTTGTCGGCGTTTTGGCGTTGAGAAGTTCGACCAGAGATTGCCCGCGCTCGGCGCTGCGATTCACGATGGTGATGCGGCTGGCTCCGGCTAGGGCCAGTTCGACGCTCATCGCCCGCGCCGCTCCGCCCGCGCCCAGGAATACAACCTCCTTTCCCGCCGGGTCTATGCCCGCATCCTGGCGGAGCGACCATAGAAAGCCCTTGCCGTCCGTATTGTTGCCGACCAGCTTTCCATCCCTGGCGACGACAGTGTTCACAGCGCCCATCAGCGCCGCTTCCGGAGAAAGCCCGTCGAGCAAAGGGATGACGGCGACTTTGTGCGGGATGGTGAGGTTAATCCCCCGCATGTTGAATGCGCGCAGGCCGGTGACAGCATCGGGCAGTTGTTCGGGGCGCACCTCGATATTGAGATAACGCCAGTTCAGGCCAGCGGCGCGAAATGCCGCCTCTTGCATGATGATGGTCGGGTTTTCGGCCACGGGAAAGCCAAAGACGCCGACGAGTTCCGACAAATAGGATGGAGATGATTCTGACATGGATTTCCTCGTCCAAATGCTGGTTGGTGATTGCAGAGGGTTGGGTTGGCTCGACGATCGGGAGAAAAATGGTGATGGAGGACGAGCACCCCGGCGGCGTATCTCGTTCCCCGCTTATTCGAGCTTCGCGCCCTCAGTGATGACGGGACGATAAAGGGCGACAGCGCCGGCTGTGCGCAGAGCGGTTTCCAGAGGGGCGATGTCCGGGTTCGGCCAGAGGGCGATGATCGTGCCGCCATCACCCGCGCCCGCCAGCTTCGCCCCAAGCGCGCCGGCATCGAGAGCAGCTTGAATGAGAATCTCATTCGCTTCACCCGAACCGCCGAGTTCGCGCTGGATGGCGTGATTCTCATTCATCAGGCTGCCCAATTGCGGCCACTCCGCATTCAGAAGCGCCTTCTTGCCGAGACGGGCGATCTCGCCGATGCGCTCGTAACTCTGCACGATCTTCGATTCGCCCTCCAACCAGCGCTCACGCAGCGGTTTGTGCACCCCGCCGGAGGAATGGCGAACGCCGGTGTAGGCCAAAACGAAAGGCAGTCCGGGGATGAACGCGTCCAGCGATTCGACTGTGGCAAAGAGTTCGGCCTCGGCATCGCGATAGAATTGCTTGCCGCGAAAGTCCATGTAGTTGAGGCCGCCAAAGGTCGTCATATAAGCGTCTTGGTAACCGCAGACGACTTTGAGATGGTTCAATTCGATGTAGCGCGCCCGCTCTGCCAGGCGGTAGCGAGAAAGATGCACACCCTGCCACGCCAGAATCCCTTGCAACAAGGCGACGACCAGGGCCGTGGAACCGGCCATGCCGCTCTGCATGGGGATGTCGGAATCAAAACGAATGCGGCAGCGCAGGTCTGGCAGGCGCTGGTATTCAAGGATCGCCCGCACCAGGTCGAAGCGGTCTTTGCGCGGACGCAAATCATCCCGCGTGTTGATCTCGCATGTTTCTTCGCCAGCTTCCAGGATCAGCGAATCCGCCGGAGTGAGCGTGGCCGTGGCCCGCATCGACACAGAGCATGACAGCACGCTGCCGCCGTACATGTCGGTGGGATTGCCGATGATGCCGCATCGGCCCGGCGCTGAGCTGACAATGACCCGATCCTCAAAGCTCATAGGCTTTCGCTTTGATGTACTGTCTCACCATGTAGCCATAGCGTTCGTCAGCCAGGGCAAAGTCGATAAAGGTGCGGAAATAACTCTCGAAATTACCGACATCGTAGCGACGACAGCCCGGCGGCAACAGCCAGGCATAGACCGGCAGGTTCTGGTGAATCAGGATGCGAATCGCTTCGGTCAGTTGAATCTCGCCTTTGCGGTCAGGGGATGTGCGGGCAAGCGCATCGAAGATCGCCGGGCTGAAGGTATAGCGAGCGGCTACGGCGAGATTGCTGGGGGCGCGACCGACTGGCGGCTTCTCGACGATGTCGCTCAAAAGAAGCGGCTCACTGCTGCGCACGTTGACGCCATCGGCCAGGCTGACGATGCCGTAGCGAAAAGCTTCCTCGATCGGCACTTCTTCGACGGCGACGATGGCGGCGGCGCCCAGCCTAACGTGCGCTTCCATCATGGATTGCAAGAGCCCGGCCGGTCGCTCGGCGGCGATCAGGGAGTCGCCCAGAGCGACTGCACAGTTGTCATTGCCGACGAATTCCGATGCCAACGAGACGGCGTGCCCCAATCCTTTCGGCGTGCTCTGGCGGGTATAGAAGAAGCGGGACTGGCCTTTGTTGAGAAAAGCCAGGTCAGCCAGCAGCGCCTCGTTCCCCGCCTGTTCGAGTGAAGCCACCAGGTCGGGTTCGAGGTCAAAGTGGTCTTCGATCGAGCGTTTTCGCCGACCCGTGACCATGAGAATCTGTTCGAGCCCAGCTGTCTGGAGTTCCTCAACCACATGCTGGACGGCTGGCTTGCGGCCTACGGGCAGCATCTCCTTGGGCTGCGATTTGGTAGCGGGCAACAGGCGCGTGCCCAAGCCGGCAGCGGGGACGATCGCTTTTGTGATGGGTTGAGTCATGGTAATTCGATGTGATGTGATTGGGGTTTTGGCGGCGCTTCGCCTATGAAAACTTCGGTGATGTGATTGAGGGCAGTATAGCCTTCTGTGAGGAAGCCGACAAAACATGGGTATAGCCCCGTCCGCGCCCGATCTCTGACATCGGGATTCCGTGCTCTTTCTGATGGTGGACGAACTTCCTACGGAGGTATATGCAGCGCCGGGTCATATGGATATCGACGCCAAACGACCGCCCTGAGTTCTTCGCCAAAGGTACTCAGCCGAGGGTTTGGAATAACGCGTGTCCGACAGAGGCTGCCGCGTGCTAAAATGAATCATCTTCCAGTGAGGTGTGAATCGCCATGGCGTTATTCGAGCGGCTTGTACGACGTATTACCTTTGTCGACGACAGCGAAACAAGACAGTCTCAGAAGCGGTTGTCCATCATTGTGATGGTCGCCGCCACCATTTTTACCCTGTTAGGCGGGTTTCAGGTTCGATCTGCCGGACTCATTGACGCTTCATATATTTACTTTGCGCTGGCAGTTATCATCGTTGTCGCTTTCATTGTTCTGCTCATGTTCCCGCGCGCCTACCAGCTCATCGTGGTCGTGTTGCTGTGCACCTCATTTTTCACGAACCTGCCGGCGCACTTATTGGCTGGCGGCTATACTTCGGGGTTAGTCCAGTTGATTTGGATACTGCTGCCGCCTGTGGTTGCAGTCCTCTTTGTGGAGCGGCGATGGGTCCTGTTCTTGGTCTTTGCATTTGCCATGACGGTCATTGCCGCCGCCATTTTTGAGCCATTGGCGCGCAGCCGCATGCCAGACATAGACATGAACTTTGTCATCCAATATGCAACCTTCAATATGATTTTTCTGGGCATTATTCTGGTTGGCGCCAGCACTTACCTTTTCAGCCAGATTGAACGTTATCGGCAGCAAGCGGATCGCCTGCTTTTGAATATCCTGCCCAAACCTATTGCCAGGCGACTCAAAGACTCACCGGGAGCGATCGCCGACGGCTACGATGATGTGACGATTCTCTTTGCCGATATAGTGGGATTCACGAACATGTCATCTGGCGTTGATCCGGCTGACGTGGTGAATCTGCTGAATGCATTGTTCTCCGAATTCGATGCCCTAACAGCCAAGCACGGTTTGGAGAAAATCAAGACCATCGGTGATGCCTACATGGTGGCCGGAGGACTGCCCGTACGCCGTGCCGACCACTGCGAGGCGGTTGCCGCTTTCGCCCTGGACATAATCACTGCTACAGGGCGACATACTTCATGGACTGGCGAACCTGTGGCCGTGCGGATCGGCATGAACCGAGGAGCGGTGGTGGCGGGTGTAATCGGCCAGCAGAAGTTTATTTATGACTTGTGGGGAGATGCCGTCAATGTCGCCAGCCGCATGGAATCGAGCGGACTGGCGAACGATATTCAGGTGACGCAGGCAGTCAAGGATCGGTTGGAAGGCCGCTATAGGTTTGACGAGCGCGGGCAGATTGAGGTTAAAGGCAAGGGGCAAATGACGACGTACTGGTTGCGTCCACTGGCGTAGCTGCTCAATTGTGCCGGTCAATGCTCTCGCGTCAATTGATCGATCACCCACGCATCCACGACACCCTGCTTGCTCTTCAGCGCCAGACTCCATCAGCGTACAATCACAATCACCGGCAGGTAGACGGCCTTGGCTGGCGTCACCTCAAAGCTAATCGGCAAGGACATGCGGTCTTGCGGCGTCAGATTGCGCACAGCGATGCCTGCTATCTGGCTGTTTGCCAGCAACGAGGCGGCCACCTGTGCGGTCAGTTTGCCCGGATTGATGAAGGTAGTCGGCAACGGATTGCCATTCC
Source organism: Caldilineales bacterium (assembly GCA_024102915.1). Classification (GTDB taxonomy): domain Bacteria; phylum Chloroflexota; class Anaerolineae; order J102; family J102; genus JAGFJG01. The sequence continues at coordinate 21,843 of JAGFJG010000121.1, forward strand.
AAAGCACCTTGGCGTCCGGGCTGAAGTTAGCCCCATTGACGGTGAGGATCGTCGTCGGGCTGCTGGCGCTTATACCCGGCGGCGATAGCTGCGTGATCACCGGCGGCAGCGCCTCGACGACGAACGGCAATACGTTGGAAACAAATTCGTCGGGCGCGGGCGAGCGGGTGGTGATCGTGGCCGTGCCGGCGTTGCTCAACAGATCTGCACTCACCATGGCGGTAAGATGTTCGGGGTCGACAAAGGTGGTCGGTAATGGAATGTCATTCCACAGCGCCACCGTACCGTCAGTGAAGTTGCCGCCCATGAGTTCCAGGGAGATGGCCGGGCTATTGACCGTGGCCGTGTAGGGTTCCAGGCTGGTCAGCGTGGGCAAAACGCCCAACGCTGTCATAGCCCAGGAGGAAGGCTGGTTGTTGACCGCTTTATAGGGCCAGCGGTAGTCATCTCCAGGTGCGGTCAGGCCGTAGTGCCCCAGAGCCAGCCCCACCATGTGGTTTTGGCCGCCAAGGCTGCTGTCCTCAATGCGCAGTTCGGCGCTCCAGCCGCCATCATTGCTGCTAACCTGCGCCTGTAATCCGCCGGGGCCTGGGTTGGTGAACCCGCCGCCGCCATTTCCGGAGACGGTGATCACATCGCCGTTTTCGCCGACGAAAAATCCGTAGTCGGTGCTCTGGGCCAGGGAATCCCGGCTGTTATCGACATCGACCCGTAGCCCGGCAATGGCGCCTGGGCCGCCGTTCGCCTTGCGCAAGCCACTAAAGCATGCCCATAACTGGTTGGCAGCGCGCAACAAGGTCACGGTCGCCTGATCGCCATTGGCGTAGGGAGCGAGATGAATGTCCACGCCATTGGCGTAAGTAGCATCATCGCAAAAGCCGTTCAGTTGGGGAGCGCTGCTGGCAGGAATGCCCAGCGGGGCGATTTCAAAACCGACCGAGATGCTGGACGAAGCATTGGCCGCGTCGGTGGCCGTCAGCATAGCGTTGTGCAAGCCGGGAGCCAATCCGGCGGCAGTGACGTCGCTGCCGCTGCCCGCTGCGCTGCCATCCACCTTCCAGGCGAGGGCCGAATCACTCAGCCCGCCGTCTTCGGCGTCGGTAGCCCCGCCTCGCAACAACACAGGGATGCCGGCGGCAAAGCTCTGACCGGCGGTGGGGGAGATCACGAAAGCATCGGGTTTGCGATTCAGAACCGTGAACGTCGCCGATGTGCCGATGCCGGTGTGATAGCCATCGCTGGCCAGCACTCGAATCTCGGCGGTCTGGCCGTTGCTGGCATGCAGGGAGCCCAAATCAGCCAGGGCCAGACTGTTCTTGCCAGTGGGCGAGCCGGGATGGTCGTTGACGAGGGTGTGCCAGTGCCCGCCATTGTCGTAGCTGTACTGCACCGTGTAGAGCAGAATGTCGCCCGGATCCGGATCGGATGCGGTCCACGAGATGGTGAGACTGGAATCGATCACGGCGGCGGCGGTAGGTTGTTGCACGGCGACGAGGGGCAGGTTGACGCCCATCGACAGGGTATCGAGCACATCGTTGTCGGCCAATAATTGCACTTTCGCTACCTGACCGACGGGCGGAGCGAACGTGGTCGAAAAGAGTGCCGGTTCGCCTTCGCCGGAATGGTCGTCCAGTGGCAAGGGGGTGATCGACTCTTCGTGCAGGACGATGCCGGTCGTATCGAGCAGGCGCAGCTTATAGACGACCTGTGTGCTCTGGGCATGTGTGGCTGCCAGCGCTTGCGGAGGCAGACTGGCGGCCGGTATCACGAGCAGATTGTTCAGTTTGCCCTGGTTGCTCTCCATGTTGATAAAACCAGCAGCGAAGACGACATCGCCCGCTTGCGGGGCCAGCTTTGTGGATGCGGTTTCGGCGGCTGCATAGGAGTTGAGTAACGCCTGCCAGGTATAATCGCTGACCCAGGTGTTATTGGCATAGGACATAAAGTCCGCCGCCCCATTCGGTGCAATTGGCGTCTGTGAACGCACATCGAATCCGTAATAGCTGTCGGGGCCAACGTTGGCGATCTGGCACGGCGGGTAGGGATAGTTGGAATCGATGTCGTCCGGGTTGCCACAATTGACATGTCTGCGCCCGTAATTATGCGCCAACTCTTGGGCCATTACGCTGCCCTCGCGCACCCGGTACCAGTCAAGCGGAGCCGGATTCGGATAATGCTGCGGCAATCTCACCCACGAATTGGTGCTGTAAAGGCTGGCGTACCCGGCCACATTGCCGGTGTTGGCATCGGGATGCACCATGCCCATGAAATGCACCGGAGCGCCGATGTCATCACAGGCATCCGGGTTGTATGACAATTGCGCACGAGCCCAAAGCGAGAGAATCACCTTATCGCGGTCGGGTATGCCGTTGGAAAGGCTCCAGCCCTGGTCTAGCTCATAAGGTCCGCCGCAGGGATAGGGGATCCCATAAGAAAAGCACAACTGGGTTTCTTCGACCGGTTCGGTATCGCGAAATACCCAGGTGGAGGGTACCGGCCAGCGCACCTTGAAGCGGTCCACCATCTCCCAGAAGTTGGGGTCGTGGATAGATGGCAGGGGCGTATCGGTACGCACAGGCACAGTCCACACGCAGACCGGCGGCTCGTTCCGAAAGAACAGATCGGTCGTGAGCGCATTGTTGGCGCGGTTGGGATCGGTGTAGGTCATGCGCGGGTCTACTTCGGCTCGCAACGAAACGAATCCACTCGTCCAGCTTTCCGGCAGCAGGAAATACCAGCCGTCATTCAGCCTGACTCGCTCAAATCCGCCGCCGACGGCCAAGGGCAGGACGCCATTGATGGCTGGAATCGGCGAACCGGGTAGCGGAGCGCCGTCACGCATGCCATAGAGTTTCGCTTCCACCACAGGCGCATTAGGCCCACTCAATTCGGAGCCATAGAATCGCACGTATGTAGTCTTTCCAGCAATCGGCAGCACGGCGTTGGCGGTGTTCTGAATCCCTTGCGTTACTTCCCAGGCGCTGGCGGCGAAGTCCCGCATGATGGCGCTGGCGTTCAGGGGCAGACGGTAGATGCCATACTGGTTAGCTGGCGATGGCGCACCGACGGCGAAGAAAACGTTGCCATTGGCGATGACCAGTCGCCGGTCGATGCCGGGCAGGCTGGCGGCGATATCCACGGCGTCGTTTGCGCCGATGGTCTGGCGGCGCACCTTGCCGTCCGTGATAAGCTGGCTGGAGTAGCGTTCCGTCCAGAAAAGGCTGCTGCCATCGGTCACGGGCGGGCCAATCACCCAGTTGGCGGCGGCGGCATAAACTGTGACCGTGGTGTTGAAGGTGCAGACGGCGTTGAAACTGCATGTGCGCTGGCGGATGGCGTAGCTGTTTGTCGTCGGCCCGGTTGGGGTCCGTTCGACCCAGGCGATGGTGTAGTTGAATTTGGAGGCGCGGTAAAACAATCCTCTGCCGGTGTTGCCGCCTGCGGCAAAAGCCGAGAAGGGTTGAATGGTTCCGTTGCAGGGTAGGGCGCCACAATTTGTCTGGATGGAATGCACGCCGCCGTTGTCGGTCCAATAGACGCTGACTCCCAGGACGAGTACATCCAGCGGGTTTGGCAATCCCTCGGCCACTGTCTCGATGGGGCCGCCCGCTCTGAGCGCCCGGAAGATTTTTCCTGCGTTCGCCGAAGGCCAGTAGACATAATCACTGGAAACTCTGAGTGTGCTGGCGGTGGTGGGCTGCTGGCTGTTCGGTACGTCAACCACGATCCGTGACGCAGATGGCTCAACGATGGGGATCATCTCGATACGATCCTGAGCATCGTCATAGTAGTACACGCCGTCATCGGCTGCTGTCATGTTGAGATAGGTGAGACACTCCCCCTCACCCGTTGTCTCCAATACCCGGCTTGTGCCTCCCCCGACCGGTTGGCGCTTAATCACGCTGGGGGGCGGAAACTCCTCACCAAAACATGAATTCGCCCAATAAAGCAATCCGCCGCCGACGGCCCATTCATCAACCGTATCGGCGACGACAGGAATAGGCGTGTCGTCTGGGTTGACATTTGGTGCGGCCTGAGCAACTGGGACCGCATAGAAAATAAAAGCAACCAAGAAAAACAGCACGACGGTCGAAGCGCGTCGTGTCACACTGCGAATGTACCACATATCCAAATCCTCCTTTCAAAAATTCGGCGGTCGCTACGACCCCGGTTTGGAACGGACAGCAGCACGCTATTCAATTGCTGGTTTGTGTATGGTTCCGGCAGGATAGCACCGCTGAAGGTGGCTGGTCAAATCGGTGCTAAATTGCATTCAATTGCAAAATCGTCGTCCAAACATGGAGGCGGAGTTTATCTTGCTGTAACTTGTTCTGAGTACGTTTTCAGAGCAGCTCGCCCATCTCTTCCAGCTTGGCTCTCAACTCGGTTGTCGCCCTTTCCTGTTCATCGAGTATACGTTTGATCTCGTTCAGCCGCGCTTTGGCATCATCTGCGAGTGCGGCCGTCTCGGTCGTCGCGGACGCAGTCGCAGCTGTATCTGCTTCAGATGTATCAGATTCGCCCGCCTCATCAGGTGCGAGAAGCTTGTTGGCCAGAAAACCGCTGAGCGTGCCGAACAGACCTACGCCCGCTGTCATGACGAATAGGCCGACCAATCGCCCCGGATTGGTGACCGGGTATCTATCTCCGTAACCCACGGTCGTGATAGTCACATACGTCCACCACAGCGCATCAGACGCGTCCTTGATGTTGGCATCGGCGGATTTCGATTCTGTGTAGATAATGGCCAGAGCGCCGAATTCCAGGACAAGCAGTACCAGGAAGACCACCGTTAATAAGGCGTTTTCGGCGCGGTGGGTGACGAACTCACGCACCAGATTCTTTGCCCCGAATTCTCGGAAGAGACGAATAACCCTCCATAATCGGAACATGCGGAGGATTTTGAATTGGGGGAGCGGCAGACTGGACAACAGGTCCGCCCAACCAAAACCGCGGAAGAAATAGCGCCATCGATCCGGCGAGGTGAAGAATCGGTATAAAAAGTCGCCGAGAAACACAGGCGTCATGACGGCATTGATCGTATACAGAATATACTGCAAGCTGACGTCAAGCGGATACAAATATAGAAGCGCCAGGTTGACGATCGACAGGATCGACAACGCCCCAACGAACAACTCATAACCGATGTCTTTCAATTCACGTTGTTCTCGTTTCTTTCCAGCCATAGGATGCACCTCGGTCTTGATTCTACAAAATAGTTGAGCGCAGAGTTATCATCAATCTCTGCACTCAACAGCCAAACGACTCGATTTTCCGTCGAACCTCAAGCGGCGTTTTGGAGCAAAAGGCGGCAACTACTCACCGGCATTTTAGCACATTCGATCGGATGGCCTGGTCCGAGTCGCACCATTGCAACGGCGCAACCGGCTTCATTCGCTGGCCGTGTACGTCAACACGGTCTCGCCATCGGTGGCCGTCAGGGTGAGTTGGTCGCCTTTGATCTCGTAGGAGCCGACAGACTCCAACAAATAGAAATAATTGCTCTCCTGTTGATCAATCGGCTCCGAACAACTCATCATCGTTGAGTTAGGCGAGGTGATGGTCAGGTTTTTGCCATCGACCGTATAGCTCGCACCGTAATTGTTGCAACCGCCATGGCCGGATAATTGACCATCTGACTTGAACTCCGCCGTAATAGTGACATCGGGCAACAACGTTGCTTCGTACATGGATGACAACGTCCAGTTGGCGCCAACGAGAGGCATTGACTCGGCCGAACCGCATGCGGTAAGGACTAGAACGGCCACGATACAGATTAGGATGACTTGTTTCACGAGAAGCACTCCTCGAGCCTGAACATCGTTGTAGGTTTGCTATGCGCGCGTTCGGCAATTCAGTAGGCTCGGACCTTCACAGACTAGACGCGCCAGCGAATTGCCTGGATCGAAAACGAGCGAACTCCCTCCTCGCCTATCCCTTCATAACCAGGGCGGGGAGGGAGTGACATGGTCAAACAGCTTCGGATCAGGCGTGCACCGAAATGCGTCGCCGAGTCCTAGCCTTCCGCTTCAGCAGGTGCGTCCGTCCCCTCGTCATCAGCTTCTGGCTCTGCCTCGTCCTCCGCTGGCGCCGCTTCCACTTCCGCCGCAGGTTCCACCGCCGCCGCAGTCACGGTCACCGGCACAGTCGCTGAAGCAACGATGACCTCGCCTTCATCCGTCACGACATCGTCGACGACGACAGCGCCCTCATCGGTGATTACGCCTGCTTCCACAGCGCTGCCTTCCGCCGTGACCACGCCAACCTCATAGGCCGCGCCTTCATCCGTGATCACAGCCGCGCCTGCCACGACCGCATCGCTGGTAATGACAGCGCCTACGACTTCAGCGGACTGATCATCGACGGCGATTTCCTGCATGGCCAGACCGTCTTCGGCCAGAACCAGGCCCAGGGCCATGCTCTTGCCCGCTTCCAACAGGCGAGAGATCTCGGCAGCGAGATTCGAGACGAACACAGCCAGTTGCTCATCACCGACTTGTTGCTGAACCGCCTTTAGGAAATCATGACTCGTAATCATGGCCAGGGCGGATGTACTCGGTTTCAAGGCGACGCCAATCGTGCTCAGACTACTGTCCTTGAACCCGGCGTCGCCATGCGCGGCGATGGCGCCGATGGCCGCGCCGGCGCTGGCGCCAAGCGCAATCCCGGCTGGCCCGCCCAGAATGCCCAGCACGCCGCCGACGAGGGCGCCAACGCCCGCGCCTTTGCCCGTACTCATATCGCCGGTCTCGTGATATTTCACTTTGCCGGCAGCATCCTGGCGGATTACGGCGGCATCCTCAAAGTACATCTGATTTTGTTTCTTGGCCTCTTGCAATGCTTTCAGGGCTTCGTCGGCGGCGTTTTCATCGGTGAATGCCATGACGAGAAAGCCAACGGCGGGCACGGCTTGGGGTTGTTCATCACTCATTTGGGAGTCTCCTGGGGGTGAGTTGTGATTAAGTGGTTGAAGGTCGATGATTAATAATGGGTTCTCCTGCAATAACCGCAGGGAGCACAGAGAAAGCACTTGACTTCGAGCTTCAAAAGCTCATGAAATCTCTGTGTTCTCCGCGGCCTCTGTGGTTGCAAAACCCTTTTGCAGTAGAGCCAGACCTAAATCATCGATCTTCTTAAGATGTTCTGAATGGCGCTAGGTGATCTCAACCGGCGGCATCGTCCAGGGCATCGGCAGTGGCCGACAACGCTTCAGCCTGGCCCAGCGTTTCCGCCGCTTCGGCAATGTCGGCAACGCCTGCGGCAGCGGCCATACGTGCTTCCGCCGCCATCTCGTCCGAGACCTCGACCTCGATTGCGCCATCCACAACGCGTTCGATGCCATCGACAGCCATCGCCTCGCCGGCAGCAGCGGCAGCGCCTGCCACTTCCAGTCTGGTGGCGCCTTCCATCATTTCGTTCACGCCCATGTCGCCGATCTCATAAGCGGTCGCTTCCATTGCCATAGAAACGGCTCTCGATGCGGCGAACTTGATGATGGAATCCAGGGCGATTTCGCGCAGCGATTCCGCTTTCATTTCCAGGAAGTCGGCGAGAATCGGCATATCGCGCAGAGCCACCACATCGCCCGCCAGCGCCAACTGTCCGGCAATGGCGGCCAATTCCATGCCATGTTCCAGATCGGTGGCCGACAAGACGCTCACGATCTCGCTCTGGACCTCGACATCTTCCGATGCCGCCAGCAGTTCGGCGCCTTCGGCCATGTCGACGATGCCCGCCTCGGCGACCAATACGCTGATCCTTTCCAGACCTTCGGCCACCACTAACTCGTCAACGCCACGAGTCATATTGCTGGCGCCTTCAGCCAGGGCTTCGCGGCTGACATCACTCGCTGCCGCCGCGTATTCCAGTTCAACCACGCCGAGTTCGGCCTGGTCTACGGCCACGACGGCTTCGATTTCCGCCAATGCTTCGATGTCGGCGGCAGTATCTTTTAATTCGTCTTTGTCAACCGAAACGGTCTTACTTTTTTTTGCCATGTGGGGTTCTCCTTTGGAAAAGGGAATAGAGGGATGGGTTGGTGAGAAGGGTGGGAAGCGCAGGCGTCCAACGTCGTTTGCCGGACGCCTGCTCAGCCAGCAATGAAATCTAGGCAGTAGTTGCCGACTGACCGCTTCCGGGGTAACCAGGAATCTGATTGCGGTTGGCGGCGACCTGCTGCCACTTCATGGCATCCAGCAACACGCCGAGGATGATCCACATCCAATCCCAGCCGTTGATGCCAGTCGGGCTCCAGACGAGCATGTACATGACGGTGGTGAAGGGGAGGAAGATGATGCCCAACAACGGCCAGAACCAGGTGTTCCAAACGATATCCCAACGAGCGCTGAATATCCAGGCCAGGATGAGGAACAGACGCGGGGCGACGGCAATGCCAAAGGCCAGCAAACATCCTAAAAGTATCATAAGAAATTCTCCTTCGGTGTGAAATAGACAGGGTCGATAAAATTGTGATTGTTTCAAGTGTATTGAATGTGACTTTAATCCATTTAGTAGCACCTCCCGAATGAAAGGTTTGGTCGAGAATTGACTATTCGATTGTCATGGACAGCGCTCAGTATAATGCTAAATTAGCAACTTTGAAATTAAGTTTTGTTTACAATTTCTTTTTCGTCAAACTTATCTGTCAAAACTGCAAGTGCCGTGGGCAGAATGGCTCGGATCTGATGGGGGTCGGGCAGAGCTGAGCTTGCTTCTCTCGAATCTGCCCGACCATGTCGATTGATCATAGCCCCAGGTTTGCGGCCAGGGCTCGAAGGGGGCGGCAGGCCCCATCTCCGCCGCCCGCGTCAAGTTCGCGTGCGGATTTCGTCGCCAAAATTTTCCGGTCGGCGACCGCTTTGTCCGGGGTGCGGGCAATCGTCTCGCCGAATTTGCGGTCGGGAATCGGCAGTACAGCGCCCCCGAGATTCTCTTGATGAGGTTGATAGCCTTTCTGGCTGTGTACGGCGAACTAGTCCGTCGTCTTCTTTCCGCCTATCAATTCGCCCTGGTAGACGATACTGGCCGCAGCCAGCACGACGACGATGATGGTGCTGATCGTGCTTGACAGACTATTGTCGAAGAGTTCATTCACCCCACGTGTGACCAGCAGTGCGCCAACCAGCCCGGACAGGATGATGACGCCCCAATCCTGCGAACCTTTACGCGCCCGCCGGATCAGAACGAGTCCGATAACGCCGCCAATCACTGCCAGAATCCAGTTCATCAACCCCCAATCCAGATTGAATAGATTGAGGAATCCCAGGACGACGGCGGCGCCGCCAATCGCGCCGATCACGAGGACGATCACTTCGATCATCCCTTTGGCGAAACCGGCCAGGAAGAAACCGGCGATGGCCAGAACCAGGGGCAGCCCGACCATGATCAGTGTGCTCGGTTGGTCGAACAGGGTGAGAAAGCCCACGCCGAGCAGCGCGCCCACAGCCGCGCCCAGGATGGCGAGTCGTTTTCCGAGCACGAGGACGGCAATTCCGATTGCGATGACTAAGATTGGGAACATGTTGTTTTACTCCAGCGAAGAATGTTGAGTGAATTCAATGAAAAGACGAGAGATGATGGGAACGATGGAAACAACTTGAGAGAATTGGGTCGGAAGCCTATTTCGAGATAGGCCGATTGCAGGCGCGAGGCAATGAGACTTTCGCGCTTTTGCCGATGCGGGTCAGGTCGAGTTCGATACCGAAGTCGCCCTGGAACTTGAGCGGTTCGTATTCGCCGCTGAAATTGCCGCGGAAGGCCACAGGATAGCCGCTGGCGACATCGACATAAACATGGGCGTCTTCCGCCGCCCAGAGTAATTCGGCGAATTTCTGCAGTTCCTCGTTCGAACTTTCTTGGGCGGCGGCCAGGAACGCGTCGCCGTCGATGACGTAGTGATTGACTTTAGCGCCGTTTATGGTTTCCTGGCCGACCAGTTCACCGCGGGCCACGTCGCTGCTCGTCAACATTTCCATCAGCCATTGCGGACTCATTTTGTCCAGCGTATCGGTGGCGTTCAAGGCTTGCGGTTTGATGCACACGGGAACCAGGCCGTTGATCACGATGTATGCGCCATCGGGCGTTTTGTAGAGATCGACCTTCGAGGGCGTGAACAGACCGACGAGGGAGCCGCCGACCTTGGCGGCCAGATCGCCCAGCAGCGGGCCGGACACGGTGATCTGGCTCTTGTTCTGCGGGTTGACCGCTAACTTGCCGGTGAGGTCGCCCTGAGTGCGCTCGCCATCGATCAGGCCATTCACTTCGAGCCTGACCGTCGCTTCGAACGCGTCGAGTTCTGCGATCGATTCGATGGGGATCGGTTCACCGGGCGGAGGGGCGAAGAGTCTGGCCGGGGTGAGCAACGAGGCCAGGGATGTTGTGGAGATTGCCGGCGCGACGAAGTTGAACGCCAGGATCAGCGTAACCGCCGTGACGACAACGATAATTCCAGCGAGCAGGTTGCGGTACAATGCTTTCATACGTTCATATCTCCGCACAACGGGGTGCAGCCTGTTTGGCAGCGTTTGTCTCTTGATGAGCACGGTTTTGTCAGATGCCGTCGCTATGCTCCTGGCACGGCATTGAGCCTGCCATCGTTGACGGCGTTGACGAAGCTCTGATAATCACGTTGGTTTTGGTCAGCATAAGCTTTGGCGAATTCGGCAAGCGCGATCTGGAATGAGGCGTTCTTGCCAAGATATGCACTGATAGCGATGCGGTCGCCCGAGCGAGCATGGGCGCGGGCGAGCGTCCAACCGCACATCTTGCCGTAGATCATGATCTCGTCCGGGGTCATGGTTTCGACCTCCAATGAAATCTTCCAATCCCACAATTGGCGGATGTAAAAATCGTGGGATTTCCCGTCCAACCCTGCGGACACCCGCTCCCAACCCAGGAAAATGTCGCTGGCAGCCTGCATCAGACGTTGGCCTTCGACGACGCGTTTGCCGTGTTCGGCATAAACGCTCTTGCCAAGGAATGGCTCCAATACCGAGGCCTCCGCCTCTTTCACTTGCAGGAACAGAGGATCGGTCGGGTCGCGCCCGGTCAATAACACGATGTACGTGCGCGTGCCCACACTGCCCACGCCGACGACTTTGCGCGCCATGTGTATATATTTGTAATGATCGAGCAGATATCGCCGGTCATCTTGCAAGGTGCGACTATAAGTTTGGAGCAGGCTGCGAATGGTCTCTTCGAGCACGTCAGGATTTATATCCGAGGCAAGCTCTTCGATCGGGACAATCAACGGCGGCTTCGCTTTGATGCGCAGGCGGCCATTCACCTCTTCCGTCAGTTTTTCCACCGCACGCTGGTTGTCACGACCATGCGCCAGAGTCAGGTTTGCTTCGAGCGCCTTGATAGATCGGGCTTTCGAATCCATCCCCCAACGTGCTTCCATCCCCGCCGGATCGAGATGCAGGCACCACATGTCGAGATAGCCCAACTCGGCGAATTCCTGGATGGCGCGATGGTATTCGCCAACCGCGCCTTCCACGATGCGCGAGCGATGCCTGTCATTGATTCCCATCTGGCGTCCGACGATTTCGATGCTGGCGGCCAGGCGTTTGACATCCCATTCAAATGGGCCCGGCAAAGTCTCGTCGAAATCGTTGACATCGAGCACCAACTCCCGCTCCGGCGACGCGAACCCGCCGAAATTCGACAGGTGCGCGTCGCCACAGAGTTGAACGCGTATCCCGGTGTTGGGCATGGCCGCCAGATCGGCGGCCATGATGGCGGCGGCGCCGCGATAGAAGGCGAAAGGCGATGCCATCATGCGCCAGTGACGAATGGGCACCAGTTCGGGGATGCGTGTTTCCGCCTGTGCCGCCAGCGCTTGCAGCGGGTCGGCCCGCTCAGCCGGCGCTTCCCAGGCCGCGTGATTCTCGCGCGGGAATTTGGCGCGCATCTCTTTACCGTGCTCCATCCGTTCTTGCAGCGTCTTTTTCGTGGGGACGATTGCCGCCGTCATCTGGGATCTCCCGCCCCATTCCAGGGCATACTTGTGAATTGAATGTTGACGTCAGGCAGTCTGGGCCTTGTAGGCGCTGAGGACAGCCTCCAGATCCGGGAAGAAGGCATCCTGGCCGACCGCCTCGGTCACGCCAGAGACGTCAAGGTTCTGGCGCACCTGTTCGCTGGCAGAAGAAAAGACCAGTTTGACGCCCTTATCCTTCAGTTCCTTCGCCGACTCGCGCAGCGTCGCGGCGGCAGAGAAATCGATCTCATCGACTGCAATTAGATCACAACACAGCCATTTGACAGGGTCAGGCCCGAGTTGCGCCAGTTTCGATAACTCTTGTGCCAGCAACTCGGAGTTGGCGTAATACATGCTGTGATTGAAGCGATACATCACGAGGCCCGGTACAGCTTCTTGTGCGTCTGCAATCGGGACAACTTTCAAAGCGCCATCGCTTTCAAACAGCGTGCTGTTCTTGGGCTTGTAGCCGAAGGAAGTATGCGCCAGCAACGAGAGCAGAATCGCCAGGATGATGCCCTGCTCGACGCCGATGAAAACTACGACGGCGGCGGTGATCGCTGCGACCCAGAATTCCATCGGGCGCTCGGCCAGGATGCGGCGCATGCCTTTGTAGTCGACAAGCTCGACGCCGATCATGAAGACGACGGAAGAGAGAACCGCTTCAGGCATAAATGAGAGAGGCACCGTGAGAAACAGCAACACAATGACGACGATAGCCGCGGTCACCAGCATAGAAAGCTGGCTGCGTCCGCCGGCGCTGTCGACCATTTGCGTCTTGGTGGGGCTGCCGTTGACGACGAATGTGCCCGACAGGCCAGCGCCGATGTTCGCCAGACCCAGGCCCACCAGATCGACGTTTTCGCTGAATCGTTCGTTATAGCGTGTGGCATAGGCGCGCGATGTAGCGGCGCTCTGCGCCAGAATCACGATGAACATGGAGATGGCGGTTGGCAAAAGCCGCTGAATCAACGACCAGTTAATCGTGACATCCGGCAGGCCGATGCTCGGCAGACCACTGGGAACCGTGCCAAGCACTGCCACGCCGTAGTTTGATGAGAGATTGAGGGCGTAGCTGAGGACAATAGCGCCGATGACGGCGATCAGAGCGCCGGGGATCTTTTTGTTGATGCGCCGAAGGATCAGGATTGTGCCCAATACGCCGACGGAAACAGCGAGTGTGGGCCAGTTGATCTGGCCGAGTTGCTGCACGTCGGTCACCAGTTTCTGGATGGGGCCAGCCCCGCCGCCGGGTATCCCCAGCATGCCGGATATTTGCCCGATAGCCACCTGGATGCCGACGCCAGTGAGAAAGCCGATCAAAACCGTCCGCGATAGAAAGTCGGCGAGAAAGCCCAGATTTAGCAGTCGGGCCAGGATGAGGAGCCCGGCCGCCATCAGCGCCAACACACCGGCCAGGGCAACATATTGCGGTGATGCCACCGCCGCCATTCCGGCCAGTCCTGCAGCCATGATGGCGGCAGTGGCCGAGTCTGCGCCGACGACCAGATGCCGGGATGAGCCGAAAAGTGCGAACAGGGCGATCGGGATCACGATGGTGTACAGGCCCGTGATCACCGGCATACCGGCGATTTTCGTGTAGCCCATCACCTCTGGGATGGCGAGGGCGGCGAGTGTGACCCCAGCGATGACGTCGGTCGGGATTTGCGACGACACGAGGGGCAGGATTCCGTTCAGGATGGGTAAATTCCGTCCTGGTTTACTCTTTGCAGTTGCTGCTGACATCTGCGGCGCCTCCTGACAATGGTGTGAAGATGGGAATGAGTAGAGAAGTGAACGGATGTTGAACGGCGTGTAGAAACTGGCAGACTAACTGGCGGCGGATTGCGAATCGGCTGCCGCTATATCCTCCTTGTGAAACTCGACCAACAATTGGCGCTCTTCATCCCGCCTGGGAAAGACAAAGAACACCAGGGCGGCGCCAAGTAAAACAGCGATGATGCCTGCCAGATAAGCGTATTGGTCGCCGGCCAGGAATGCAGCCTTGGCTGCGGTTGTGATCTCGGTGGCGTATTGCGGGTATTGCGCGGCCATGCTTTGCGCGCCCGCATACGACATCTCCAGGCTGCTGGTGACGCTGGCGGGGATTTCGGCAGAGTCCGGGTATCCGGCCAACGCTGTGGCAATGGCGGCTGCATATCCCGCGGCCAGCAGCGCGCCGAAGAAGGATTGGAACATGGCTCCGCCCAGGTCGCGCTGCAAATCGGCGGTTCCCGACGCCATGCCCGCGCGGGTGACCGGAACTGAGCCGGTCAACGAGCGGGAAGCAGGCGTGCCTGCCAGTCCGATGCCAATCCCAACCAATGAGTACGCCAAACCGACGTACAGATATGATATGCCTTCGTTCCACAGCAAGAGCATGGCCACAAAGCCCAGGACGATAAACACATAACCAGCCAGCAGCGTGAAGCGAGAGCCGCGTTCCTCGACGATCTTGGCCGAGCGGGGCGCTACCATAATCATGAAGATGCCTGCCGGCACAACGGCCAGCCCGGCGTTGAGGGTAGAGTAGCCCAAAACATCCTGCAGGAATTGCTGGCCGATGAACATCGCGCCCATCAGCGACCCGAACACGATGATGCCCGCCACTGCCGCTACCCAGAACGTGGGACGGCTGGCAACCTTGAGGTCGTAAAGGGGATTCTTGGCCCGGCGCTGGCGAAGAACGAAAAATACGGTGGCGATGGCGGATAGAATCAACAATCCGACCGCGAGCGTCCTGGCGTCAGGAACCGGCAGAAAATTGAGGGCGAGTACGAATGAACCGATCAGCACCAGGGAAAGGATGCCACCCAGGTTGTCCACCGATTCGGTCGTCTCGTTGATGTGGGCGGGCACGAACTTAAAAGCCATGAAAAAGGCCAATACGGCCAGCGGCAGGACGATGAGAAAGACCGAACCCCAATCGAAGAACTGAAGTAAGAGCCCTGAAAGCAATGGGCCGGAAACCGAGATAGCCCCGCCAATGGCCGCCCACAAAGCGATCGCCCGTGTTCGTCCCGGCCCAGGCCCCCAAAGGGCGGTGATCAGCGCCAGCGTCGTGGGGTACGCCATACCAGCGGCAAACCCGCCCATCAATCGCCCGACAATGAGCATCTGGATGGAGGGGGCGAAGCCGCTGATGAGAGCGGAGGGCATGGCCAGACCGACGCCCAACAAGAGCATGAGCTTGCGGCCATAGCGGTCGCCCAGCGCCCCCAACCAGAGGACGGAGCAGGCCAGGCCCAGCGAGTAGGATACGGCTACCAGATTGAGCTGCGTTTGTGAGGCGTTGAAATAGGCGCCGATCGACGGCAGCGCCACATTGGCCATCGCCAGCGGCAGATTCGCCACCGCCGCCACGACGATAAGTGAAGCCAGTATGAGCTTTGCCTGGGCGGGTTCAGCGGAAGCGCTGGCTGCGGTTGGAGTTGATGAATTAGTTGAAGATGCCATAGATATCTCGTAGATGGGAGGAACTCTGCGGATGGCGCAAACTTTCAGTTGTGCTAGGAAAATCCCGATTCGATGGGCGAAGGTCAGATTGCTGCGAACAACCTTCGCTTAAGGGGAACAGAACGGTGTTTCTATCGGTAAGTCCAACATGAATCACACCGCAGTTGATTGGAGAGATCATCTCAAGAGCTGATTCACGCAGTCTGCGGTTGAATCGTTAACGTTGTACAGTTCCCCATCGCCTATTCTGTTGTCATTAAGCTGCCCGGCTCGAATGGGCCAATGATTGAAGATTCGAAGTGATACGCTCCCACCCAATTTGCTATATCAGGCGGCGATCATTGACGAAAATCATGGTCTATTCGTTTAGTGGTATGTTGCGGGCGTAGGAGTGACATACGTCCGGGAAAAACGCTCTGCCGCGCCTACGCTCCGGCTGTTTTGGAGAGTATACCATCAGGCCGCCGTATCGCTTTCCCGTCAGCCTGATGGCAAGATGGAAGTAAGGGGGTTATCAGTTGCCGAGCAGCTTGGCTTTTTGCTCCGCAAATTCCTCGTCGGTAAGAATGCCTTGCGCGTGGAGCGCTCCCAGTCGCTCAAGTTGCGTGATCACTTCATCCTGGCTTGGCTCGGGTGCGGGGGCATACACTTCTTGAGGCGGTGCGCTGTATTGTTGCTGGGGCGCCTGTTGAGAATAAGCCTGTTCATAAGCCGCCACGTTTTTGTTGGCCTGTCGTCGGTTCACTGCATTGCGTGTGGCGGTAGCTGTGCCGACCACGGCGGCGGTTCGGGCCATTCCTCGTACTAAACCGGGCATTGTTGCCTCCTTCAGTCTGTGATTTCGAGCGAGGCGAACGCCTCGTCGACAATGGGCGCTGGCACCCGGAAGTTGAGAGCTACTTCCACGCCAGCATCATAGATTGTATTGACGAGCTGTACAGCCCAGACATGTTCGATTGCAAGAGCAACGATCGCTGAACCGGGGACCATTCCTTCGCTCAATGTCTCGGCGTCCTCGGAATCGAAGAGGCCGCGTGTTTCCGACTCGATAAAGCCTACGGCGGCTCGTTCTTCCGATGGCAAGTCTTCAAGGTCCAAGCGCCAGTAATCACCCGCGTCATCCCGGAAGAGCAACATGGCATCCAGAACACGGATCGTCCCGGCGCTTGTTTGTCGCTCTAGTTCAGTCCACACGGCGCCATCGAAGCGCGGCGCACCAGAAGCTAAAACGATTACATCGACAGGTCCTCTATTAATCATTGATCATTAACCTCCAAGGGTCACGAATTGCGCATAACTGCGCAGGTAAAGATTGGCGACTATGTGACGGGTCGTCAGTGTGCACATTGCCGCATGTCAAGCAGGGCTCAGGCGCCTGATGCGCCGGGGATTTGATTACGGTTGCTGTAGGCGGTGCTGCTGTAATGCATCAAGTCGAGCAACACGGCAAGGATGAGCCAGAGCCAATCCCAACCGGTCAGGCCGCCCGGCCCCCACAGAAGCACGTACATCAACGTGGTGAAAGGCAGGAAGATAATGCCCAGGAGTGGCAGGAACCAACCGCCGCCGAATGGAGCGGTGAACATGGTGGGGCGGGCGATCCAGAGGATGATGTCCGCCAGACGCGGGACGAAACCGGCCATGAGAGCAAATAGACAGGGCATGAGACGAACCTCAGTTCAGTCAGATAGAGTGGGAAAGATATGAACTTCGTCCACTCGTTGACGCTCATGCGAATGTCAGCGAGTGGACGTTTATGCGGATATTGGCTGGCTAGTACACTGCACAGTGTGAACTCAATTGATCACACTGTCAACTGATTACTGTCGTACTGTACTAACGGGTTGGGTGGGCCATCTCGTCAATGGCAATGGCGATGGCGAGGATGACGGCATCGTCCTGGCCAGGGTCGATCTCGATGCCGTAGCTATCGCGGATGCGGAACCATTTTTTCGATACTTCGGCGACTTTGTCACGACCTTCACCGATGCTGTATTCGTGGTCGAGGATATTGCCCTGCACGTCCAGGTCGGGGCCGTTCTTGATTTTCACAGTCCAGCGCTCACGCACCGGTGTGATCAGCGCTTTTTTGACCATGCCGACGCGATTGCCGTTGGCATCCTCGATCTCCATGCTGTCTTTCACGCGCAGCATTCGTTCCTGGATCTTCGCCACCTCGCGGCCATTACGGTCCTCCAAAATCAAGGTGCTGCGCACACGGAGCGCCTTGCCATCAACCTTGTAGACCTTTTTGCCGCGGTCGTTTTCGATCCAGAAGTCGTCGCCGATGGCGAACATCTTTTGGCGCATTTGATAATGGGTGGCGCCTCCACCACCAGCCCGGCCGAGGCCCCTGTCCTCGTGCCGTTCCTCGCGTCGTTCTTCTCGATTATCTCTGCGTAACATTGGTTATTTGCCTCCAATTCGAATGATGATTTTGACGGATTCACAACCGCTCACGGCAGATGAGAATCCAACTCATCTGCGTAGCTGTTGTTCGCGAAGTATAATATGGGCAGCCTCAGATCATAAAGCGTATTCAAGACGTCCTTCAAAACAGCCTGATCCTGAGATATGCCATCTTGACATCACCGAGACAGGGTGACCAGTGACTATCAAGATTGCCCTGGACGTGAACCTGGAATGACGCCGGTGAATCTATCGTCACGCGAATGCAGATGATTATAGTATGAACCTGGTTTAGCGGCGTGGGCGAAGTCCATCCTGAATGGATGGCCGGAGGCATAGACCGGCCACTCATTATAGGTTGATTCTGATCTGCTTCACAAAGCGCCCGCCGACGGTCGAGAACGGCGGTTTCTGGCAAAGACGAAAATCTTGTACAATGCGGGCCTACCGGCATCGAGAGTTCGCCCGCTCCAACATCATGGGGCCCTGCTTGGGGTCCCGTTTCACATTCGCATTCCCTATCGACACGCCAACCCTAAAGCGTCTGAACATGCCCGCTCAAGCCGACATCAACTTCGAACGAGAACTGTGGGAGACTGCGGTGACTTTGCGGGGAACGGTCGCCCCCGCCGATTACAAGCATTACGTGCTGCCTCTGCTGTTTTTGCGCTATCTTTCATTGCGCTACGAGCAGCGATACAAACAACTCGAATTATTGCTGAAAGAGTCGGGCAGCGAATATTACACCGGCGATCCGGAGATCGACGCCGAAATCCTGGCCGACCCGGCGGAGTACGCCAGCAAGAACGTCTTTGTCGTGCCGAAAGAGGCGTCGTGGCATTATCTGCGCGCCTCGGCCCGCGCCGATGACATCAAATTGCGCATCGACGCCGCCATGAAACTGCTGGAAGAGCGTTATCCCGAACAACTGGCGGGCGTGCTGCCGCCCATCTATACCCGCAGCAACCTCAGCTTCACTCGCCGCGACTACCTGCTGCCAAAACTGTTGTCGGGGCGGATAGACCCTTCGGGTTTGTTGGCGAACGAAGAGTTCGAGCGATGAAGAGCGGCGTCGATGTGAGCAAGGATCGTGTTGGCATGGAGGGAAACCCAAATGGTTTGGAAGTCCGATCATGAGTAAGAAACGCAAATTCAAAAGATCCCAATTGCCGTCCGGGCGAGCATCGCAATACATCGAAATGATGTTGGACAATGCTCAGGCTAGCCTGGAGGCCGGAGACTACAAACGCGCACTCATCTCCTCCCAGGCGGCTGTGGATTTGCTGCCTCGCGCGGATAAGCGGCGGGTGGATGCGCTCGGTTATTTGGCCGCCGCCCTCACCGTACTCAAGCGCTTTGATGAAGCCTATGAGGTCATGTCCGAGGCGGTGACGCTTGAACCTCATAATCCCATCCTCTGGCACAACAAGGGTCTGGTTGCAGGTTATACCAGCCAGACAGGGCAGGCCCTGCGTGATTCTGAGAAGGCCCTGGCGCTAAACCCGCCGCAACATCAGCGGGCCGAAGTGCAGGAGCGCGTCACGTTTATGCAGGAGATCGTGCAGCAAGAATTGGCCCTGCGCGGCCCCGACTTCACCATCGAACAATTGATCGAGCAACAGTCGGAAATGCGACAGGCGATGGATGATATGGAAGCTGATCGCTGGCCGGAAGCGGAGCAGCGCTATCGCAAAGTCATCGCCATGGCCGATTGTCTGCCGCAGCCGTGGGGTAATCTTGGCATCGCCTTGATGATGCAGCGTCGCTTCGATGAAGCGGAAGCCGCATTCAACCGCGCGCTCGAAGTCGACCCCGATTACAATCTGGCGAAGCGCAATCTCAAGATGCTGCACTCCACCCGAGAGTCTGGCAATCTCCCGCGCATGATACCGACACAGCCGTATGCGGAGGCCAGGGTTGATTTGCAATTCAGTGAAGAAGAATGAAGCCTGGCGGCAACATAATTGGTCATGATTGAAGGCCGAGTCATAATGCCTGCACAAGAGGATGTTTCGATGGATGGTAATCAAAGTGAACGCAGCGCAGGACCATTTGCGGCGATACGCAAGCGCTATCCGCGCGCTTACAAATTATGGTCGCAAGAAGACGACCTCGAATTGGTCAGGTTGTATGAGCTTGGAATGCAGGTGACCGACCTGTCGAAGCGCTTCCAACGCCAGCCCGGCGCCATCAAGTCCCGGCTCCGCAAACTTGAGACTGAAAATGGCAAGATTATCACTACTGCTTCTGCTCAGGATGATTCCAAACTTGAAGTCTTCCAGCACATTCTATCTGAGCGCGTCGTTGCTGCCAGCTTTCGCCAGTTCAACATAGGCTTTAATTTCGCCTGGTACCCTGTACTCTCTAATGAGGTGCGGCCTTATCGATTTCCAGAACGTCAGACTGCGTACATGCGAGAGATGTACAACCAGCCAGTCGTGTATCGTTGGGCGATTTATGCGCTGGGAAGCGATGTGTTGAAGGCAATTTATATTGGTATCAGCAAACGGTTATGCCCTGATCGCATCGAGGGCTATTTGAACCCTAAAACGTCGAAAACAAGCCAGCGTTTGCACCTGAGATTATCGACAGAGATTGAGATGCAAAGCCTCATTGATTTGGACATTTTGGGGCTCTGTTTTGTCGAGGGCAACCTTCTAGGTGAAAATGACTTCGATTTATCCCAAACATCGTCGCGCCTCTTCTTCGAGAACTTGCTGATCACCTATTATCGTCGCACTGGCGTCGAGGTTTTGAACCTATGAGCGAAGACTGTCACGCTCGATCTCGCTGATGATTCACTGACTGTGGAGGTGACATAGTATGGATATCGCTGAATACTTTTTAACCAACCACTGGAGTATTGTCCGCGACTCCAACCTCTCGGAAACACCTCCGATCTATTTGTCACCAGACGACCTCGATCTGTCGATACTGACAAAACGCATGCTCAGATATTATCGCGACGGCATCTACCGTCACCAGTTCCTGGCGATTGAACAAGCACTCAGCGGAAGAAATATTTGCATGACCACTACAACTGCGTCAGGCAAGAGCCTTGTGTTCTATATCTGTGGGGTCGAATTACTAAGTCGAAATCCACACAGTACAATCCTGGCTATGTATCCACTGAAGGCTCTGACCGATGAGCAGGAACATAAGTGGGTTGATGCAGTAGGACAAACCGGTGTCAAAATTAAAGTTGGCAGGATAGATGGCTCCGTTCACTCAAGTAAACGAAAAAAAATCATCCAAGAATCGTCAATTGTCATAATGACGCCAGATGTCGTTCACGCATGGCTGATGTCGAATTTGCAGGAGCGAGGAGTCATCAATTTTCTTCAGAATCTGAAATTGGTGGTGATAGATGAGGCGCACACGTACACCGGCGTATTTGGCAGTAATGCAGCCTATCTGTTTAGACGATTGCAACAGATAACGAACATGCTCGGGTCAAAGCCGCTTTATATTTCTGCATCGGCTACGATCAACGATCCGGTTGGGCATTTGAAAAAACTGGTCGGATTGGATTTTGCAATTATCGATCGGAATGAAGATTCATCAGGCCAAAAGGCAAGACGCCTGCTGATGGTTGAACCACCGGATGAAAAGGATGTGCTTACACACCTTACTGACCTCATGATCCAGGTCACTGAGAAAACAGACCATCGCTTTATAACTTTTGTCGACAGTCGTAAACAGACCGAGCAGCTTGCTTCCGTCGTACGACGTAGCGTTGAGCAAGAATATGATGAGGTCGATATCGAGTACGACATTTTGGAAAAACTACGGGTTTTTCCGTTTCGAGCCGGTTATGAGACATCGGACAGAAAAATCATTCAGGATAAGCTTCAACAAGGTTCGATCAGAGGGGTGATAAGTACTAGCGCTCTCGAAATGGGGATTGACATCCCCTGGCTAACATTGGGAATTCTGTTCGGTATACCTTATTCAGCAACCAGTTATTTTCAGCGCATTGGGCGAGTTGGACGACACGCAGATGGAACGGTAATCGTAGTAAATAATGGTTCGATCCTTTCAAACAGGATATTCCGCCATCCAGAAACACTGGACATAATGCCGCTGAGTGAGGGGGCTCTCTATCTTGAAAACAGCCGTATTCAGTATATTCATGCAATGTGTCTGGCAAGGCAGGGTGGCGAGTACGATTCTGTTGTGGGTGCGGGGGTAATCGACTCTGATTTTCATGCGGCTGATAATTTTGATGAAGCATTTGTACAACTATGCAAGCAAGAGCGCGTTGGTGAAATTACAACTGAACTACAGGCGTTGAAACTTGAAGCCGGTAATGACCCGAATCACGTGTTTCCCTTGCGAGATTGTGAGGTGCAGTACCGGGTTCATACTCAAGGAAAATCAGAGCCACAAAAACATTTGGGGACATTGTCTTTTAGTCAAGTGATGCGTGAAGCATATCCCGGCGCTGTGTACTACTACCAGACACAACCCTTCCGAGTTGTTCGCGTTTTGAACCGCCAGAGAGAAATACTGGTACGGTACGAGAAGCGCTATACGACGAAACCCACCACTATTCCAACACTTGTATTTCCCAACCTTTCCGAAGGTAATGTCTACCAATCCTTGCAGTTCGATGGATTACTTACCGTTGAGTGCAACGTTCAAATCAGGGAAACCATAGTGGGATTCAAGGAGCGTAGAGGGCCAAATGAGTTTAACAATCAGTACCCATTGGATTTTAGCCTGGGCTACTTCTTCGATCAGGAACGTTTTGAGAGGAACTATTTTTCATCGGGTGTGTTGTTTGCGCATCCGAGCCTGGAGCGAGATGACATTGATCGCGCAATTTTAGCGGAGATACTTTTCGAAGCATTCCTCATCCAAGTTCCGTTCGAGCGACAGGACTTGAGATTCGCTGCAGATCGTTTCCGTATTAGTAGAGGTTCGTTCGCAGAAGGGAGCAGATTTCTCTGCATTTATGATCAAACCTATGGAAGCCTGCGTCTGTCCAGTCGCCTGATGGAAGCAGAGACTCTTCGAGGCATGTTAGAAAAGGCTTTGGAAATTGCGACTTATGATGATAGTTTTGCAGTCTCCCCGTCTACTTTGGAAGTATTACGACTACTGCTGGACGCCTCAAATAAAGAGCCCGTTGCTGAGGTAATACGTGAACACATTTACGAAGAAATAGAGAATTCCGCCTTAGTGATAATGCCTGGTTCAATTGGATTGTATCCGGATTACAACAACGAAGAGTTCCGAGTTGATTCGGTTTTATTCACACCGAGAGGGCTCGTCTATCGAGGCAAACGAATATCATTACAAGGACCTCGTTTTGAAGAAGTGGATGTTACAGTGCCGGTCGACAAAATCGTCGCTATTGAAGGACAAAGCAAATTTGGTTGCTACAATTACGACACTGGCGAGACCAGGCCGTACTCTTCCACCAAGAGAGCTTCATCGGCTCGTGACACGATCACAATTGGGAAATAGAGGATTCCATACCGGAAGTGTAGGTTTTTCAACAATTTGGCCAGACATGTTTCATACCTGATACGTCGAAACCCGAAGGGTGCTACTTTGAGATCAAGATGGCTACCAGTTGCAGCGTGACGCCCTTCGGGTCCGGATTCACATCAGGATCACCGCCACGACATACGGCGCAAATGCCAGCAAGGCCAGAGCCGGATGCCCGCGGTGGGTTTTATTGGCGCTGTCCCAACTGAAGAGGTAAATAGCCAGCCCGTAGCTGATGACAATGCTTGCGGCCAGAACCACCACGGAGATCATCGGATCGAACAGCGTCACCCGATCGTAAGCCAGGCCCTCGAACGCCTGCATGGCATGGGTGGAGGGCAGAAGTGCGGCGAATCTCTGGAATCTTTCGGGCAGGATGGCGAGCGGCATCATCAGACCGCCGATGAGCATCGAGGGCAGAAAGATGAGCTGAGACCACAACACGACCGCACGGGCGCTGCTGGCGATGACGCCGATGAGAGCGCCGATGCCGCCGAAGGTCAGGGCTGTGAGCAAGGTCAGGCCGACGAATGCAGACCAGTTCAACGGCTGGGCTCCGCCGAACAGGGCGGGAGCAGTGACCATGATCAGGGCGGAGGCGATCAGGGCGTGGAAGATTGTGGTGAGGGTGGGTACGGCCAGAATCGAGGCGACCGGCACGCCATTTATCTTAAAACTTCTGTACACGCCTTTTTCGCGAGATTCGACCAGCGGGTTCGGCAATCCCAACAGGCAACTGGCCATGATGGTGAAAATGACCATTGCCGGGATCATCGTCTCTTTGAAAAGGGGATTGATCTGCGTCATCACCAGGCCCATCATCGCATAGAAGGCCAGGGGGAACAGGTAGTTCATCAGCATGGCGCTGGAACTGCGCAGGCCTGTTTTGAATTCGAATGAGAAGTGGCGGGCGAATGCTGTCATGATCGGCCTCCATTACCGGTGATTTCCAGGAAGCGTTCTTCCAGAGAGGGGCGCTCGACTCGCAGGTCGATGAGCCTGTCATGGTGATCGTCGAGATAGTTCAGGATGCCGCTGACGGTGGGGCCAGGGTTGGCGCTGAAGAAAACGGAATAATCCTCGTGCTGAGTGCGTTGTTGTACTGCGGGAAAGTCGATGCCATTTTGCTGCAAGATGGATTGTTCCGATCTCACCGAGACTTTGGTCAATCCCGCGCCGGTTGCGGTCAAATCCTGCGGAGTTCCTTCGGCCACGATCTTGCCATGAAGCAGAATGGCGACACGGTCGGCCATTTTCTCCGCTTCGGCCATGTCGTGCGTGGCCAGAATGATCGTTGCGCCTGCATCCCGAAGCTCCTTCATCAGGCTGTGCAGTTCGCTGCGGGATTCCACATCCAGTCCGGCGGTCGGCTCGTCCAGGATGAGGACGGGTGGGTTGTGCGCAACCGCCAGGGCCAGGGCCAGTCGCCGTTGTTGGCCGGTGGATAGTTGGTGATATTGCGTCGAGCGCTTGGCTGCGAGACCCATCCGTTCGATCAAATCCGGGCGGAATGGCGCGTTGTGATAGGCGCAGAAAAAGCGCATGGCCTCGTCCACCGTCATGTTGTCGGGCAACGCCGAGGTCTGCAACTGCACGCCGATCAAGTTCTTCAGCTTCCGAGGCTCGCGACCGGGATCCACGCCCAGGATATCGAGCGTTCCGCCATCGGAGCGGCGTAGTCCTTCCAGGCATTCCAGCGTCGAGGTCTTGCCGGCGCCATTCGGCCCCAGCAGCCCGAAAATTTCGCCGCGCTGCACCTGAAAGCTGATTCCTTCGACAGCGACGACCTGGCCATAAACCTTTCGGAAATCCTTTACATTCAATACTGGTTCGGACATCGGTAATCCTCCTGAGTTCTGAATCGAGGTCATCATGACCAGCGACAGTTCCATCATAGGGCAATGCCGGGGTCCCCGCATCGTCTATTCGTGCAAACCGGCATTGCCCTTTTGGACACTGTCCGCCCGGACAATGTTTGCCCCGCTCGATGCGGGTATAATGAAAACGCCATGAAATCACCCGCCCAACCTGAATCCGCCTTACCGCCAGAAACGCGTCGTTCGTCGCTCACCTTCCGCCGCGTTGGCGACGAACGCATTTTCATGATCATTGTTGTGATCGCCCTGGGGCTGATCTACGCGTTCTCAGTCTTACAAACGCCCGCTCTGCAACAGCCGTTGCCGCTGGTCGTTTTCACGATCCTGATGCTCCTTTATACGGCGCTGTTCGCCTTGCCGATGCTGCGGGAACTCAACCGCATTCAAACCATCGCCTATCTGATCGTTCAGATGGGATTGGCGTTCGTCCTCATGCTGATAACTTCGCAAGCGGCGCTGGCTTTTGGCATCGTAGCGCCGTTGATCGGGATGTCGATGGGCATGCTGCCTTTACGAGAGGCGGTGGCGGCCGTCTTGCTGTTGTTGCTCATGTCGGCGCTGGCAGTAACGCTACGCTCAGGTTGGGCGGAGTTGGGAGCCTGGCCGCTAATCGTGATCCCGCTGACGCTGTTTATTGTCATCTATGTGGCGCTCTACGGCAGACAGGCGGCCGCACGGGCCGATGCGCAGGCCCTGGCCCTTGAATTGGATGCGGCCAATTCTGAGCTTGCCGCCTACGCCGAACAGGTCGAAGCGCTGACGCTGGCAGATGAACGTCAGCGTATGGCCCGTGAGTTGCACGATACACTGGCGCAGGGCGTGGCCGGGCTGATTCTGCAATTGGAGGCTGTACAGGCTCGGCTGGAAATGGGCGACGCTGAGCGCGCCCAGGCGATCGTCGGACAGGCGATGGTGCGCGCACGCAGCACATTGGCTGAAGCCCGTGCCGCCATCGATGACTTGCGCGAGCCTGAGAACGCCAGCCGTGACCTGGCTGATGACATTGAGGCCGAGGTTTTGCATTTCCGGGCGGTCACTTCGATTCCCTGCCACCTGGAGCTAACCCTGCCCGCCGATCTGCCCGACGATGTGCAAACCTGCGCCCATACCGCCGTGGCGGAAGGACTGGCGAATGCAGCCCGCCATGCTCACGCCACCGAAGCATGGGTGTCGGTGACTGCCGGAGTGAACGAACTATCGGTGGAGGTCCGTGACAACGGCGTCGGGTTCGACGCAAATAGGCCAATGCCAGCGGGGCATTATGGGTTGATGGGTCTGCGCGAGCGCGCGGGCTTGCTCAACGGCTCGGTCATTGTTCGAAGCTTGTCAGGGCAGGGAACGACACTGACGGTACGGTTGCCGCTCAACTCGGAGACCGCCCATGCCTGACCCCATCCGAGTCCTGATTGTCGATGACCACCAACTGGTGCGAGAGGGGCTGCACCTCATCCTCGAAACCAATCCCGAGATGCTGGTGGTGGGGGAAGCCCAGAATGGGGAAGAAGGCGTGCGGATGGCTGCCGAACTGCATCCCCACGTCGTGCTGATGGATTTGCGCATGCCGGTGATGGACGGCATTACGGCCATCCAACATCTGCGCCGCAATCAGCCCGACGTCGCCGTCGTCATTCTCACAACCTACAACGAAGACGACTTGATGCTGCAAGGCCTGCGCGCTGGCGCTCGCGGGTATCTGCTCAAGGACACGGATCGGCGGACCCTGATCGACACCATTCAGGCGGCAGCCCGCGGCGAGACGCTGCTCGGCGCCGATGTGATGAATCGCCTGCTCGACCACACCACCGGCCCAACCCAGACGCTATCGACAACATCACAGCTCGAATTATCGCCGCGCGAGCGGGAAGTCCTGGAAGCGGCGGCGCGCGGAGAACGGAACAAAGAGATCGCCTACAGCCTGGGCATCAGCGAGCGCACTGTGAAGGCGCACCTCACCAGTATTTACAACAAATTCGGCGTCGATTCCCGTGCAGCAGCGATTGCGGTGGCGGCACAACAGGGGTTGTTGCCGGATTAAACAGGGCAATCGCCAATGACCTCATGCTGTCAAAAAAACCATTTGACCGCGCCAGGAGGCTTTGGTATGATTGCTTACGCTAAAATCGACGACAAGTCAAGCCTAAGTCACTGATTTCCCAGTAGGCGATCCAACAATGCATCGAGTTGGTCGAGCCACCCCCGATGGCTTCTCGTCCGGTCAACTTTCGATGATTGAGGGAGCGTCTGGTTTGCGGTGTTTTCACGACGATGCTCTCCCACCAAAAGCGATTCAGCACGGTCGATCATCCCTTCGAGGTCGTTGGTACGCGGGCGGCTTTTTCTGGCGTCTGTACTTTCTTCCGAACCGGATTGCACTCTCTTTTTACGCCGGTCTGTCTTTTCGGACCACGGCGTTGGCATGTAGCCGGGCGCCTGACTGGAGGTGGAGACAACGTTGGCTTGATCAAAAGGCTGGTTCAGCAATTCGACACCAGCGCTCATCAACACATATTCCGCCCAGCGCGCCTGCGAACGTTTGACCGAGAAATAGAAGTTTTCATGGTCGTGCAGGATCGTGAACGATGGGACGCCGTAACGTCGTAACAACGCCTGCACCTCTTCCAAGGAATGCGCGCCTTCTCGTGGAATCGTAAATTGAAAACCCGTGATTCCTGTCGCCCCCCCCACAACTTCTCCCAGTACGCCAGCGACGCCATTCTTGTCAGCGGCCCGTTTATAATTGGCGTGACGAATTGCCGACAGGCCGCCAAGAATGCGGGAAATCGGATTTATCGGTCCGAGTATTGCATCGAATAACTCAAATGGGTCCATCAATTCTCACCTTGGTCAACTCAACGCAATCGAGAAAACGTACGAGAAGTTATCTACCATTTTAGCGAACATATGTTCTGTCGTCAATAATTGAATTGACGATCTCATCAACTTCCACTCGGCATCAAGATTTCTTTGAGGACGAAATGGATTTCCCCCCAATTGAAGTTCCTGGCAATGTATATTTTGGTATTTTTCTTGTTTTGCTATCCATTTTCTGTAGATTACAGGCGGTGAAAAGGGGAAGGGGTTGGGTGACGGCAAATTCGTTTCAGAAACCGAGTTTAGATGGCAGAGATGCGCCGATGACCCTGGTTTTTCGCGGCGTCACAGGGGGCATCGGTTGGCTTTTTTTCATGGCGCTTTTCCTTGGCTTTCTCTTCGCCGGCATTGACTTTATCCTTTTTGATGGCAAGACAACGATTGGTTTGTTGGACCAGTTCACAAGCATGATCTAGACTTTAATCTGCTGAGCGACAGGGTTTTTGCAGGGGCGTTTTTCCCTGGCGGCGGGGTTTCAGTGATGGGGATTGGCTGCTATAATGGACTGAGTTTTCGTCTGGCACTTGCTTAAGTCCCCCTTAAGTTAAGCGCTAGGTGCGGATAAAGTCATCCGCAACATAATTTGATAGTCTGGGACTGTTTCTCACACTTTTAGTCCCCCCAGCTTTTCCCCAGGAGATTGTTCCATGACGATGACGCGAGACCTGAGCGCTCAGGTACGTGATGAGGCGGCCTTTGTGCCTGCGCTGCTTGCCGAGATCAACAAGATCATGGTGGGGCAGGAAGCGCTTGTCGATAGGGTTCTGATTGCATTGCTGGCAAATGGCCACATCCTTTTGGAGGGTGTGCCAGGTCTGGCCAAAACGCTGTTGATCAAAACAGTCGCCGAAGCGATTGCCGCCGACTTTGCCCGCATTCAATTCACGCCCGATCTTTTGCCTGCGGACCTGGTGGGCACTCAGATTTATAACCCGCGCACTTATAACTTCAGCGTTCACAAAGGCCCTATCTTCGCCAATTTGGTGCTGGCGGATGAAATCAATCGCGCCCCCGCCAAGGTGCAGAGCGCATTGTTGGAAGCCATGCAAGAGCGACAGGTGACGATCGGGGAACAGACCTTCCCCATGGATAATCTGTTCATGGTGCTGGCTACACAGAACCCGATCGAGCAGGAAGGCACCTATCCGCTGCCCGAGGCTCAGGTCGACCGCTTCATGTTAAAGGCCAAGGTGACCTATCCGACGCGAGCGGAAGAGCGGCTGATCATCGACCGCATGACCACCGGCGAATTGCCGGAAGTCAAGCCCGTAGTCTCGCCGCAACAGATCATGCGTGCGCGCCAGGTCGTCAATCAGGTTTACGTGGACGATCGGATCAAGAACTACGTGCTCGACCTCGTCACCGTCACACGCTCGCCGGGCGAGAATGGCTTGAGCGACCTGAATACATTGATCAGCTTCGGAGCTTCGCCGCGCGGCAGCATCAACCTGATTCTGGCGGCCAAGGCGCATGCATTCCTGCGCGGTCGCGCCTTCGTCACCCCCGAAGATATCAAGCAGATTGCGCCGGACGTGTTGCGCCATCGCATCATCACCTCATTCGAAGCGGAAGCTGAGGGCATCTCTTCAGATCACATCGTGCGCCGCATCCTCGACCACACCGACGTTCCCTGACAGCGGCCATGATTTCGCCCGACTTGATGAAAAAGATCCGGCAGATCGAGATTCGCACGCGCCGGTTGGTCGATACCAACTTTGCGGGCGAGTACCATTCGGTCTTCAAGGGCCGTGGCATCGAATTCGATGAAGTGCGGCCCTATCAGTATGGCGATGACGTGCGTTCCATCGATTGGAACGTGACGGCCCGCACCGGTGAACCCTACATCAAGCAATATGTCGAAGAGCGGGAATTGACCGTGATGTTCGTGGTCGACGCCAGTGGCTCCAAAGACTTCGGTTCGGTTGGCCGCTTCAAGCGGGAGCTGGCGGCGGAATTGGCGTCAGTTTTGGCGTTTGCCGCCACCACGAATAACGACAGGGTCGGCCTGCTCATGTTCACCGACCAGGTCGAGCTCTACATCCCGCCTCGCAAAGGCCGCAAACATGTGCTGCGCCTCATTCGAGAATTGCTGGCTTTCAAGCCGAAACGCCGGGGCACGAACATCAAGATCGCATTGGACACGGTGAATCAGGCGCTCAAACGCCGCAGCATCATCTTCCTTATCTCTGACTTTGTGGCTGATCCGCAGACTTACCGGCGGGAACTGGCGGTGAGCAATCGCCACCACGACGTGATCGCCGTCGAACTGCGTGACCCCCTGGAAACCGAGATTGGCGATGTGGGCCTGCTGGCCCTGGAAGACCCTGAGACCGACGAAATCCTGTGGGTGGATACGCACAACCGGGCCTGGCGTCAGGCGTTTCACAGCCGCGTGCAGCAGGTCGAAGCCGTCAAGAAAGCCGCATTCCGGCAATCGGCAGTGGATCGAATTGTCGTCGGCACGGGTGAGGATTATGTGGTTCCGCTGGCTGCGTTCTTTCAGGAACGTGAGCGCCGCCGTCGCCGCTAACGCACTATTTTTCTGATCATGAAGTATTCCAGGGCAATTGCCAGCGGCATCTCACTCGTACTCTTGTTACTCCTCCTGACCGCCTTCACCGCTCCGCCAGTTGGGGCGACGCTGGCGGTTGAGCAGGGAGACTGGACGGTGGGAGATGTCATCCCCCTCCGCCTGAACGTCATTCATCCGCCGGGTTATCAGGTCATTGCCCCGGAACTGGGCGAAACATGGGGAGATTTCACCATTCGCTCGGTGTCGCCTCCACGCGTTCTGAAAAACACGGATGGCTCGGAGACGACCCGCATCAACATCGACGCCAGCCTTTTCCAGCCCGGCGATTTCAAACCCCCGCCACTGGACGTCACCCTCACCGATGGCGAAGGCAATCTGCTCTCGGTGGAAGCCACGGCCGCACTGATCACCATCGACTCTGTTTTGGTCGATGGCGACACGACATTGCGCGACATCAAGCCGCAGGCTGTTGTGCCCATTCCTTTTCCCTGGCTGGCGGTGGTCATCCCCGCCATCGCGCTGGCCTTCGCCTCCGCCGGATTCTGGTATCTGCGCCATCGCAAACATCAGGCTGCCATCGACAAGCGCCTGCCGCACGAAAAGGCTTTGGACGAACTGAAACGAATCGAGGGCTTGCGTCTTCCCCAGAATGGCCGCTTCAAGGAACACTATGCCTCAGTCAGCGACACCATGCGCCGCTATCTCGAACAGACCTGGAACATCCAGATGATGGAGCGAACCAGCGGTGAGATTCGTGTCGCCTGCAAACGGGCGAACCTGGCGACGGTCCCTGTGGACAATTTCCTTGCCCTGCTCGATGAATGCGATCTGGTCAAGTTTTCGGAATTCAAGCCCGATTTGGAGAGCGCTGCCGGCATCATTGCCACGGCTCGCCAGATCATCGAGGCGACGAAACCGGTTGCAGAGTCCAATGGCGCTGATGCCAGAGATAATTCACCGGCGAAGTCGGGCGGCCGCCCCGCCGAGGTGACCGCATGAGTTTTCAATTCGCAGATCCGGCCATCCTGCTTTTGCTGCTGGCAGTTCCGCTGTTGGCGTTCCATCACTTCAAAGGCCGGCGTTCGACCCGCCCCGCCACAGTCAAGCACGCCACGGCTGGGCTTGTCCGCAACCTCCCCCGCTCGTGGCGCGTGGTGTGGCGACCGGTGACCCTGGTGCTGCGGCTGCTGGCCATCGCCTTCATCGTCATCGCTCTGGCCCGGCCGCAATTCGTGCAGGGCCGTGAGACCATCAAGGGAGAGGGCGTCGAGATCGCCATGGCGCTCGACATTTCCGGCAGTATGGCTTCACTGGATTTCCAGCCGGACAATCGTCTTGAAGCCGCCAAAGAGGTCATTGCCGATTTTGTGGCCGAGCGCCCCTATGACCGCTTTGGGCTGGTCGTTTTTGCCAGCGAGGCGTTCAACCAGAGCCCGCTGACCCTCGACCATAACATGATCCGGCGTTCGCTCGACCAGGTCGAACTGGCGCCTGATCTTGGCATCAACGATGGCACGGCCATCGGCCTCGGCATCGCCAACGCCGCCAATATGCTCAGCAACAGCGACGCGGCCAGCAAGGTCATCATCCTGCTCACCGATGGCGTCAACAATGCCGGGCAGATCGACCCGCTGACCGCAGCCGAAGCCGCCAAAGCCCTGGGCGTGAAGGTCTACACGATTGGCGCGGCAAAGCCTGGGCAGGTCCCGGTCCCGGTCAAGACATTTTTCGGCGATACGCAGATCGTTTATCAGGACAGCGTGCTGGATGAAGCGACCTTGCAGCAGGTCGCCGACATCACCGGCGGCAAATATTATCGCGCCCGCGACACCGAAGGCCTGCGCGCCATCTATGACGAGATCAACCGGCTGGAAAAGTCGAAGATCGAGGTGGAGGTTTTCAACCAGTATTTCGAGTTGGCGATGTGGCTGCTCGTGCCTGCCCTCCTGGTTCTACTGGCGGAAATGGCGCTGCGCAAGACGATTTTCAGGACGATCCCATGAGCCTGCCGCCGCGTGTCTTGCTGATTGATGTTGGACAGGAACTGCGCGACCGTATCCCCGCCGGTTGGGTGAAGGAATTTGGTTTCGATATGATCGACCGGGTGACTCACTCGTCCCAGGTTGTGGATGACCAAAATCAGGGCAATGCCGATGTTGTTCTGATCAATGACTGCCAGCCTGACGGCAGCCTGGAATTCGTCCGCCACATGCGTATGAAACAGCCCGCCGTCATTTTGGGCGTGTTTTCTCCGCATGCCCGTCTCGACCGACAATACATATCCGCCGGAGCCGATTACGTTTTCCCACTGCCGATGCCCGATCCGGCGATGAACTGAGTGACAGGCGACCCCATGACTTTTGCCAATCCCCAATTCTTGATTTTGATGATAATCCTGCTGCCTGCCGCGAGCATTTTCCTGTGGTGGGCCAGCCGCAGTCGCCGAGAAGCCCTGGCCCGGTTGGGTGAGAGCGCGCTAATCCGGCGGCTCAGCGCCAGCATCAATTGGCGCGGGCGGCGATGGCGATCCGTCCTATGGATGCTGGCCGTAGCCCTCCTGCTTTTTGCTATGGCGCGCCCGCAATGGGGTTACGAAGAGCGCGAGATCGAGCAGGAAGGCCTGCAAGTCATGGTCGCCCTGGATGTCTCACAGAGTATGTTGACCGAGGATGTCAAACCCAACCGGCTGGCACGCGCCAAGCTGGAGATCAGCGACCTGATGAACCAGTTGAATGGCGATGAGATCGGTTTGGCTTTGTTCTCAGGCGCCAGCTTCGTGCAAATCCCCCTCACGTCCGACTACAACACCGCTCTGAGCTACCTCGACAGCGCCGGTCCGCAGGTCATCTCGCGACCCGGCACGGTCATTGGCGAGGCCATTCGCACGGCCATGCGCGGCTTCGATCCCGAACTCTCCAGCCAGAAAGTGTTGATCGTGATGACCGACGGCGAAGATCGTGAAACCGACCCCCTGGCCGCCGCCCAGGAAGCCGCCGACGCCGGCGTGTTGATCTACACGATTGGGTTTGGCACGCCCGAGGGCGAACCTGTGCCCGAGACCAATGAGCTAGGCCAGGTGATCGGGTACAAGGCGGACGAGAACGGGAATCCGGTTGTCTCCCGGCTGGACGAGGGCACGCTGATTGCGATTGCTCAAACCGGCAATGGCCGCTATTTCCGGGCGACCCCGGCAGGCGATGAACTGGCAGCGTTGCTCAACGAGATCGACAGCCTGCAAACTGCGCAACTGCAATCGAGAATGGAACGGACGATGATCGAGCGATACCAGCCGTTCCTGGCCCTGGCTTTGCTGCTCCTCATCCTCGCCGAATTGATCCCCGATCGTGTCAGCGTCCGCACTCGCAAGACCCTGGTGCAACGCCTCAGCCGCCGACGCCGCTCCGCCGTCCAGACGATTTCATCCTGATCGGAGATTGATGCACAGATGCCCCGACGAGTTTTGAAACCTGCTTTGTTCGTCCTGCTGCTGGCGGTCGCAGCGCTGCTTGGCGCTTGCGGCAATTCAGCCGAGCGACTGAACAAGCGCGGAAACGATGCCTACGACCAGGAATCCTATGGCGAAGCGCTGGTCTATTATCAGCGCGCCCAGGTCGAATCCCCGGATATGGCCGAAGCCTATTACAACGCTGCGAACACGTTCTATCGGGAAGGGGACTATGGCAGCGCCCTGCAGCAATTGCATCGCGCGCTATCCCTGACCGAAGATGAGACAATCCTGGAAGGCGGGCTCTTCAATGCCGGCAATAGTCTTTACAACAGCCAGAACTTGATGGCGGCGGTGGACTCCTATCGCCAGGCGCTCCTACTCGACCCCACCGACATGGACGCCAAATACAATCTGGAACTGGCGTTGCAACAGCAACAGCAAGACCAGCAGCAACAATCTGGCGACAGTGAGGATCAGCAGGAATCTCAGAATCAGAACGAATCCGAGCAAGAGCAAGAACAGCAGCCTCAGGAAGACCAGCCCGAACAACCTCAGGAACAGCAACAACAGCAACAAAATCAACCGCAGCAAGGGCAGTCGCCTCAACCCGGTGAAAAAATGACCGAGGAACAGGCCAAACAACTGCTGGCTGCGATTGGTAAAAACACCGAAACCCTACAGGAACGACTGGGCATGATCCTTCAGGCTACAGGTCGCCCGCCCGTACAAGATTGGTAACTTATCCGCTCCCATGACTCCAATTTTCCGACGCATGCGCGTCATCCCGCCCCTGGCTATCGTCCTCAGTCTCCTGATGGGCATGGCCCCCAAACCGGCTTCCGCAGCCGCATTGCCTGACGAATATGATGTCAGTTGCCGCGAGGGCGTCTGCCAACTCGCCGTCTCGCTCGATGAGGTCGCACCCATCTTGAAGCTGGGCGCTGGTCTTGTGTTGAATGCCGCCCAGGATAAGCTAGAATTCCTGCCCGATGGCGCTGGCGTCACTGTCAGCGATGACCTGACGTTGTCGCTGCCGGTGGGCGATATCGAGTTGCTCGACGCCGATCTGAATCTGAAGCTCGACGCCGACGGCCAGTTACAGAGCATTCGTGGGGCCGCCCAGGCGCCGTTTCCCACCCTCGGTCTTTTCGACGACAGCGAAATAACTACCCCGGCTCTGGCTGAGGTTGGATTTGATCGGGGGAGCAACTTACAGCGTTTTGAGGCCCCGCTTCTCCCCGACCATCACTATCTGTTCTTCAACATTGGCTCTGACTTCGCAGCACACACCCGCAGCGGCGATTCCAGCCAGAAGTTTCGACTCACGGCCCCGGAGGGTCAATCTGCCAGCCTGATCATCGATGTTGACGAGCCCTTCATGTATCTGACCGGCGACCTCTCGATCGATGTCGATGGCGAGTTGTCGCTCCTGCAGCAAGCGCTGGTCGGCGGAGCCACGCCGTTCTCTCTGCAAATGTTGCCGGTGGGACAGCAGGCGGCTCTGCAATTGGATGGCGCTCTCGGCGCTGATTTGCAGCGATCGTATCTGCAAATCGGCGGCGGCTATGCCGTGGATGGCGGCCTGATCGGCGACAAACTGGGGCTCGATGTCACGCCGTTGGCAGTCGAAGGCGTTCTCGCCATCAGCTCCGAAGGCATGCAAGTGGACGGCGTGCTCCAATCGAAATTCCAGCCGGAATCGCTGTTTGATGGCGAGGTTGCGATTCAAGCCCGACTGCCCTTCAATCGGCCCATCGTCGAGAGCTATGCGCAGATCGACGGCTCCTTGTCCGTGCCTGTCGCCCGCATCCAGGGCGATGTCAGCGCTCGTGTCGATGGTGAGGATATCACCGAGCTGGCCGGGCGAGGCAAGTTGGCGGTGGACAGCGCCCGAGAGTCGATTGCGCCGGCGACCCAACGCCTGTCCGCCCAATCCGGTCTCGCCCTGGATTTTGCCCAGACTCTGGTTCAGCAAAATGCGGGCAAAATGACCGGAGCATACGGCAATCTCAGTGATCGAGCGCTGAATTGGTATGGCGCGATGTTCAACCGAACTGCACCTGTCAGCGAACAGGCCGCTCGCTAATCCCAATCAGAACATGTCCAAGAACGTCAAGGTTTCAGCCAGGATGCGCAGTATTTCCCGCCGAATGACTTTTATCTTTGCCCTGATGGTCGCCGCCATTTCGCTTTGGCCTGCTGCGGCGTTCGCTCAGAGCAGGGATGACGCCCTGCGCGTGAGCGTCGATCGCGACATCATCAGCATGGATGAGACACTGGTGCTGACGATTCTGGTCAACGATCTCGGCAATCCCCCCACGTTGCCCGCCCTCGATGGCTTTGACATCGTCGCCCAGAGCACGCAATCGCAGATCAATATCATGAATGGGGCGCAGTTTTTCAGTTCGGCCTACCAATATCGTCTGCGACCCAAGCGCGTCGGCGACCTGTTGATCGGGCCGGTGACTCTGTTCCAAAACGGTCAGAGTTACAGCTCCGAGCCGATCATCATCTCCGTCACGCAGGGGATGGCTGTGCCTCGCTCAACCGAAAGCGGCGGCGAGATCGAAGCGCCGCCCAAACTGGAAGGGCAGGATTTCTATGTCGAGTCCGAAATCGACAACGCGTCGCCCTATCAGGGCGAGCAAGCGCTGTACACATTCCGGTTTTATCAGACCAAAGAAACCTTCCAGCAACCGCAATACGAAGGGCCTTCATTTACCGGCTTTTGGCATGGCGAGGATATCAAGACAGCCCAATACACCACCGAAGCGGCGGGCCGCAATTATCTGGTCACCGAGTTTCAGACGGCTGTCGTGCCGACCGTGGTGGACGACCTGACCATCGACCCGGCCACCATCGAAATCCCCGGCGGTTTCTTCACGCGCTACCAGCTTCTTTCCAGCCAATCGCTTGAAGTGCAGGCGCAGCCATTGCCCGATGGCGCGCCCGCAGGCTTTGGCGGCGCAGTCGGACGGTTCGACTTGACCGCCGAGGTGGACAATACCGAGGTCAGCGCCAACGACACGGTGACATTGCGAGTCACGGTAAGCGGCGAGGGCAACATCGAGACCATGCCGGACGTGACGCTCCCCGACTCGACCGACTGGCGCTTCTTCGCCGATACGCCCGAAGTCAAGAGTGAGATCATCGATGGGAAACTCACTGGCAGCCGCACGATGGAATGGGTGCTGACGCCGACCGGCGGCGGCTCCCTGGAGATTCCATCGCTCAGCTACAGCTTCTTCAATCCCGAAACTGAAACGTACGAGACGCTGTCCACCGACCCGATCGTGGTCAATGTCAGCGGTTCCGCCGCCAGCGCCAGTTCCGCGCCGGTAGCGGCCTCGACCGATAGTCTGGCAACGGCGGCGTCTTCCTTGCGCACGCTGAAGATGGTGGCGAAACCATTGCGCCAGGCAAGCGTGCCGCTGACCGACCGCACCGGATTCTGGCTGCTGTGGTTGGTCCCGGTCGGCCTTGTGGCCGCGCAGGCTTTGTATCAGCAACGCCGCCGCATCTTCAAACATGATTATGCAGAACGACGCCGGAGGCAGGCTGCGAGCGATGCGAACCTGGCCCTGGCCGGGGCTGTCGCATCGGGTTCCGGCCAGGAAGCGATTGCGCCGATCCTGCGGGATTATCTGGCGGCGAAACTCGGACATTCTGTGGCAGGGATGACCGAATCGGAACTGGCGAACGAATTGATCAACGCCGGTGTGCGTACGCAACTGGCTATGCGGGTGTGCGATGATCTGGCGGCCAGCGACGCCAGCCGATTCGCCCCCACTGGCGCAGTCTACCCCTCTTCGACAGCTATCCTTGAAGCGAAACGACTCATCGCAGACCTCGAACGGGCGCTTGTCGTTTGACATGCCTCCGTACCGACACATTGAGGAATACTCCGTGAGCAAACGACTCTATTTCATTGGCGGCGGTCTTGTCGCAATCATTGCCCTGGCGCTCCTGACCCTCGTCATCGCTCGGCCCGGCTCCGAGCCCGAACAGGATTCGACAGCGCTCGCCGCCAATAAACTCTACGAATCAGGATATTATGCTGAGGCTGCGCGTTTGTATGAGCAGTTGGCGGCGCAGGGCAATGAGGACAGCCGCCTGTTTTACAATCTGGGCAACGCCTATTCCGAGCAAGGGCGGATGCCGCAAGCCTGGGCGGCGTTCGAGAAAGCCAATGCGCTCTCCCCGCGTGATCCCGAAATTCGTGCCAGGCTCGTGCATGCGCGTGAGTATGTGGGGTTGCCCGCCAATCCCAAAAGCCATGGGACCTTTGCCTCATTGGTCGATTTCACAGCGCGCTGGTTGACCAGAGATGAGTTAGCCATCTTCGCCCTGGGCAGTTGGCTCTTGCTGGGATTGCTTTTTGTGCTCTGGCGGGGCGTCTCCAATGCGTCTGTGTTGGAGCTCGTCCGCCCGGCGCTGGTCGTGACATTCATCTTCGTGGCGCTGTCCGGAATCGCCCTGTTTGGGCAGATGGCGGCGGATGACCAGCCGAGAGCGATGCCAGCGCCTTCCCAACTGGTGGAAACCGTCAGTACGCCCGGCACGTAACATATTCTGACTGCGGCACGTACGATTAGCCGCTGCCAGCGCGTCAAAACAATTTGGACGCGGAAGAACGCGGACAAGTACGGACTCGTCAGCGTCCTCCAAATCAAAACAGTCTGATAGCCAGTACGATACTTGTTCAGCCTTCTCCTGAAACTACAATTCACTCATCCGAGTTTTTATCTTGAAACGCTCCACTCAATTTCTCATAATCGGTTTTATGGCGCTCCTCGTTATGGCGGTGATGGGCGCCTCCAGTTTCGCCCTGGGTTTTTCCACCGCCCGCCTGAGCGACAACATTCGTGTGGCTTCACAGACAATGCCAGCACAACTCTTCGGAGATAATAGCCCCATATCCGGGCTGTTCGGCAGCCAGCCTGATGGCTCGGTCAAAGCGCCCGACAATTTCGGCGTGTTCTGGGAAGGCTACGATCTGCTCAAAGATTATTTCGACGGCGACGTGCCCGAAGGCCCCAGCGTCACCTATGCAGCCGTGGAAAATCTGATCAAATATGCGGGCGCATGCGAGACTGATCCGGATGTGAAGCCTGTCCGGTTTATTCGCCCCCGCACGCCGGGCGATGCCCCTGAGAACTTCGGATACTTCTGGCAGAGCGTCAACCAGCTTTACCAGGATTGTACCGGCTCTATCCCCGAACCCGACCAGCTTGTCTATGTCGCCCTCGATGGCGTCATCCAGAGGTTGGACAATCGATACACGGCGATCCTGCCCCCCGTTTCCGCTGAGGAATTTCGCATCGACATCGAAAGTGGTTTCGAGGGCATTGGCGCGACCGTCGAGCCGGCGGATAAGGATACCGGCTTCGGCGTGGTCATCGTCAAGTCATTCGCCGGTTCGCCTGCCGAGAAAGCTGGACTAAAAGCGGGCGATGAGATCATGGCGGTGGACGATGTCGATGTCACCGGAATGGACTTGAACGAGGCCGTGCGCCTGATCCGAGGGCCGAAGGATTCCACCGTCGTGCTGCTGATCGGGCGCGGCGATAGCGAGCCGTTTGAAGTCGAGGTGGTGCGAGACCGGGTTGACATTCCCATCCTCATTTCCGAATTGCGCGATGACAAAATCCTCTACATCGCCCTGGCCGATTTCTCGGCGCGAGCCGGTGGAGAAGTGAAAAAGGCTTTGGAGGATGGCATCGCCGATGGCGCAAAAGGCATCATTTTCGACTTGCGTGGGAATCCCGGCGGCCGTCTGGATATCGCCATCGACGTCGCCAGCCTATTTGTGGAGGATGGCGTGGTCGTCTCCGAATCCGGTCGGGAAGAGCAGGAATTCAAGGCCAAGGGTAAGGCCATCGCCGATGGATTGCCGCTGGCCGTTCTGGTCGATGGGGCCAGCGCCAGCGCTTCCGAAATCGTGGCGGGCGCCATTCAGGATTATGGCACGGGCGTGCTCGTGGGCGAGAAGACCTTCGGCAAAGGCTCGGTGCAGCGCCTGTTCAATCTGTCGGATGGGTCCATCCTGCGGGTGACCACCGCCCGCTGGTTCACGCCCAAGGGCCGCCAGATCGACGGCGAGGGTCTGCAACCCGATATCGAATCCGTCTTCGAACCTGATGTGGCGCACGATAGCGACGTCCAACTCGATGCCGCCGTGAAATATCTGCTCGAACAGATTACGAAATCGCCAGCATCATCGTAGACTCTGAATTCGCCGCCAGGGCTGCTAAACGGGTATTGGGAATTCGACGCGGATGACGCAGATAAAATCCGCTCAAATCCGCGTACCATTCTGTTGATGCTGTACGGTTCGCCTTTTTTGTTGGCGAAACCCTGCGAACGGGCTAGAATCCTGACATCATGGCCTATCAAATCCTGATCGTCGACGATGACGCCCTGATGCGGCGCAGCCTGAGCCTGCAACTCGAACAGGCGGGTTATCGCACTACGACCGCTGCCAGCGGCGAGGATGCCCTGGCGTTGATCCAGCGTGACCGGCCCGATCTGGTGCTGCTCGATGTGGGATTGCCCGGCATGGATGGCCTGGAAACCATCCGTCGCATCCACCAGGAAATGGATATCCCGGTCATTTTCGTCACAGCCCGGCGGCGGGAATTCGACGAAATCCTGGGTTTGGAATTGGGGGCGGACGAATATATCACCAAACCCTTCAACCCGGATGTTTTGCAAGCGCGCATCAAAGCGGTTTTACGGCGCACGTCACGCCAGGACACGCGCGGTTCCGCCAGGGATGAAACGCTGGAGATTGGCGACCTTATCATCGATCCTGCCGCGCACGAGGTGACGGTCGGCGGCAGGCCAGTGGAACTCACCGCTCGCGAGTTCGCCCTGCTGCACGTCCTGGCGCTGGAAGCGGGCAAAGTTGTCGCTCTGGATGACTTGATCGCAAGAGTGTGGGGCGCTGAATTCCTGGGTGAGCCGCAAGTGGTTTACGTGCACATGCGCTGGTTGCGCGAGAAAATCGAAGCCGATCCCAACAAACCGCAACGCATCGTCAATGTGCGCGGGGTGGGCTACAAGCTGGTCCCGCAAATGTCCGACCAGGCGCGCGCCTGAAAGTCCCTTGATGAAAAGCCTGCGCAGCCGCCTGATTTTCAGCCATCTATTGCCGTTGCTGATCGTCATCCCCCTGGTGGCGGTGGCCCTGGCTTATCTGTTGGAGACGCAGGTGCTTCTGGGGGAGATGTCGGACGGTCTGACGGAACAGGCCAACCT
Organism: Caldilineales bacterium; assembly: GCA_024102915.1. Lineage (GTDB taxonomy): Bacteria > Chloroflexota > Anaerolineae > J102 > J102 > JAGFJG01. The sequence continues at coordinate 63,173 of JAGFJG010000121.1, forward strand.
GATCGCCGAGGCTGTCAACGTACAGCCGGAATTGCTCAGCGATGAGGCGCAAGCCCGGACGTTTGTGCAGCGAGTCGGCGTCCTGGTCGATGGCGGCGTGCTGCTGCTGCGCCCGTCCGGTGAAATGCTGGCCGCCTCAGGCAGCGCCGATGACCAGTCGCCCGACCTGACGGAATTGCAAAACGCCATCGAAAATGGCGAGAGCGTTGTGATCTCGTATGGTCTGTTCGAGCAAACTGGCCGGGTTTTTGTGCCGGTGCGAGATGTCAATCAACAGCTTCTCGGCATCGTTGGGGTGAGCTATAAACTGGAGGGCGTGGCGACGCAGTTCGGGCGACTGCGGGGCTGGTTGATACTGATTCTCTTGCTGGAACTCGTCGTGGGTGCGGCGATTGGCTTCGTATTGGCCAGCCGCCTGGAACGACCGATCACGCGCTCGGCGGCGGCGGTCGTCGACATCGCCGAGGGCTACGAAATCGGGACGCTCCCTCTGCAGGGGCCGCGTGAAATCCAGGAACTTGCGTCTTCGGTCAATGTTCTGGCCGAGCGCTTACGCCTGCTCGAAGACATCCGCCGTCGCTCGCTCGCCAATATCGTGCATGAGATCGGGCGGCCGCTGGGCGCAGTGCGGGCGGCGATCCACGTCCTGCAACAATCGCCGGGCGATGACCCCGAAGTGCGGGCGGAACTCCTGACCGGCATCGTGGGAGAGTTGGAGTGGGTGCAACCTTTGCTCGACGATCTGGCGCAGTTGCACGGACAGGTCGAGGGCTCGGTCGTGCTGAACCGCGCGCCGGTCGATTTGAGCGAGTGGCTGCCGCCGGTGCTGCTGCCGTGGCGCGCCGCAGCCCAACAAAAGGGACTGGTCTGGCGAGCGGAGATCCCTTCCAGCCTGCCCGTTTTTGATTTGGATGCGAATCGTATGGCGCAGGCAATCGGCAATCTGTTGAGCAATGCCATCAAATACACGCCTGAGGGCGGCCAGGTGACCGTCGAGGCTGTGAACACCGCCGAGGAAATCCGCATCCAGGTGGCGGATACGGGGCCGGGCATCCAGCCGGAAGAACAACAACGGGTATTCGAGCCCTTTTATCGCAGCCAGCAGCAGAAGCGGTTTCCCCAGGGCCTGGGCGTTGGGCTCACCCTGGCGCGTGACATCGTGCGGGCGCACGGCGGCGAACTGGAATTGCAGAGCACGCCGGGCGATGGCAGCACATTCGCCATCCGGTTGCCTCGTTCAACCCAGGCGATTGACCATTGACGATTGATGGCGGTTGCCCAACCGATTATTTGCTTTCTCTCGTCGCCGTTGGCGTGTCCTCCACAAAACGCGCCATATCCGCCCTGAGTTGACGCAGGGCAGGAACAGAGACATACATCATGTGCCCGGCTTCGTAAACGGCGAGCGTGATATTTTCGTGCAAGTGCGGCTCGATACCCAGGTGGTCGAAGGTGTAGCGCGTGGCGAAATAGGGGGTGGCGAGGTCGAAATAACCGCTGGCGACAAATACACGGAGATAGGGGTTTTTGCTCATCGCCTCGCGCAAGGTGTCAGCGACATTGAGATATTGATTCTCGTACTTGTCATAATCCCAAGGAAATACGTCCTGTGTGAGAATCTCGTAGGTCAGATCGCTCTCGTATACGAGTTCAGCCCGGATATAGTGATTGAAGGCGGCAGAATAAGCGCCCGCAACCGCCGTCAGGCTGGAATCATGCTCGAATTGCTCGCCGCATGCGTCTCGATCGATGCCGAGATAACGGCTGTCCAGGCGGCCCACCGTCCGCCGCTGGTCGCGCAACAGTTCTTTGGTGAAGCGCAGGATGGGGACACGCAGGTTGGTATCTTCAATATAGTCGGCGGACAAGCCCGTGAAATAGGCCAGCTTTTGGATGATGGCGGCGCGCTCCTCGGCGGGCAAGGCGTCGCCTTGCATCAGGGCGAGCAGGTAATCGGTGCGGGCGAACTGCTCAGACTGCGCTAGAGCGCTGTGCAGGTTCGCCGACAGCTCATCGGCCAGGCGTTTGTGGAACCAGGCCGTGGCCGTGTAGGAAGGCAGGAAGAGGACGAACGGCAGGTCATTGCCGGGGTCGAAGGCGGTGGTCTGAAAATTGAGCAGATTCGAGATCAGCATGATCCCGTTCAGGTACATGCCATAGCGGTCTTGCAGAAAACCGCTGAGCGCGGCGGCGCGGGTCGTGCCGTAGCTTTCGCCAATGAGAAACTTGGGTGAAGCCCAGCGCCGGTTGCGTGTAACAAACAGCCGGATGAATTCGCCAATCGACTCGATATCGCGCTGAAAGTGGTGGAACTGGCTCGATTTCTCGCCGGGAGCCGGGCGGCTGTACCCGGTGCTGACCGGGTCGATAAAGACCAGGTCAGTTTGGTCAAGCAGGGAGAATTCATTGTCGACAAGCCGGAAGGGCGGCGGGGGCGGCATGCCGTCGTCGTCCAAAAAAACGCGGCGGGGGCCAAGCAAACCCATGTGCAGCCAGACCGAGGAGGAGCCGGGGCCGCCATTGAACGAGAAAGTGATGGGGCGAGTTTCAGCGTCGTCCACATCGTTGCGCGTGTAGGCGACATAAAAAATCGAGGCTTTCGGTTTCTCGCTTTCGTTCCCCTCGCCCTCTTTTGCATTTCCCCGCAAAACCAGGACGCCCGCCGTCGCCGTGTACGTGATGGCCCGACCGCCGACGACCGCTGTGTGCGTGGTTTGGGAAACCTGTTCGGCGATGCCGTTCGCATCAGATTTTGTTGGTTCGATGTTATCCTGATTCTGGGCCGCTGATTCTGGCATGCGTCATTCCTCTTGCGTCTGATGGTTCGTTGCGCCAACGTCATTCAAGCCTGCGCCGGTTTCATGGCTCCGTCCAGATTTGTCTCGTGCATGGCCCCAGTCATCCCGTAAATCACACGCTCGCAGATATTCGTGATCAGATCGCCGAATCGTTCCAGTTCTCGCGCCACCCGTAAGGTTTCATAGGTGGCTTCCACCTGATTGACGTCGTTCGACTCGGCCAGACACGTCATGATATTTTTGAAGACTCTGGCATAGAGCGCGTCGATCTCGTCATCCTGGCGGGCGATCGATTTCGCCAGTTGGGCGTTGTGCTGTTCGAACGCCATCATCACTTCGCTCAGCATCCTGCGACCGTACGCCGCCATTTCACCAAGCTCGTCGGGCACATGCACCTGTCGGTATTGCTGCATGTGCGGGATCACCTTGGCGATCCCTTTGGCCTGATCCCCCATGCGTTCCAGGTCGACGATGATATTCATGGTTGTGACGATGTTGCGCAGATCGCTGGCCATGGGCTGTTGGGTTCCAATCAAAACAATGCACTCTTCCTCGATGGCAAAACGAGCGGCGTTGACGCGTTCGTCCAGCTCGAACACAGCGGCGGCTTTGTCTTCGTCGAGGGTTTGCAGCGCCTCCATCGCCAATGCCAATTCAGCGTCCACCAATTTCGACATTTCTAAGATGTTACTGCGAAGAGTATCCAGTTCGTGGGCGAATCGGCCTCGAATCAGCATGCACTGCCTTCCTGAGTCTGACAACTTTGTCGCAGCCCAAATCGGGCTGATGAATCGAACGATTGAGCGCAAGCTTAGCAGATACACCCTCCATCGGCAAACCGTTTTTGCACGGTGAAGGGGCGGTAAAAAAGCAAAAAAAATCCCTCCCCGAAACATTCAGTCCAAAGACCGAAGTTCTCTCGCCCATCGGGGAGGGTTGCCAGGCGGGGCTGCCTGACAATGGGAGAGGCGCCCAATAAGCTTATATTATAGGATTGCGGCCGGAATTGTCCAAAGCTGGAGGGGTGAAACTGTGAGGCATGGTGTAGATGTTAGCCTGTATTTCTACGTGGCTCGATTGTATAATCATGCCAGCCTTGGTCGTTTTACCTAGCTGGACACGGGCGACCGGCACATGGTCGCTTGCCGCAGCCGGTGAATCCGCAGAGCCTGACTTGTATGATGTGAGATTGTTTTGGTTACATGTCCAAATTGGAGGTAACTTAGAGTATGAACACTGTAATCTATGGGCGAGGTCGATTTGACTCCTATGCTAAGGCACAAGGGCTTCTCGAATTGATCTGCCGTCATGAGCCTTTTGTTCCTGACCGATACGGACGGCATGAGCCAATCCGTTCCCCTTTTTCCCCAGGCCAAATGGAAGGTGCTGTTGCAGCTTTGCTCAATGAAGAGAGGCGTCGACAATATCCTGATGACCCCAGTGGCATGGTACTACTTAAACGCACGAGTCGACCGAAAGCTCTCTATATCCCAGAATGGTCCGGTATGAGAACAGCTCCGTTTGGTGTTAGCCTCTACGAAGTAGAGAATCAGTTTGTTTATGATATCAACATGTTCGAGCGGTGGATCCAATTCAGCTTCTCGCTATTCGCAATGCATGATGCGTGGTTTGCTTATATGGCAATTGATGTAGAGAAAGCTGTGAAGACCAGATTTGACTGGATAGTCCCAAACAATGCTCCGCAGGGATGGACTCCAGGAACAAAAGCCGTGGGATTCTTTGGTTCGAAATTAGAAAAGGGTATTCCTGGCATCTTCTGGGGCAACTACTTCAACCCTTTCTACGTAGATTGGTTGGGACGCGAGAAATTCGATACACTCCCCTGCGTGGATAAGCGCGATCTTTCCACTGGCGGAATTTACTTCACTACTGCCCCGACACCCTGGGATTGGGACAAGCCGGAGTATCGTAGTCTACAACGCCAGGTAATGGAGCACTTAGGAGCAGATGCTTTTTTCGATATGGAAACGCTCCGAGAGAGAGTTCAGCGCGAATTGGGCAAAGGAGGCACTTATGAGCCGGAGCAACTGCTGTACAAGTGTCGTGTGCCTGAGTTCCCTTTCGATAGAGAGTCTTTTCGTTCTGCTATCAAGTCACTGCAAAAGCGACGAGTGGAGACTATCGAGAATCAAGAAGGCTTGGGACTAAAGCTGGTCGAAGAGCCAGAGGAGGGGGTTCTGGTCTTTGAGAGAGATGATGGGGAGCGGGTGAGAATAGATATCAAACGTGGAACTGTGGATCATTGGTCTATACTACAAGTGGACTAACAAACGTTCGCCGGTTATGGGGCGACAGCGGGTTATGGCCGCTGCATCGTCTTACACGACCAACTGAATTCCACACGCTCACAATGAATGGCGCAGGCGAAACCATTGCCCAAGACCTGTACCTGCCGTATGGCGACGTGCGCTATCAATGGCGCAGCGGCGACCTGGAGGCAACAGCAAGCGTCGGCCATATTCCAACGACCAGAATCTGTTCACCGTCTCGCCGCACCCCGCGCCCGTCATCTGCGCCGCACCCCCAAAGCCGCATGCGCTTTGCGGTTTCGACCGTAATCGAGAACGCAGGTTATAATGCCCAAAATCGCACCGCATCCTGGCCTGTTTCCCTGATTATGACCGATTTCCACATCCCCGCATCACTGCTGCCCCCTGGCTTTTGGCCTGAGCCCATCCTCACCTCCGAACCGGATTCTTTCGCCCACAACACGCTGAAAATCCGTATCCCCAACATCTTGCTCGACACGATGCGGCAGAACAAGTTTCCGCCCGAAATATCGGGGCGACTGGAAGCGCTCTATACTGAATTGACGACCGGGGTTGTGGCCGAGCTGGCGGAGGACACGCCGGATCGGGAATTCTGGCGCGCGGTATCGACTCCGTTTATCGGGCGCTCGTGGCTGGATGCGCCCTGGTTTTGGGCCGAAACCTATTTTTATCGCCGCATCCTGCAGGCGACCGGTTACTTCCAACCGGGGCCCTGGCGGGGATTTGACCCTTTTGCCGCCACCAAGCGAAAAGAATGGACCGCCGATGCCGCACCGCGCGTGGTTGGCGAACTGTTGGCGACTTTGCCCTCTGAACGAGAAAGCATCTTCTGGCGGTTGTTGCATGCCAGCCTGTGGGGCAACCGCACTGATCTCAGCCTGCCGGTGGCGGCGCACCTGGGCGCAACCGGCCACGCCGACGCCGAGCGGGAAAATCTGCTGGTCGATGACACCGCCAAAGTCTGGGAATATCTCGAGCGGTCGGGCGGGGCGGACATCGTCCTCATCGCCGACAACGCCGGCACTGAATTGCTCATGGATCTGGCACTGCTCGACTGGCTGCTGGCGTCGGGGCTGGCCAATCATGTGCATCTGCATCTCAAGCCGCAGCCCTTCTTCGTATCCGATGCCATGATCAAGGACATTGCGGATGCGCTGACAGCCCTCGACCGGGGCGACAGCCCTGCCCTGGCCGCCCGCTTGCGCCATCACATCGATTCGGGCGCACTGAGGCTGGTCGAGCACTGGTTTTACACCACCTGCCTATTCTATTTCCAGATGCCCGCCGATCTGGTGGATGGGTTGGCCGCCGCCGATCTGGTGATCGTGAAAGGGGATGCTAATTATCGGCGGCTGTTGGGCGACGCGCACTGGCCGCCGACCACGCCATTCGCCCAGGCGCTCGCCTATTTCCCCGCGCCTCTGCTCAGCCTGCGCACGCTCAAGGCGGAATTGATCGTGGGCCTGGAGCCGGGTCGAGCCGAGCGATTGCGGGCGGAAGACGCCGACTGGCTGGTGAATGGGCGGCGGGGCGTGATCCAGAGCCGATTGTCGCGTTGATCGCCATGACGCCGAGAGCGGAATTTCTGGCGGGCGTCCGCGCCGAACTGCCGATCACGTTGGGCGTGATTCCCTTCGGCCTGATTTACGGCGTGCTGGCCGTGGCGGCGGGGCTGCCTCCCGTGCTGGCGATTGGCATGTCCTCAATCGTCTTCGCCGGTTCGTCGCAGTTCATCGGCGCTCAACTTATGGGGCTGAACACTCCCGGCGTCATCGTCATCCTCACCACCTTCGTCGTCAACCTGCGCCACGCGCTCTACGGCTTTTCCCTCTCGCCCTACCTGAAGCATCTCTCCCGACCGTGGCAATGGCTGCTGGCTTATCTGCTCACCGACGAAGCCTACGCCGTCGCCATCGTCCATTACCGGGACAATGAGGATGCCCTCTCGTCCAAACACTGGTATTTCCTCGGCTGCGGCCTGACCTTGTGGTCAGTGTGGCAGGCCAGCACAGCCGTTGGGGTGATGCTCGGCGCGCAAATCCCCGGTTCGTGGTCGCTGGATTTCACCCTGGCCCTCACCTTCATCGGCCTCGTCGTCCCCACCCTCCGGGATCGCCCCATCATCGCCGCCGCCCTCACCGCCGGGGTGATCTCCGTCTTGACGTTTTACTGGCCCTATAAACTGGGCCTGATGGCGGCAGGGCTGGCCGGAGTCCTGGTGGGCGTGTGGCTGGAGCGCCGACAATGACCGCCGATTTCCTCACCATCCTGGGCATGGGCCTCGTCACCTATGCCATTCGATTGCTGCCCATCCAGGCTTTCACCCGCATCAAATTGCCGGTGTGGGCGTATCAGGCCATGCGCTATATCCCCGCCGCCGTGCTCACGGCTATCATCGTGCCGGAATTGTTGTTCGCCAACAACGAGCTTGCCCTGTCCCCGCTGAATGGCCGCCTGATCGCTGGCGTGATCGCATCCGTGGTGGCCTGGCGCACGCGCAATGTGGTGTTGACCGTGTTCGTGGGGATGGTGATCGTATGGCTGTTTCAGGCGATTGTTTGAAGCTGGGGTCAAGATGGCGCTTTCCATTTGCATGGGTTGGAGTGAGCGATCATCTCGAAACCAAGCTTCTGCAGAATCGGCCTGCTCATGTCGCTGGCGTCCACCGTCAGAAACCGCACGCCGCGCACCCTGGCTTCCTGCGCCCGCACAGCCAGCAAAGCGCTGTACAGCCCTTGTTTGCGATACCGGCTGATGGTCGAACCGCCCCACAAACTGGCAAACTGGCTGTTCTTCGGGAAATAGATCCAGGCGGCGCTGGCTGGTTGTTCATCGACTTTAGCCACGTAGACGCTCATTTGATCGGGATAGTTCGTGAGCGCGCCGCCCAGATAATCGGCTATCCAGGACGAATCATCGCCCCAAACAGCCTCCTTGACCGACTGCACATCGGCCAGCCCGTCCACGGTATGAATCCGCCGAACGTCATGCTGTACCGGCTGCCATAAAAACTCCGGGGCGTGTTCGAGGTCGAGCGCCATGATCGCCTCGCTCTCCTCGATCTCGAATCCGAACGCCGCCAGCCGCTCTTTCAGGTCGGCGGGCCTGTCATAATCATAGACTTTCCATTCGAATCCCTGGCCAATACCGGCGAAATAGTCCATCTGCTGGCGGATCACCTCGTCGGCGCTCACCTCGTCGAGCTGGCTGTAGATGACGGCCCCTTCGCCAAGGGCGGATGTGTCGACATGCCGCACCACCTGGGGCGTGACTTCCCGGCGCATGTCGGGGTATTCGACTTCGATGCGTTGGTCCTGCGTATAAAGTTCGATGAGTTGCGCTTTGTTCATATCATTGTGTGGCGGGCGGGCTGGCATTATTTTGACGTATGGCAACGATATTCTGATAAGCGAATACTTCACTGAGGAAGACCGTATTTATTTCTATCCTGACTAAACCATCCGGCAACATCCTGTACATCTCATAACCTTTCAATAGGCCGAGAAAATCTCTGAAAAACACACGGCTGACAACATTCATCGTGTTAAATTCAAATTGAATGGCATGAATTGCATTGGCGTTGAGCAACTTCTGCGCACCTCGCAGAACATCCCACTCACTGCCTTCCGCGTCGATTTTGAGCAAGTCAATATGAGTGAGTTGATGTTCCTGAGCGAATTCATCGATCGGAATAACCGAAATCTCCTCTGCCACAGGCGTGACCTGTAGAATCTCCGAAATCGCCTCTCGGTACAATGTGGCATGCCCGGAACCTTCGCCGGGTCGATTATAAAGCTGGGCACGACCAGTTTCAGCGCCCATTGCATGATTGAATGCCTGAAAATGATGTTGCCTTGCATTGCGTTCCAATGCCGGAAAACTTATAGAAGCAGGTTCAAAAGCAAATACCTCAGCGTCAGGGTAAACGGACTTAACCCTTATCGAGTAATTGCCAACATTCGCGCCAACATCGATGACAACCAGTTTTTTTGTTGGATCGGTGATTGATTGTAACGACTGTATGAAGTGGGCTTCGCCGCTCCGATACTCATTTTCACCGTTGAGAAGCCCCATTCCCCATAAACTCAAAAAAAACAGATAGCGATGAAACCTGAAAAACCTCTTCCGCACGAAAAGCGCCTTATATTGATCGATAAGCTGGCGTTTCATGCATCTCCTCAGTTCAATAATGCTAACACAAGTTTAAACGTGCTGGTCGATGAGGATGAGATTGCCGTCGGGGTCAGCCAGGAAGAGATGGGCCGGGCCGGTCGTACTCTCGTCCACTTCGGTCTGGATTCCCACCCCCTGCGCTTTCAACCGGCGCTGAATCTCGCGCACATCTGTGAATGAGGCAAGCGGGCTGGCATTGGCATCCCAGCCGGGATTGAACGTCAGGATATTCTGCTCGAACATGCCCTGAAACAGCCCGATAATGCAATCGCCGTTCTTAAGAATCAGCCAGTTCTGCGCGGCGTCGCCGCCGAAGGTCTCGAATCCCAATTTCTCATAAAATGACCGGGACTCTTCCAGATTCTTGACGGTCAGGCTGACCGAGAATGCGCCCAATTCCATGATGTCCTCCAGCTGGCGTGTCGTGATTGTGTGGCGCACATCATAACGGCGGGCGAGCACCCCGTCAATCGTCCATCAGCGCTGCCTCACCGCATATCTCTGCCGCCGTTGATGTCAATGGTGGCTCCGGTCATGAAACTTGCCATAGGACTGGCGACAAATACGATACAACGTGCTATTTCTTCTGGCGTGGCAAAGCGCTGCACCAACAGCTTGCTTCTGGCGTAATCGGCTGGCAGATTCTCCACAGTCGCCTGTCCCATAGGCGTCAGGGCAACCCCCGGCGAGACGCAATTCACCCGGATACCCGGCGCTAAAGTTCGGGCCAGGCTCTTTGTCAGATTGACGAGGCCGGCTTTGGCCGCAGCATAATGCATATGTTGCGGAGCGCCGGTCTGAGCCGCAACACTTGCGACAGCCACGATCGAAGCCCCCGGCTTCAGCAGAGGGAGGATTGCCTGCACCACATAGAAGACCCCGCTTAAATTGACATCGAGAACCTGATCCCATTCGTCAGGCGTGATTTCCTGTAGGGGAGTAATTTTGTTGTATCCCGCGCAGAGAATCAGTATGTCGAGCTTATCGATTTCAGTCTTGAGTCGTTCAACGGCTGTTGTCACGGCATCAGGGCGACGGATATCCATGGGACAAAGCCAGGCCCGCCGCCCCAATGATTCGACTATTTGCGCGCAACGACCAGCGCCAACATCGTCCTGCCCATATGCAACCACCACATCCGCCCCTTCTTCGGCCAGCACCTGCGCTGTGGCCGCACCGATCCCGCTGGATGCGCCTGTGACCAAAGCGATCTTATCGGCAAGTTCGAGATTCATGCATTACCCATTTGTTGACAAGATACAGCCCATGCGAAAGGCAATGTTCAACAATCGAACACGAACCAACAGAGATCGTTGCGCAACTTCTGATCGTCAAGCACAAGGTCACGGATTTCGTCCTGAAGTTGTGCGCGCTGCCACAGGCACTCGAGGCGACCAGCTTCTTCAGCCTGACCATCGGGCGCTGCTGCGCGTGCTGCTTTGATTGCGTAGGCCGCTGCGCCCAATTCATGCGCTGCCACATGCGCGACCACCGCCGCCTGGCCAGCGGCATAGGCGGCATGCCGCGCCGCCCCCCTCAAATCCCTTGCCGCCGCCATCGCATGACCACCTGCCGCTCGGGATTGCGTCATCGTCATCTCGCCCCGCGTCCAGGCGCGCGCCGCTTCGATGGCCTGACGTGGCTGTTTGTCATTGGGTCGCATTTCCTCGAACAGGTGCAACACGTGCTCAGCGCAATCGGCTGCCCATATCGCAAGCAGGCGATGATCCGTGTCCTGGAGCATGCCGCCGCGACGTACGGTGATGAACCTGGGGTCTCGCTTCTTTGGTAATATCATTCTTTCTTTTTGGAGCGGCGTAATTCCTGGCAGACAGGCGCAAGTTGTGGTGGACGTGGTTCAGTTTCACTGTCTGATTAGCCAAAGAATACGATCGTACGAAGTCGCGTAATGGAGTAGTGTGATGATGCCAAGTATCCAGGCCCATACAATGAGGTTTGAATCAAAGAGCGCCCAGGTGGCGAATGCGAAGATGCCTAACTCGAATATCAGGCGTAAAATGCCCGGTATCGCAACAGGCGCTGTTCCGGGGTCATTTGGCACTCGAAATGTCGCCCAAAACGTTGCGGCGATAACCGGTATTCCTATGGCCAGAAGGAACCGAACCCACCCCTCGCCTTCTTGCCATCCCCATACGGCTATGGCGATGAGGGCGATGATCTCAAGCAAAAAGCGCAGTCCCAAATTAATGGGATGAGAACTCATGGCAACCCTTCCACATGCGCTTTGAGCACTTGCAGAGAATTTTGCAGTGATTTTTCCAAAAACTTCGAGTCGAATAGCTTCAGGATGCGGGGAAACCACCCCGAAAGTGATTCCTCAGTCTTTACGTGCGTGCCGTCCTGACGATTCTCAAATACCCAAATATGTTTGGCCTGCATGCCCAGTGATTTGCCTGTCCAGCCAATACGCTGCATTGGCTCTAATAGCTGAATCGTAGATGTGATATTGAGACCTTTCGCTTTCCAATGAAACTTCGTACCTGTTGCCAGCGTGCCATCCAATTTTGCCGATGTTACATCCGGTTGCCACATAGACCATTGATCTATTTGGGTTATTTCTGACCATACCTTTTCCAGTGGTGCGGCGATCAGAATATCCTTCTCTGCATGTAACGGGGCGTTATGATCAATTTCCATAAATCTCCTGGTGTGGTTTTCGTTGAGTTTTGCCAGCCATCCAACGAAATACGCTGGCGGCAGGGGTGAGAAAAAAGCCGGAGAGTATTATAAAGCCGAAGCGAGGAAAATGCCTGAAAGTTGGGTGGAATCGACGTCATCTTGTCATCGTCATCAGAAGCCCGACACAACCCAATTCTTCACCTTCCGGTCGTGACTGCGCCTGCACGCTCGTAGTTCACGACAATGACGTCTTTCGGGGTGACTGTGCATGGCCGAGCGGAAACGCAGCCGCCATGCGTCACCATGAAGTTAGCCAACTAATAATGGTGCGGGATTAACCCTGCCTGCCCGTCATCCGCTGGTGGTAGTCGGGAAACTGGATGCCGATTTCCGCCAGCGTGAAGTTCATTGTCCACTCAATCGGCTTCCATCATCGTCACTTTCCCCGAGGCGAGCAGCCAGCCGAGCCACACCCAAACCCCGAATGAGAAGAGAATGAAAATGGGTGTAACAAAGCTCACACCGTTGAAGTATGAAAGGGGTGCAATCAGGGCGAGTAGAACGCCAGCCGCCCTCGGATAGACGCCGCTTCGGTAGACAGTATAGCCCAAGAGTAAGAGCCCCAGCCAGTAAATCCAACCAAATACACTGCTGGCCGCTGCGTTGAAGGGCACCTGATTGATTTGCTCCAGGGTTGTGAATCCTTGTGCCGTCGCTAAGCTCAGTGTCCAGCTTGCCATATCACTGAGGCTGGAGAGGAACAGAAAAAGGAAGGCGAGCAAACCAACGATGCCGCCTCGCCGCGCCACACTCGCGTATAAGGCCACCAATCCCAGCGTAAACAGGGGGACGGCGCCAAGTAAAATTATCAGCGTCCGGGACACAGTCGGAGGTTGTTCGCTCTGGAATAGGTAGAGCAAGTTATTGATAAGATTCAGTACCTGGGCAAGGATCATCGCCAAGCCGCCAAGACGAAGGAGCGTTGCGGTTTTCATCTGATTTTTCCTTGGTAAGACGAAAGCGTGACATTTTTGCCGCCCGCTTCGACAGAGGGGGTAACGGGCGGTCGTGTGTGTTCATTTGGGGAAGCCAATCCATACAAATCCACGCGGGAGCGTCAACTACAGAAAGGTCGCTGCATATGAACCTCCTCTGAGATACTGTGCAGAACGCAGTCTGGATACTGTGCGCCTGCAATGGGTGCAGACAGCAGCAGTCAGAATATCGAATTTCAAACACGGCTCAGTCGCCAGTGCTTACACCACAATTTGATCATAGCACCAGAGATAGGACCGGTCAAAGCAGGCCCTTACGGGAGGGTGAATCACGTCATCGCCGTATGATCTAGCGCATGGAATGTGAGCATATTCTGACGTACACTGAAACAGCGTCGATTCATCCATGTTCATCGCATCGAGGGAACCATGCCTGGCAGGCTTAGGAATCGTGTATTCAAATCATCGACCCTTTCATTCGTGCGTGAGGGGTTGCGTTCGTCCACGGTTTCGTTGTGGGATATCGCCCACGGCTATGCATACGCCCGCTGGCCATACCTCTATATTGGTTCCGGGTTGGGCGAAACCAGGCTGGCGCGGGTGGCTGGGCCAGTTTTAAGTCGGGTGCAGCGCATCCTGCCCGTGCCCACGCACCCGACTGGCGAGACCGGCACATTTGCCGATGGCTATCACGGCAAGGTCATTTCGCTGGACACGGCGAAGAAATTGGTCAGCGTCCGGCGCGACATAGAGATCACCAATCTCGAACACGTGGTGCCATTTGAGAAAGCGCGCGGCATTATCCTCCACGACCCCGATCACATCGCCGTCCTTGACTGCCCCTGCCGCGCCTCACGCGAGAAGCCGTGCCTGCCGTTAGATGTCTGCCTGATTGTTGGTGAGCCGTTCGCCAGCTTCGTGCTCGAACATCATCCCGAACGCTCCCGCGCCATCACCAGCGCCGAAGCGGTCGCTATCCTGGAAGCGGAACACGAGCGGGGGCCATGTGCACCACGCCTTTTTCAAGGACGCGATGCTGGGCCGCTTCTATGCCATTTGCAATTGCTGCGCCTGCTGCTGCGGAGCCATGCAATCCATGCGTAACGGCACGCCCATGATCATCGCTTCCGGGTATATCAGCCAAGTCGATGCGGACCTATGCGCCGGATGCGGAGCCTGCATGGAATACTGCCAGTTCGATGCACTTTCCATCGGTTACGGTTTCAGCATCGTCGTGGACGCCGACCTGTGCATGGGCTGCGGAATCTGCGTCGATCAATGCGACATGGGCGCGCTGACGCTGGTTCTGGAGCCGGGCAAAGGCGTGCCGTTGGAACTGGACTTGGCAAGAGATGGCAGATTGATGGTCTGCTGAGTTTGCCCGTTGTCACCGCCTCGTACAATTCATAATCCCCAACCAACTCGCCACCAAACCAACTAACCAACCAACAAACCCACCCTACCAGCCACCCGCCTCGCCGTCTCCTTCCCTTGCGCCACACAATCGGGGATGCCCACCCCGCCATAGGCGCTGCCGGTTAGATGGATGCCGGGCGGACAGGACGCGCGCATTCCCGCCACTCGATCAAGATGGCCGACATCGTACTGCGGCGAGGCGTTGGCCCAGCGATAGATGCGCTGGAATTCCGGTTTCGCCGTGATGCCCATGATCACCCGCAGTTCCTCGTGTACCAGGGCAGCCAGTTCATCGTCGGGCAGGGCAAAGACATCGGGGTGGCGAGAGCCGCCGAAGAACACCCGCAACAGCACTTTGCCGTCGGGGGCGCGATAGGGCCACTTAATCGAACTCCACGTCACGGCGTTGATGCGGCGGCCAGCGCTGCGCGGGATCACAAGGCCGAAGCCGTTCAACGGGTGGGGGATATCGCTGCGTTTGTAGGCCAGGGAGATCGTGCCGGTGCTGACATAACGAATGCGGCGCAGGCAGCCAGCCAGATCGCTGCGCAGCCCTTGCAGCAGGTCGGCAGCCGCATACGCCGGCGTCGCCAGCACCACCTGGTCAGCGTGCAGGCTCTCACCGTCGGGCAGTCTCAGCCGATAGCCGCTGCCATTCGCTTCGATAGCCTGAACCGGCGTTCCCAACCGCACGTTGCCATTCAGGTGCGCAGTCAGCGCCTCGGCCAGGTCGCTGATGCCGCCGCGCATTGACATAAAAACGCTGCGGGGTCGCGAGCCGTTTTGCGGGGCGGGTTGGGGGCGATTTCGCTTCCCGGCCAGCATGCCTTTGATCAGACTGCCGTGCTTTTTCTCGATCGCCCGGAAGCGGGGGAAGGTGGCCATGATGCTCTGGTCTTCGGCTTCGGCATTGTAAATCCCGGCCATCAGCGGCTCGGCCAGCCTGTCCAAAGCCTCGTGGCCCAACCGCCTGCGGATAAAATCGGCCAGCGTCTCGTCCTCGTCATCCTGGCGACCGGGCAGAAACAAATCCATGCCCATGCGCAATTTGCCCAGCGGTGAAAACAACGAACTGAGCGCAAACGGCATGATCTCGGTCGGCACGATCAGCATGACGCCGTCGGGTAACGGCTTGAGCCTGCCGCCCTGATAAACATACACGCCTTTGTTTTCATCCTGCGTGGCGATCAGCCTGTCTTCGATGCCCAACTCCTCGACCAGTTGCAGCGCTGCTGGTTTCTGCGTGATAAAGCTATCCGGCCCGCCCTCCACCGTGAACCCATCGATGTGCTCGGTCAGCATCTTGCCGCCCAATCTCGGCTCTGCTTCCAACAATGTGACGCTCACCGGTTGGCCACTCTCCGCCGCCTGTCTTTGCAGGAAATAGGCTGTGCTCAGGCCGGCGATGCCGCCGCCGATGATAGCGATGGAAGAGGGAGTATCGGATATTGGATATTGAGAGGGCTTTGTTGGCATAGGTTTCAGCTTGGGTGAGTACGGGCAGTTGGTCTTCGGCATTGGGTTTTAGGGTTATGCCGGGCGGTTGGATTACCCAATACCCAATATCAAATCTCCAATACCCGGCTTCGCACCGCCAACGCAGCCAGGGCATTGACTAACGCAGGGCTGTCGTTGAGCATGGGCGGGCGTTTCAGTGTGATCCCATGCTTCTCAGCGATCTGTCGCACGCCGATGTCGATGTCGTACAGCACTTCAACGTGGTTGGCGATGAAACCGATGGGCGCGACCAGGAGATAGCGTTCACCTCGTTTACCTAATTCGACCACAACCTCTTCGACCTGCGGGCCGAGCCAGGGCACGCCGGTCTGGGCCGCGCTCTGATAACAGAACATCCAGCGCCCTTCGGCCAGACCCAGGCGGCCGGCCAGCAAGGCGGCTGTTTCCCGCAATTGGGCGTCGTACGGATCGCCCTGTTCGAGAATAAATTCGGGCAGGCTGTGCGCGGTGAAAATCACCATGACTTCATCGGCGGGGACTGGCGCAAACTCGGCCAGCGTCGCCCGCACGTTCTCGCTGATCCCGGCCAGATAGTGTTCCTCGGTGTGCCAGCTTTCCACGAATTCGATTTCGACTTCAACCTGGGTCATGGCGACGGCTAACTCTAACGCCTCACGGTATTTGCCGACGCTGAGACGGCTGTAGTGCGGCGCCTGCGGAATGGCGATGATCTGGTCGATGTCATCTTCCAGCAGCATTTGCCGCACAACCTCTTCGATGCGCGGCGGCCAATGGCGCATGCCCACGTACACCGGCAATCCGGTCTTGTCCGCCAGCTTCTCGGCCACGCAATTGGTGATTTCCAGCAACGGGCTGCGTCCACCGATCAAGGCGTAGCGCTCGCTGATTTCGTCGATGAGGCGCCGGGGCGTGTGGCGTCCGCCGCGGATGTCAAGCAAGTATTCGGGTATGTCGTTCAGGCTGTTCGGCCCGCCGTAGGCCAGGAGGAGAATGGCTGGGTTCATGGGGTGTGAGAAGTGGTCAGTTAGGTATGGTCGGTGGTTGGGGATCGGCGAGATAGGGAACACGCTGCCCGCTATCTGCCGCCTGCTATCTGCTGCATTGCCAAGCCGCCTTGCCAATGAAAAATGGCCCCAATCGTTCTAAATACTGGCTGGTCTGCACGGTCTTGCGCATGCGCTGCACGATGGTGGAGAGAGGATAAAGATCGGGGCCAAGAAGGGCGACGGTGAAATCGTTGTCGTTTTTATCCAGGCCGTGGCTGGCCAGCCGGATGTCGGTGCCGTGTCCGGCACGGGCATAAGCGCGTCCGATGCCGCCGTGCTCCATCAGCATCGTGCGCTGTTCCTCGGCTGTGGCCTGTTCGAATAGGCCCTTGCGCCGCAGCGGATACCAGATCGCCCAGGGCATGGCCGGGTCGCAGACTTTCTCGATTGGCCGGGTGATCAGCGTCCGCTCCAGATCGGGTTCATAACCCAGGCTATAGGTGCGCCCCAGCATGGTCATTTCCGGCAAGGGCGTCAGGGCGGCGAAAGGCGAGCGGTTCAGGTAATCTCGCAGCCGGGTGACGAAGAAGTCGGGGTCTTCATGGAAGGCGAGCAGTCCCACGCCTTGCGGGTCATTGATATTGACATAAAGGACGACGGGCAGGTTTTCCGCCGCCAGCGACTCAGCCAGATCGTCCACGAATGTGCATTCGCTGAAGGCCAGCAACTGCATGAACAGCCGCCGGTCTAACGCAATCACCTCACCCGATTCGCTGCGCCCTTTCTCCCGGATGTCGATGTTGGTTGTCGGTTCACTCATGCCATAACCTCTGCCATGCTGATCAACTGGCGGGGTTCGTAGAGACAGAATGGCTCCTCGGCCAGATAATCGCCCACCATGCCGTAAGCGCGGGCGCGACAGCCATTACACACATTGCGGAATTCACAAATGCCGCACTTGCCGCCCTCGCCTTCCTGCGGGAACCCTCGCAGATCGGCGAAGACCGGCGAACCTTCCCAAATCTGGCGGAAAGGCCGGCTGCGGATGTTGCCCGCCTCCACCGGCAAATAGCCGCACGGGAACACCTCTCCACGATGGCTGACAAAGCAGACCCCGGTTCCAGCCAGACAGCCTTTGGTCATGGCATTCATCGCCTGTCCCCCGCCGGGATGCCCTCTGCCCTCTGACCTCTGGTCTCCGACCTCTGGCTTCCCACCCGCGCTCTTCTGGCGGTGCAGACTGGCCGGGCGTTTGCGGAAAATCCCCTGGCGACGTTCTTCGGTCTGGCGCTGATTGAAGATGCGGAAATAATGGGGCGCGCAGGTAGCCTTCAATTCGATCTCGCCCTCCATCTCCCGGTCATACATCCAGTTCAGCACCGCTTCATATTCGTCTGGGTCGATCATCTGGTCTTCGGCGATCTCCACACCGCAGCCGACCGGCACAAGCAAGAATAGGTGCAGCGCCGCCGCGTTCAGTCCCCTCGCCAGCGCATAGGTTTCGTCCATTTGATGGATGTTGTGCTTGGCAACCGTCGTGTTGATTTGATAGGGGATGCCCACCTCGGCCAGATAACCCATCCCCGCCTTCGCCTTGTCGAATGCGCCCGCACCCCGGAAAATGTCGTGCGTGGATGCGTCCGCCCCGTCGAAACTGATGCTGACACGCCGAATGCCCGCCTGTTTGATTTCACGGGCGATAGCGGAGTCGATAAGGGTTCCGTTGGTGGCCAGGGCGACGATCAACCCGGCATCGCTGGCATGGCGGGCGATATCGAAGATGTCGGGCCGGAAAAGCGGTTCGCCGCCGGAAAGGACGAAGATAGGCCGGGCGAAGGCCGAAACCTGGTCGATCAGGTCGAAGGCTTCGGCGGTGGTCAGGTCTTGCGGCAAGAGCTGATCGGCCACAGTGATGCGGCGGCAATGGATGCAGGCCAGATTGCAGCCTGCGGTCGTCTCCCAGAAAATCAGCCGTGGGGGCGGATAGGTCATCGGTCACTCCCAAAGAGAATTGCAACTGTACAGGCAGGCTTTCCGTCATCGATAAAATATCCGTCGAAGGCCCTGTGACGATGGGGCGAAGGGACGAATATTGACGAGCCCCGTTCGTCGCATCGTCCATTTTCGTCAATGTTCGTCGGTTTAAGCGGCAGATTGGTCACGCGTGTACAGTCTCAGAAGATTAAAGTTTACTGAAGTCGGCGATGGATATGATCTAAAGCATAGACAATATTTCTGGGTTGGGTATGATATGAATCATGTTTGTGGAAAAAAACTTAGGATATTATAGAAAAACTTATATTTCTATAGTTTCTGGATACGCCGTGCGCGAATGTCGTCAGCCCTGCGTGTCCAGGCCAAGGAGAACCAAGTTACCTATGAGACAAAGCATCATCCTCGTCATCGCAGTCCTGCTCGTTTTGGCGGTGGCCGCTTGCGCCCCCGCGCCCGCACCCGTTGCCGACGCCGGAGCAGCGCAGATCGAAGCGCCGCCGGTTGACGCCCAGGCTGAAACGCCCGCCGCCGAGCCTGCCGCCATGTCCAAACCTGTTCCGGGCGGTGTCGTCGTCCGGGCCATCACTTCCGAGCCTTCCGGCCTCGATCCCCACGGCGCTCCCGGCTCCGGCCAGAACATCCTTCTGCCCTATCTCCTCGACACTCTCGTCTATCGGGATGCCGACAACAACTATCATCCCTTCCTGGCTGATAGCTGGGAAATCTCAGACGACGGACTCACCATCACCTTTGATCTACACCCCGGCGTGACATTCCATGACGGCACACCGATGGATGCCGATGCGGTCGTATACACGTTCAATCGCTTCATGGAATTGGGTTCAGCCTCGCCCGTGGCAGGCGGTCTGGTGGGGATAATGGGCGTTTCGGCTCTCGATGACGACACCGTCCAATTCGAGTTCGAAGCGCCGTCGTCGGTCTTCTTTGGCACCATCTCGATGCCCTATGCCGGCATCATCAGCCCCACCGCCGCCGAGGCTGAGGGGGAAGCTTTCGCCCAGAAGCCGGTGGGGACAGGGCCGTTTATGTTGGCCGATTGGCAGCCGGGCGTCTCGCTGACCCTGACCCGCAATCCTAATTACGCCTGGGGTCCGTTGGATGTGGAGAACAAAGGTGCGCCCTATATCGAGCAGGCTGTCTTCAACGTCATTCCTGATGCTTCCACGCAATTGGCGGCATTCCAGGCTGGCGAAGCTGATGTCATCTTCCTTAATCAGCCCGCACATTTGGCTGTTTTGGAACAACTCCCAGATGTCGATTTGACCGAGGCAGCGCTCAACAGCCTGATTTACCTGGGCTTCAATGCCAGCCGCCCGCCCTTCGATGAAGCCCTTGTACGCCAGGCACTCTCGCACGCTATCAACAAAGAGGAGATTCTACTGGCGGCGCTGGGAGGGATTGGAAAACTGGCTTGCGCACCCCTGGCCTCGACCCTGCCTGGTTACGACGAGAGCCTTTGCGATCTGGAGTTGAAATATGATCCCGTCCAGGCCGAAGTGTTGCTGGCAGAGGCCGGATTCATCAGGAACGACGATGGCGAATGGGAGCGGAATGGCGAGAAACTGCAGGCCGCTATCATGAGCTCGACCCGCCCGCCTAATGGCGACATCGCCGCCGTGATCCAGAATCAACTGGCCGCCATCGGCGTGCCGGTCGAAATCCAATTGCTGGAAGCCGGGGCGGCCATGGAGGCTGCCGGAGCAGGTAATTATGACATGATGATCTGGCGTTACGGCTGGAACGATGCCGACGTGCTCAATATCTATCTGGGTTCCGACCGCATCGGCAGCACCAACCGCCAGTTCTATTCTAATCCCGAAGTCGACGCACTCTTCGCTCAAGGCATGACGGAACTCGATCCGGCTGCTCGCGCCCAAATCTACATGGATGCGCAAAAGCTGATCATGGCCGACGCGCCCTGGCAGCCCCTGTATGAGCCACTGGACGTGATCGCCGTCAGCGGTAGAGTGAATGATGTCGTAATCGGCCCGATGGGGCGCGTGCTGCTGAATGACGCCTGGGTTCCGTAGGAGTGATCGAGTGATGAGTATTCAGTGAACAGTGAACAGTCAACTGACCACCGATCACTGACTACTGTTTACTGATTACCGTCCACTGCCCATGCTGCTTTTTTTGATTAGACGTATCGGCGGCGCCATTCTGGTGACGATTTTCGTCAGCTTTGTCGCCTTCGTGCTCCTGGACATGACGCCTGGCGACGCTGCCGATACGCTGGTCGGGGATTTTGCTTCGGCGGATCAACTGGCCGCAGTTCGCTCCGAATTGGGGCTGGATTTGCCCTGGTTCGACCGCTATCTTGGCTTTATGGCGGGCGTCGTCCTGCACGGCGATCTGGGCAAATCGCTGATCAGTGGGCGGCCTGTAACGACACTGATCGGCGAGCGACTTCCGCACACAACCCTGCTGGCCCTGGCTGCACTGGGGCTGGCAGTTTTGCTGGGCGGCACGGGCGGATTGTTGGCTGCATCCCGACCGGGCGGCTATCTCGACCTGGGCATCACATCGCTGGCGACGCTTGGGATGTCGATCCCCACCTTCTGGGCCGCCGTTTTGTTGGTGCTGGTTTTCTCGTTGCGATTGCGCTGGCTGCCGGTTGCGGGCGCGGGAACGCCGGAGCATTTCGTCCTCCCTGTCATTTGCTTGGCCCTGCCCTTTGTCGCCGTCATCGCCCGCATGGTGCGCGCCAGTGTGCTCGATGTGAAACATGCCGATTACGTGCGCACGGCGCGGGCCAAAGGATTGAGATCCGGCCAGACCTGGCGGCGACATATCCTGCGCAATGGCCTTATCCCGGTGATCACAGTGCTGGGTTTGCACGCCGGCAATCTACTGGGCGGCGCCATCGTGATCGAGACCATCTTCGCTTGGCCCGGTCTCGGTCGTCTCACCGTGCAGGGCATCCTCGACAACGATTTCCCCACCGTTCTGGGGGCGGTGCTCTTCATCGCCGTCATGTATCAGGTCGTCAATCTGGCGGTCGATGTCATGCACGCATTGCTCGACCCGCGAGTGGGCACGGCCGCCCTCTGAGTCCGGACATGCAAGCCGCCAATCGCCTGCGCATCTCGCTGACCGGGGCACGCACCGAATCCAAAACACATCTCCGAAGTCGCTCGCGTTTTCGAGCGGTCTCGCCCGGACTCCTGGTTGGGAGCATGTTGATCCTCCTGCTCCTGGCGGCCGCATTACTAGCCCCACTGCTTGCCCCGGCCCCGCCCGAACAGATGCAACCCGCGCTGCGGCTGCAACCGCCCGGCGTTGAGCATCCCTTCGGCACAGACCAGTTCGGCAGAGATATGTTCAGCCGGGTTCTATATGGGGCGCGCATTGCCATCCTGGTTTGCATCCTTACCGTGCTGCTCTCGGCCATCCCTGGCATTGGACTGGGGCTGGCGGCGGGGACGACGAGCCACTGGTCGGGCCAGGTGATCGCCCGGTTTATGGATGCCTGGCTGGCCTTTCCGGGTCTTTTGCTGGCGGTGGTGCTGGTCGCACGTTCAGGCCCATCGCTCAGCGCGGCAATTCTGGCTCTCGGCATTATCGGCGTGCCGTCTTTCTTTCGCCTGGCGCGCGGCAGCAGCCTGTCCGCCAACCGGGAAACCTATATCGAATCGGCCCGCGCCATTGGCGCATCCCGCACTCGCATTCTCGTTCGCCACATCCTGCCCAACATCGCCTCGCCCCTGGTCGTCCTGATCACCCTGCGCCTGGGCACAGTCTTGCTGGCCGTGGGCGGATTGAGCTTTATCGGCCTGGGCGCGCAGCCGCCCACACCTGAATGGGGGGCGATGCTGGCAACCGGGCGGGATTACATGAGCACGGCCTGGTGGTTGGCGTTGTTCCCCGGCCTGGCCATCACCCTCTGCGTCCTCGGCTTCAATCTTGCGGGTGATGGCTTGCGCGATATCCTGGCCCGGCGTGACTGAATTGGCGCCAAAACCTGATCTAGATCATCGCCGGGAAAGTCGGGGCGCACTATACTTGTTTTTGCAACTCATTTGCAGAAACAGGAGTATTGAATCACTTTGACTTCCCAAACAATGTCGCGCGTGTACTTCATCGGCAATCCCTCCGCCGGCAAATCCACGATGATTCAGGCATTGACAGGCCGGGATTCCCTTCTTCCGCCCGATCATTATCAGCAGGACGGACGAGCGATTTGGTTGGAAGAATTGCCTGGCATCTACAGCCTGGGTTCGACCAAAAGTGAGGAGATTGACGTACGCAGGCAACTGGTTGCGCGCAGGCCCGATTTGCTGGTGAATGTGGTCGACGCCACCAATCTTGAACGGGATTTATACCTTACGGTGCAATTGGTGGAATTGGGCTTGCCCTTGATAGTGGCGCTGAGCAAGCAGGACAAAGCCCGGTCGGCGGGGTTCAGGATCGAAGCGGAGAGACTTTCTGCCAGGCTGAACGGCGTGCCGGTCATTTCGGCGGAACAGAATGGGGCAGGCGAGCTTCCGCTACGTCAGGCCATCGAAGCGGTTCTGGCGCAGGGGTTGGCGGCGCGATGACGTTGCAGGTTTCCGAATCTGATTTTCTGGCTGGGGCTGCCGTTTCCGCCCCGCCGTCCGCCGCCTCGAATCGCAGCATTTGCGTTGATTACGGCCGGGACATCGAGGCGGAGATAGCCTATCTGAGCGCGGTAGCGGAACGCATTCCCGCTCTTGCGGCGCGCTTCCCGTCGCGCTGGCTTGCCATCCAATTGCTGGAAGAGGATGCGCTGGTGGAGAAGGATATGCGGGCTGTCGATGGCGTCGAACCATTGGTGACGGCGTTGGCCGAAAGCCGATCTCGGTTGCGACGGCACTATGGCGATGGCGTGCAACTGGCGTTGGCCGACCATCGCTATCAATTCGTCCACGAGCTGGCTGGCGTCGCCAGCGAGGCGCAGGTAAGGGTGAGCACGAGCGAAAAGCTGGACGCCGTGCTCACGCATCGCTATCTCGGCCTGCCCATTTTCCTCGCCCTGATGTATCTGACCTTCAGCCTGGTGCAAAATGTCTCCGCCCCCTACCTGGATTGGATCGATGCCGTCATCAGCGGCCCGGTGACGCACTGGCTGCTGGCGCTTCTGGCGTTGATCGAAGCGCCCGTGTGGCTGGTTTCACTGGTGATCGATGGCGTCGTGGCCGGGGTGGGCGGCGTGCTTGTCTTCGTTCCCGGGCTTGTGATCATGTACCTCTGCCTGGGGCTGCTCGAAGACAGTGGTTATATGCCGCGCGCAGCGTTGGTGATGGATCGATTCCTGCAGAAATTCGGGCTGCACGGCAAGTCGTTTCTGCCCATGATCGTCGGCTTCGGCTGCAATGTCCCGGCCATTTACGCCACCCGCACGATCGAAAGCCGCCCGGCCCGCCTGCTCACCGGCCTGATGATCCCGTTTATGTCCTGTTCGGCCCGATTGCCGGTTTATGTGATTTTCGGGCTGGCTTTCTTCCCCCGGCACGCCGGCTGGGTGATTTGGGGCCTGTATTTATTTGGCATCGTTCTGGCAGCCGTCATCGGATTGGTGGTTTCAAAGGTGGTGTTCAAGGGCCAGATTGGCACGTCGGTCATCACCTATCCGCCCTATCGGCGGCCGCATCTGCGCAACCTGTTTTCCTACACGTGGTCGCAGAGCGCCCAATT
The DNA here is from genome assembly GCA_024102915.1 of Caldilineales bacterium. GTDB lineage: Bacteria > Chloroflexota > Anaerolineae > J102 > J102 > JAGFJG01. The sequence goes on from JAGFJG010000121.1 coordinate 87,622, forward strand.
TATCAAGAACGCAGGCACGGTCTTGCTGCTGGTTTCAGTCGTGCTGTGGTTTCTGTTGCATCTGCCCTGGAATGTGCAAAACCCGCAGCAAAGCCTGTACGGCCGGGTGAGCACGATCCTGGCTCCCACGCTGGCCCCGGCGGGATTCGGTGAATGGGAACTGGCCGGTTCGCTGATCACCGGCATCATCGCCAAGGAGATGATCATCTCCAGCATGTCGCAATTGCTAACCGGCGACGCCGATGGGGACAGCGCCACGTCCGGGGATGAGCCGGGCGGGCTCGAGACAATCGTGCTGGGATTTGCCGCAGCGACGGTTGATGCGGGCAAGCAATTGCTGGAGGCGCTCACCCCAGGCGTTACCCTGTTCCCCGCCGCCGAACAGACACAGGACACCGGGCTGACACGGGCGCTGCCTGCGCATTTCACCCCGCTGGCGGCCCTGGCGTTTCTCGTCTTTGTCCTCACTTATTTGCCGTGCATCGCCACCCTCAGCGCCCAGGCCCAGGAATTCGGCTGGCGCTGGGCCAGTCTGTCCGCCGGCATTCAGACGATCCTGCCCTGGCTGCTGGCCGTGGCGATTTTCCAGTTCGGGCGCATGCTTGGACTTGGCTAAAGGCAGGTCATACCATGAAGCCGTTGATCAGAGGACAAGAAGCGAATCGGCGCCCTCCGTGGTCTCTGTGGTTCAAAGACCCTTTAATAGGATCAAGAAAAATCTGCGTTAATCTGCGAAATCTGCGGTTCATCTTCTCGCTCCCGACTTGCACAGGTTAGGTGATGCTGTACTCGATTCTGGCTGAATTTCAGGCGCAACCGGGGCCGCTCTCGGTCTCGGAGTTATCGCACCGTCTGTGCGTGCCCGAAAGCGCACTGGAGGGGATGTTGAGCACGCTCGCCGGGCAGGGCCGCTTGCAGCTTGTCGATGGAACTTCCGGCCCCTGCGAACTGTGCCCGCTGACGACGCTGTGCGGCGCCGGTTCCGGCCAGCGGGCGTACATGTTGTCCGAAAAAGCCGATATGGTCTGCGCCTGTGCGCCAGACGGAGCCGGGACTTAGGACGAAATCAGGGAGTGGTGGTGAGGTCGGGGAATTGGAAGCGGATCGCTTGAATCTGCGTGGCATCCGCGCTAAGATTGGCAACATCAACAATCAACGGCTAACCGCCACCTGCTACCTGCTACGTGCAAACATGCAACTAACCGGCCTCCACCACGTCACCGCCGTCACTGGCAACGCCTCGCGCAATGTCCAATTTTACACGCAAGTCCTGGGCATGCGCCTGGTCAAAAAGTCCGTCAATCAGGACGATGTCTCAGCCTATCATCTGTTTTTCGCCGATGCGAAGGGCAGTCCCGGCACCGATCTCACCTTTTTTGAATGGCCGCATGTGGGCCGAACCACGCGCGGCTCGCATATGATCGACAGTACGGGGTTGCGCGTCAATGGCCGGGTGGCGCTGGATTGGTGGGCGACCCGCCTTGATGAGCACGGCCTCTCCCATTCCGGCATCGTCGAGTGGGCGGGGCGAGAGCGCATCAGATTTACCGACCCGGAAGGCCAGAAACTGGAACTGGTCGATGGTGGCGGCGCGCCAGGCGGGATTCCCTGGGAACGCAGCCCGATTCCGGCGGAGATGCAAATTCGGGGGCTGGACTCGGTGACGCTAGTGGTGCGGCGGCTGGAACCCACGGCCATGGTGCTGACCGAAATCATGGGATTCCGAGAGATGTCTGTGTTGGAACCGGCGGGCGGGGGAGACGGACAGTCGGCGGTGTTCGAAAGCGGGCCAGGCGGGCCAGGAACCTTTGTGGTGGTGGAAGAACGTCCGAGATTGCAGCCGGGCCGGGTGGGGATTGGCGGCGTGCATCATGTCGCTTTTCGCACGCCCAATGTCGATGAGCAAATCGCCTGGGATAGACGCATCCGTAACGCCGGACTGGGCACGTCGGGCCTGGTCGATCGGTGCTATTTTCAATCCCTTTATTTCCGTACGCCGAACTACATCCTGTACGCAATCGCCACGGACGGCCCCGGATGCGCCGCCGACGAAGGCCCCGTAGACCTGCGCGAGCGCCTGGCGTTGCCGCCGTTCCTCGAACCCAGACGGGCGCAGATCGAGGCGGGGTTGCGACCGATAGCTTAGCGGATTGCCGGTAACATTCTTGCTCGCCAGACTGGGTTCATCATGAAACCAGTAGTTTTATTCTCGACGATAGACGACGGACGATGGACGATGAAGCACGTTTTGCCAGTGCAT